>JAVEZY010000003.1:126583-143545 GCA_034002745.1 Gammaproteobacteria bacterium
TTCGAGCTTCAGCATGGCCTGCGCCTGGCCCTGTGGCCGCGAACCAGCATTGCACATGACGCCGGGCTTTCCCCAGGCTCTCCCAGCGCAACCGAGATGACGCTGGGATGCAACGTTTCCTCCAGGGAGGCGGTTGATGTCGCGATGGCGAAGGCGGCAGATGCCGGGGCAACCATCGTCAGGCCTGCGCATGTGACGTTCTGGGGTGGTTACTCCGGATATTTCCAGGATCCTGACGGACATCTGTGGGAGGTGGTCTGGAATCCGCAGTGGTCTGGAGACGAGTCCGGCGACGGCCAGACTCGCCCGTGAGCGGGAAGCCCTTCGTTCCTCCACCGGTGATCGCCGTGATGATCGGCGTGCTCATGTGGTGGGCACAGTCCTTCGTTCCGGTCGTCGAGGTTCCGGCCGCGCCGCGCATCGCGGTGGCGACGGCGATCGCCCTGGTCGCCCTCGTCTTCGACCTTGCTGGCCTGTACGCATTCCGGCGCGCGCGCACGAGCATCAATCCGCTGCATCCCGCGCGGGCTTCGGCACTGGTAGTGACGGGAATCTACCGCGTGACGCGCAACCCCATGTATGTCGGTTTGCTACTGCTGCTCGTCGCCTGGGCTGTGTACCTGTCCTCGTTGTGGCTGCTCGCCGGGCCCCTGGTTTTCATTCTCTACATGAACCGTTTCCAGATCGGTGTCGAGGAGAGAGTGCTGTTCGAGCGGTTCCCGGAGGAGTACGCGGCATATTGCAGCAGGGTGCGTCGCTGGCTCTGAGGGGCGACGCGTACGCATGCCGCGCCGCTGGCATTTGACGTTTGTTCGCGAATATACTCTCCCCCAGTATATGGCCGGATGACGGAAATGCCGCATTCACCCGCAGAAAAGAAGAAGGCGCTGGCGCGCGTGCGTCGCATCCGCGGTCAGCTCGATGCGCTGGAGCGCGCGCTGGAGGCCGGAAGCGACTGCGGACCGGTGTTGCAGCAGCTTGCCGCGGTGCGCGGCGCGGTCAACGGCCTGATGTCGTCGGTGCTGGAGAGCCACCTGCGCGAGGAGTTGGGGCAGTCGGCCGGAACATCGTCGGGCAAGCGCAAGGACGGCATCGATGCCGCTGTCGCGCTGGTCCGTTCCTATCTCAAGTAAAGGAGGAATTCCCCATGAAATCCCGCGCTGCCGTCGCATTCGCCGCAGGAGAGCCGCTACGGATCGTCGAGATTGATGTCGCGGCGCCGAAGATGGGCGAGGTTCTGGTGAAGATCACCCATACCGGTGTCTGCCATACCGACGCGTTCACGCTTTCGGGCGATGATCCCGAGGGGCTGTTTCCGGCTGTGCTCGGTCACGAGGGCGCGGGCGTCGTGGTCGAGGTGGGCGAGGGGGTGACCAGCGTCAAGCCCGGCGACCACGTGATTCCACTGTACACCGCCGAATGCGGCGAGTGCCTGTTCTGCAAATCGGGAAAGACCAATCTGTGCGTGGCCGTACGGGCGACGCAGGGCAAGGGCGTGATGCCGGACGGCACCAGCCGCTTCTCCTACCAAGGCCAACCGATCTACCACTACATGGGGTGTTCCACCTTCAGTGAATACACTGTGGTGGCGGAAGTCTCACTGGCGAAGATCAATCCGGACGCCAATCCGGAGCAGGTCTGTCTGCTCGGCTGTGGCGTGACGACCGGTCTCGGCGCGGTACATAACACCGCCAGGGTCCAGGAGGGCGATTCGGTCGCTGTCTTCGGCCTCGGCGGCATCGGCCTTGCAGTGATACAGGGCGCGCGGCGGGCAAAGGCCGGGCGCATCATCGGCGTTGACACCAACCAGGCCAAGTTCGAGCTTGCGAAGAAATTCGGCGCCACCGACTGCGTCAATCCGAACGATCACGAGAAGCCGATCCAGCAGGTCATCATCGACATGACCGGCTGGGGCGTCGATCACTCCTTCGAGTGCATCGGCAACGTCAACGTGATGCGCGCCGCGCTCGAATGTGCGCACCGCGGCTGGGGTCAGTCGGTGATCATCGGTGTTGCCGGCGCCGGCCAGGAGATCTCCACGCGGCCGTTTCAGCTCGTCACCGGGCGGCGCTGGCTGGGAACCGCGTTCGGCGGAGTGAAGGGGCGTTCCGAACTGCCGGGTATGGTGGAGGAGGCGATGAGGGGCGATATCGAGCTGGCGCCGTTCGTCACCCATACCATGCCGCTGGAGGACATCAACCGGGCCTTCGAGCTGATGCATGAAGGCAAGTCGATCCGCAGCGTCGTACATTACTGAGCAGGCGGCCGCTGGCGGCTGGCCCGCAGGACAATCAGGAGAGACTGACATGGAACGCATGGAGCATCGCGCCTGTTTCGGCGGCTGGCAGGATGTGTACCGCCACCAGTCGAAAGCCCTGGGCTGCACGATGAACTTCGCGGTCTATCTACCGCCACAGGCAAAGCGGGAGCGGCTGCCGGTACTCTACTGGCTGTCCGGATTGACCTGCACCGAACAGAACTTCATCACCAAGGCCGGTGCGCAGCGCTACGCAGCCGAGCACGGGGTGATCGTGGTCGCCCCTGATACCAGCCCGCGTGGGGATGAGGTCGCCGACGGCGAAGGCTATGACATCGGCAAGGGCGCCGGTTTCTACGTCAACGCGACGCAGCAGCCCTGGGCGCGGCACTACCGCATGTACGACTACATCGTCGATGAGCTGCCGGCCCTGGTCGAAGCCGGTTTGCCGGCGACGGACACGCGCGCCATCAGCGGCCATTCGATGGGCGGGCATGGCGCGCTGGTGATCGCGCTGCGCAATCCTGGACGCTACCGCAGCGTGTCCGCGTTCTCTCCCATCGTGGCGCCATCCCAGGTGCCATGGGGAGAGAAGGCGTTCTCTCATTACCTGGGTGATGATCGTGCGGCGTGGCAACGCTACGACGCCGTCGAACTGCTTCGAGGGGAAGCCTCCCTCGAGATGGGAGTCTCTCCTCGGCCACTGCTCATAGACCAGGGAGATGCCGACGAATTCCTGGAGGGTCAGCTGCGACCGGAGCTGTTGCGCGCGGCGGCGGCAGCGGCGGGGTACCCCCTCGAGCTGCGCATGCAGCCGGGCTACGATCACAGCTATTACTTCATCGCCAGCTTCATCGGCGAGCACATCGCCTGGCACGCGCAGGCAATGCGCGACTGAGCGCGTGCCGGTCCGGTTCTGGTTTTCTGGTCTCTGGAGATTATGATGGAAGCGGGTTTCTGGCATCGCAAATGGGAGAGCAATGAGATCGGCTTCCACGAAGGAGTGCCCAACGCACTGCTGGTGAAGCACTTCGGCGAACTCGGTCTGGCGCCGGGCGGCCGGGTGTTCGTGCCGCTATGCGGCAAGACGCGGGATCTCGCCTGGCTGCTTTCCGAGGGGTATCGGGTCGCCGGCGCCGAGTTGAGCGAGTCGGCGGTTCGCCAGTGGTTCGACGAGAGCGGCGTCGAGCCGACGATCACGGAGCTGGGAGCATTGAAGCACTATGGCGCTCCGGGTGTAGACATCTTCGCTGGCGATGTTTTCGCACTGTCGCGTGAAATTCTTGGCGGGATCGACGCGGTCTATGACCGGGCGGCTCTGGTCGCGCTTCCCGGTGAGATGCGTCAGCGCTATACGGCCCATCTGCGCGCGGTCACCGGCAGTGCACCGCAGCTCCTGATCTGCTTCGTCTACGATCAGACGCTGATGGAGGGGCCGCCATTCTCCATCGACGAGGGAGAAGTGCGCGGCCACTATGGTGATGCCTACGAACTCACGCTGCGCGAGGCGCGGGAGGTTCCCGGTGGCCTGAAGGGGAAGTGCGCTGCCTGGGAGAACGTCTGGCTTCTGCAGCGACGCTAGGGGACGGGGGGCAACAGCGGAGGTTGCGATGAGCATATCCCTGAAGAGAGTCTACGAGAAGCCGGCGCGGGATGATGGCATGCGCATCCTGGTCGATCGCATCTGGCCCCGCGGAATGAAGAAGGAGGAGGCGAAGATCGATCTGTGGCTGAAGGACATCGCTCCATCGACCGAACTGCGCAAGTGGTTTGGCCATGACCCCGAGCGCTGGTCCGGGTTCCAGGCCAGGTATCGCGCTGAACTCGAGGGCAGTGAGGCTCTGGCGGAGTTGAGGAAGCTGTCGCGCAAGGGGAAGGTGACGCTGGTCTACGGCGCGAGGGATGAGAAGCACAACAACGCGCTCGTGCTGCGCGGACTCGTCGGCCGCGGCTCGTGATCGCATGTCTGGCGGGCGGGAACAGGGTATGCTGAGCAGGCGCGAGCATCTCGCCCGGCGCGTGGAGGTCATCGATGGATCGTAACGTAAAGGCCGCTCTCGTGCTCGGTGGGTTCATTGCCCTCGGACTCGCCATCCTCGGTTCCACGCTCGGATCGAGCGCAATCCGCTTCAAGGAATACGAGCGCGTGGTGTCGGTGAAGGGCCTGTCCGAGCGCGAAGTGCCCGCCAATATCGCCATCTGGCCGATCGGTTTCAGCGGTGCGGATGCGGATCTCTCGGCGCTCTATTCGAAGCTCGAAGCCGATGTCGATCGCATCGTCGATTTCCTGGAGACGCGGGGCTTCGAGCGCGAGGAGATCACCGTCGCCGCTCCGGAAGTCACCGACAAGCTGGCGCAGCGCTACGGAGGCAATGAGCCGGTGCAGCTGCGCTATACGGCGAGCCAGGTGATCACCGTCTATACCGAGCGGATCGATGAGGTGCGCGCCGCCCGGAACGATCTCGCGGAGCTCGGCAAGCAGGGCATTGCCTTCGGTGGAGACAACTTTCAGCGTACCGAATATCTCTTTACCGAACTCAACGACATCAAGCCGGGGATGATCGAAGAGGCAACGCGCAAGGCGCGCGAAGTCGCCGAAAGGTTCGCTGCGGATTCCAACAGCCGGCTGGGCAAGATCAAGACTGCAAACCAGGGTCAGTTCACGGTCAGCGACCGCGACATGAATACCCCGCACATCAAGAAGGTGAGGGTGGTATCGACGATCGAGTATTACCTGTCCGACTGAGGGCGGGCAGTTCGGATTTGGTCGGAGCAAAGTTGCTTCGGTTGGATTTTCCTCTCCGCGCTCATGACGGAGGTTGATTCAAACGTGACATCTCCCTTTCAGGCAATCGGCGGCCAGGCTGCCGTCGATCGCATCGTCGATCTGTTCTATGACCGCATGGACACCTTGCCGGAGGCGCAGACCATCCGCGCGATGCATCCCGCCGATCTGAGCGGCATCAGGAGCCTGTTCAAGAAGTTTCTCGCCGAATGGTTGGGCGGTCCCGAGGCCTATTCACAGGAGCGCGGGCATCCCCGGCTGCGCCGGCGTCACCTGCCGTTTCCGATCGGCGCCGCGGAGCGCGACGCCTGGATGCTGTGCATGAATGGTGCGCTCGAAGAGGTCATCGAGGATCGGGCGCTGCGCGAAACCCTCTCGCGGCAGCTGTTCGGCGTGGCGGACTGGATGCGCAATATCGAAGGCTGACGGGTCAGCCCCGGGAGCGTGGCGTTCCCGAGCGGCGCTTCCCGGCGCATGTACAATCGCTGCAATCTGCTGGGAGGAATGCATGTATCACTCGATGAAGCTCGCCAGCGCGGTGCTCACACTTGCCGTCGTCGGCTGCGCCGGTCCCGGGACGGTCATGCCGCTGGCCGATGTGCCGGACGCGATCCAGGTTGCCGCGGGCGAGTCGCTGGCGATGATTGTCTCCGCCGAAGGCGTGCAGATATACGAGTGCAGGGAAAGGAAGGACGCTGCAGGGTACGAGTGGGCGTTCGTCGCGCCGGAGGCCGCCCTGTTCGGTGCGCACGGCAACAGGATCGGGTTGCACTACGCCGGTCCGCGCTGGGAAGCCGTCGATGGCAGCAAGGTGGCGGGGCGGGTAAAGGCGAGCGTCCCTGCGCCGGCCGCAGGCGCGATCCCCTGGTTGCTGCTCGATGTGGTATCGGTCGGCGCGGAAGGCTCATTCAGCAGGATTACCAGCATACAGCGGGTGAATACCGCGGGTGGCGTCGCGCCGGGGCCGTCGTGCTCGCCTGCCGAAGCCGGAGCGCGGGCGCGCATTCCCTATACTGCCGATTACCACTTCTTCGCTGCCGACGAATAGGACTGCGAGGGGAGCGTCCCCCTCGCAGTCCGACGACGCTATATCGCCTGGATTTTCGCCAGCTGCTCTTCCAGCGTCCGATGCGATGCCCGAATCTCGGTCAGCCGTTCGCGTTCCTTCTCGACGACGTGCGCGGGGGCGCGCTCGACGTAGTTCTGGTTGGCCAGTCGGGTTTCGCTGCGTTCGATATCGCCGGCGAGGCGGGCGAGTTCCTTGCCGAGTCGCGCGAGTTCTGCATCCTTGTCGATGAGCCCGGCGAGCGGGATCAGCAGTTTCATTTCGCCGAGCAGGGCGGTGGCGGATTCGGGGGCCTGTTCGCCGGCGTCCAGCCAGCGTATGTCGTCCAGCCGTGCGAGGCGCAGCAGAAGGTTGCGGTGGGTCGCGGCGCGTGATCGATCCGCTTCCGTGCCGTGCTGCAGCAGCAACGGTAGCGCCTTGGAGGGCGGCACGTCCATGCCGCTGCGGATCTTGCGGATGCCCATCACGAACTCCATGATCCAGCCGGCTTCGGTCACCGCCTGCTCGTCGAGCAGAGCGATGTCGGCGGCCGGATATGGCTGGAGCATGATGGTGTCGCCTTCGCGGCCCGCGAGCGGCGCGACGCGCTGCCAGATCTCTTCGGTGATGAAGGGGATCACGGGATGGATCAGCCGCAACACGGTCTCCAGCACTTCGATCAGCGTGCGCCGCGTGCCGCGCTGCAGGGCGGCGCTGCTGTCGCCGGTTAGCACCGGCTTGGACAGCTCCAGGTACCAGTCGCAATACTCATTCCATACGAAGTCGTAGATCGACTGCGCCATCAGGTCGAAACGGTAACGTTCCAGGTCCTCGCGCGCCTGCGCGATCACGGTCTGCAGGCGCGAACGGATCCAGCGCTCGGCGACGCCGAGTTCGACCGGCTGGCTGGCATCCAGGCCGGTGTCCTGGCCTTCGGTATTCATCAGCACATAGCGTGCGGCGTTCCACAGCTTGTTGCAGAAGTTGCGGTAGCCCTGGATGCGGTTGAGGTCGAACTTGATGTCGCGCCCGGTGGAGGCCAGGGCGGCGAAGGTGAAGCGCAGCGCATCGGTGCCGAAGGCGGGGATGCCGTCCGGATATTCCTTGCGCGTCGCGGCTTCGATCTGCTTCGCCATCTGCGGCTGCATCAGGCCGCGGGTGCGCTTCTCGACCAGGGCGTCGAGCGTAATGCCGTCGATGAGGTCGAGCGGATCGAGCACATTGCCCTTGGACTTCGACATCTTCTGCCCGTGCGCGTCGCGCACCAGGCCGTGGATGTAGACTTCGCGGAACGGCACTTCTCCGGTGAACTTCAGGCCCATCATGATCATGCGGGCGACCCAGAAGAAGATGATGTCGAAGCCGGTGACCAGCACGCTGCCCGGATAGAAGGTCTTCAGTTCGGGCGTCTGCTCGGGCCAGCCTTGAGTGGAGAACGGCCACAGGGCCGAAGAGAACCAGGTGTCGAGCACGTCCTCGTCCTGGCGCAGCGCGACATCCGGTGCCAGCCCGTGGCGTGCACGCACTTCTTCCTCGGAGCGGGCCACATAGACGTTGCCGCGATCATCGTACCAGGCCGGAATGCGGTGGCCCCACCAGATCTGGCGGCTGATGCACCAGTCCTCGATGTTGCGCATCCACTCGAAGTAGGTCCTGGCCCAGTTTTCCGGAACGAAGCGGACGGCGCCGCTCTCGACCGCGGCGATGGCCGGCTCCGCGAGCGGCGCCACGCGCACGTACCACTGGTCGGTCAGATAGGGTTCGACCACGGCATTGGAGCGGTCGCCGCGCGGGACCATCAGCCGGTGCGGCTGCGTCTTCTCGAGCAGGCCCTGCTGTTCCAGTTCGGCCACGATGCGCTTGCGCGCCTCGTAGCGATCGAGCCCGCGGAAGCGTTCGGGAATGAGCTCGTGTCCCCGATCGTCGTCGCCCGCGCCAGCGGCTCCGCTGGCGATGCCGTCGAGGAGCTTTGCGTCCGGGGTGAAGATGTTGATCAGGCCGCCGCGCGGCAGCGCTGCGATCTCGCTGTCATCGCGATGACGCAGCCACACGCCATAGTCGTTGAAGTCGTGCGCCGGGGTGATCTTCACGCAGCCGCTGCCGAACTCCGGATCGACGTAGTCGTCCGAGATTACCGGGATGCTGCGGCCGGTGAGCGGCAATTCGAGCCGCTGTCCGATCAGATGACCATAGCGCTCGTCGCCGGGATGCACCGCGACCGCGGCATCACCGAGCAGGGTTTCGGGACGCGTGGTGGCAACCACCAGATGGCCCGATCCATCGCTCAGGGGATAGCGGATGTGCCACAGCGATCCTTCTTCCTCGGTCGAAATCACTTCCAGGTCGGAGAGCGCGGTATGCAGCACCGGATCCCAGTTGACCAGACGCTTGCCGCGATAGATCAGGCCTTCCTCGTGCAGACGCACGAATACTTCGCGAACGGCCTGGGAGAGTCCCTCGTCCATGGTGAAGCGCTCGCGCGACCAGTCGAGCGAGGCGCCCATGCGCCGGAGCTGGCGGGTGATGGCGCCGCCCGACTCCGCCTTCCACTTCCAGATCTCTTCGACGAAACCTTCGCGTCCCAGGTCGTGACGCGAGATGCCGCGAGCCGCGAGCTGGCGTTCCACCACCATTTGCGTCGCGATGCCCGCGTGGTCGGTGCCGGCCTGCCACAGCGTGTTGCAGCCCGCCATGCGGTGGTAACGGATCAGCGCGTCCATCAGCGTGTCCTGGAAAGCATGCCCCATGTGCAAGGTGCCGGTGACGTTCGGCGGCGGAATCATGATCGCGTAGGGCTGGCCTTCGCCTGACGGGCGGAAATGGCCATTCCGCTCCCAGGTCTCGTACCAGCGACGCTCTATGTTGTGGGGTTCGTAGCTCTTGTCCATGTGTAATGCCAGTAAGTTCCAGATCGAGGTTTTAGAGTGAAAAGCTGTCCTTCTCGCAAGTCCGGATCGGCCGGGCCAATTTTGTCGGCGATGCTGCGGCGGCAGCGGATGACCGGCTGTCCTGATTAGGGCAGAATACCGGCAAACCTGACTTCATGCATGGACTTGCAGAACGCAAAAGGGTCGCACATGTTCTGGTTCGGGACCAAGGTTATCGGATTTTACGTCGAGAGGCTTCTGGAGCAGCAGAAAGATTTGTTGCAGGATCGGGTGGTCCTGGATTTTCCGGCCGGTCATGGCGCTACCGCGTCCCAGCTGCGGCGGCTCGGGGCCAGGGTCATCGCCATGGATCTGTTTCCGGAGTTCTTTCGCGACGAAACTATCGAGTGCATCAGGGCGGACCTTTCTGAGCGGATAGATTTGCCTGACGGATCAGTTGATTACCTCATATGCCAGGAAGGCGTCGAACATGTTCCCAACCAGATCGCCATGTTCTCCGAATTCGGTCGGATCGTGAAGAATGGCGGCAGACTTCTGGTTACGACGCCGAACCATTCGAATCTGAGAGCGAAGCTGTCATATCTGCTCACCGAGAGTGAGCTCTACAGCAAAATGATGCCGCCCAATGAATTCGACAGTATCTGGCATTCGAAGGAGAGTGGGGACATCTACTACGGCCATGTCAACCTGATCGGCATTGCGCGGCTGAGGCTGTTCGCTCTCATCAACGGTTTCAGGATCTCGAAGATTCATCCAACGAGGGTGAACTATACGGCGCTGCTGCTGTTCCCGTTCCTGTATCCATTCATACTGCTGAGCTCGTTCCAGGCCCGTCGGCGCTTCAGACGCAAGCGATTGCATGCCGACCAGAATCTCGATGAGCTTCTCAGGCTGATGATCTCGCCTGCCATACTGCTGTGTGGTCACTTGGTGGTCGAATTCGAAAAGGCGCATCAGATTGGTCGTGACATCATCGGTCAGGAAGCCGCCAGCACCGTATTCAGCGATCATTGATTCCGATCCAAATCCCCGGCTGACGTTCGAATCCCAGTGGTTCAGCTGATGCGGTGGGACTGCGGGTCGAGGCCGAGTTCGCGGTAGCGGCGGAAGCGCTCGCGGCCCAGGCGGCGGCTGTCCTCGCTGGCCGCGACGATTTCGACCACGCGCTCGAACTGGCGACAGCATGCGGGGACGGCATCGGTGAGGTTGATCATCACGTCTGCCGGCGGCACCGGCTGGCCGTCGGTGCCGATGAGCACCGGGTTTTCTTCGCGGTTCACCTCAGCGTCATTCAGGGCGTGGGGCACGAAGCTGCCGTCGCGGAAGGTCCACAACAGCTCATCGAGGCGCGTTGCCTGCGTCCGGTCGGACGCGAGCACGAACACACGGAGCTCGCTCTTGTACGCCTTTTCCGCAATGCGGCAGGACAGGAGTTCGCGATCGCCGGCGGTGTCTTCGAGGATGTAGAAATCTACGCGCATGGACGGTGATTCAGGGGGTGAATTCGGGGACAGTCCCCTGATCTTCCGACCTCAGTGCCTCTTGCCGCGCTTCATCAGGAACTCCACCAGCAGCGGCACCGGTCGTCCGGTCGCGCCCTTGGCGTTGCCGGAGCGCCAGGCAACGCCGGCGATATCGAGGTGGGCCCAGGGGTACTTCTCCGCGAAGCGCGCCAGGAAGCAGGCTGCGGTGATGGTGCCGGCCTCGCGTCCGCCGACGTTCGACATGTCGGCGAAATTGCTCTTGAGCTGCTCCTGATAGTCATCCCACAGCGGCAGTTCCCAGGCCCGGTCGCCGGTGTCCTCGCCCGCCTGACGCAGTTCGCCGACCAGATCGGCATCGTTGCCGAGCAGGCCCGCGGCATGCTTGCCGAGCGCGATCACGCAGGCGCCGGTCAGGGTGGCGACGTCGACCACCGCCGCGGGCTTGAAGCGCTCGCCGTAGGTCAGCGTATCGCACAGGATCAGGCGGCCTTCGGCGTCGGTGTTCAGGATCTCAACGGTCTTGCCGGAGAGCGTCGTCACCACGTCTCCCGGCTTGGTGGCGTTGCCGTCAGGCAGGTTTTCGCAGGTCGGCACCAGTGCGACGACATTGATCGGCAGTTTGAGCTGCGCGATAGCGGCGATCGCGCCCAGGACCGAAGCCGCGCCGCACATGTCGTACTTCATCTCGTCCATCGCCGCGGCGGGCTTGATGGAGATGCCGCCGGAGTCGAAAGTGATGCCCTTGCCGACCAGGACCAGCGGCGCAGCATTGCGCCGACCTCCGTTCCAGGCGAGCTCGATCAGCTGCGGCGGCTGGCGGCTGCCGCGCGCGACCGCGAGCAGGGCGCCCATCTTGAGCCGCGCCATGTCCTTCTCCTGCAGGACCTTCACCCGCAGACGCTCATCGCCGGCGGCGATCCGGCGGGCTTCGCTTGCCAGGTGGGACGGGGTGCAGACGTTCGGCGGCAGGTTGCCGAGGTTCTTTGCCAGCTCCACGCCGGTATTGACCGCCTTGCCCACGCGCACGGCCTCGCGCGCGGGACGCACATCGGCGGCGTCGTTGACGTTGATATGCAGGCGGTTCAGCCGACCCCGCGTTTCCTTCTTGTCCGGGCCATGCTCGAAACGATAGAGGGTGTCGGCGGTGGCTTCGACGATCTGGCGCACCTTCCAGGCGGTGTCTCGATCACGCACCGGAATCTCGGCCAGGCAGCACAGCGCGTCCTTCACCGCCGCGCCGCGCAGGGCGGTGGCCATGCCACGCACCACCTTGCGAAACGCGGTATCCGCGAGTTCCTTGTCCTCGCCGCAGTCCACCAGCAGGATGCGCTCACATGCCACACCCTTCACGTCATAGAGCCACAGCGTGTTGCCCGCGCCCGGCTTCATGTCGCCACGCTTCAAAACGTTTACAATGGTGCCGCCTGCGGCCTTGTCGAGCGCGGCGGCGGAGTCGCCCGGCCGGCGCGCCCCGCTGACGGCGACGACGATGCAGGCGGATCGTTGCCCGGCGACAGGGGCATTTTTGACGGTGAATTCCATAGTGGCTCCACGCGAGAAAGAGGATTCGGGAACGTCGCGACCGCGCTGGCGACGCGGGGCGGACATTTCCGGGAAGTGTACCGTAAAGCCCGGTCTTTGCCATCCACCGCCGGAGCGCGGCCTTTCGTGATCATCGATCGTTACATCATCCGCGAAATCCTGTTTACCCTGCTGGCCGTAATCGCGGTACTGCTGGTGATCTTCATCAGCAATCGCTTCATCCGCTACATGGCGGAGCTCAGTGGCGGCGCAGTCGATGGCGGTGCGCTGCTCGCGGTGGTCGCGCTGAAAACGCTCGGCGCCATGGTGATCATTCTCCCGCTCGCGCTGTTCATGGCGGTGCTGCTTGCCTTCAGCCGCCTGTACAAGGACAGCGAGATGACGGCGCTGACGGCCGCCGGTGTGTCCACGCGGCGGATCTATCGTCCCGTGCTGATGCTTGCGGCCGGCGTGGCGGCCGTGGTGGCAGGGATATCGTTCTGGCTCGGTCCCTGGGCCGAGGAGCGCAGCTATCAGATGCGCGACGAACAGCAGTCTCGCGCGGAGATCGCGAGCGCGGCGCCCGGGCGCTTCGTCCGCTTCAGCGGCTCGCAGGGCGTGTTCTACTTCCGCAGCCTGTCGCGGGACGGTGAGATCATGCACGAGGTGTTCGTGCGTCAGCGCCGGAACGGGGGAGAGGAGCTGGTGCTTTCCGCCGAGCGCGCCTCCGCCAGCGAGGATTCCAAGGGCGAGCGCTACATGGTGTTCGAGAACGGCTATCGCTACGAAGGGCGTCCCGGGAACGCCGAATTCCGCATCGTATCCTTTCGCGAGCACAGCGTGCGCATGGAGCGGCCGGAGATCCGGCCCGCACAGCGCAAGCAGAAGGCGCGCCCCACGGCCGCGCTGGGCTTCGCCGATGCCGCGGACGTGGCAGAGCTGCAGTGGCGGATATCAATGCCGCTTTCGGTGCTGGTCCTGGCGCTTCTCGCCGTGCCGCTCAGCCGCACCAATCCGCGCCAGGGCAGGTATGCCAAGCTGTTCGTCGCCGTGCTCGTCTACCTGCTCTACAACAATCTGCTTGGCATGGCGAACTCCTGGACCGCGCGTGGCGCCGTTCCGGGAGTGATCGGCATGTGGTGGGTTCATCTCCTCATGCTCGCCGGAGCCTGGCTGCTGTTCGCGCGGCAGTATGGCGCCGCATGGGCCCTTTCGCGCATGCGGATATGGGGGGGCGTGCGAACGTGAAGCTCCTGGATGCGCTCATCGGCAAGACGGTCATCGGCGGCACGCTGCTGGTCCTGGCGGTGTTGCTCGCGCTGTTCGTGTTCATCGAATTCGTCTCCGAGTTCGACCGCATCGGACAAGGCGAGTACACGGCGTGGATGGCGTTCAAGTACGTTCTGTTCAGCGTGCCGCGCCTCGCCTATGAGCTGATGCCCCTGGCGGCGCTGCTCGGCAGTCTCATCGGTCTCGGTCTGCTCGCCAGCAACAATGAGCTCACCGCGATGCGGGCCTGCGGCGTCTCGGTGGGACGCATCGCCTGGGCCGCGGTCAAGGCGGGAATCCTGCTGGTGCTGTTCGCCGTCTGGCTGGGCGAGGGAGTCGTTGCCACCGCCGAAGACTACGCGGCCAACGCGCGGGCGACGGCACTGTCGGGTTCGAGCGCGCTGCGCACCCAGTCCGGGTTCTGGACCCGTGAAGGAGATGCCTTCGTCAACGTGCGCGCGGTCGAGCCCGGGCCGACTCTCTCCGCCATTGTCATCTACGAGTTCGATGGTGATCGCGCCCTGCAGCGCATGATGCGGGCGAAGAGCGCGACGCACGAGGAGGGCCGCTGGGTGCTGCATGATGTGTCCAGCAGCGTCATCGGGCCGGGGGGCGTGGAACGTGTCCGCGAGAAGCGGACCGAATGGGCGCTGCGACTGGATCCCGAGCTGCTGGATCTGGTCGCGGTGCAGCCGGAGAGCCTGTCCATCGTCGGGTTGCACCGCTACATGGGGTACCTGCGCGACAATTCACTGGAGACCTCTCGCTACGAGATCGAGTTCTGGACCAAGGTGATGCTGCCGCTGGCAAGCGGCGTGATGGTGTTTGCGGCGCTGCCATTCGTCTTTGGCCCCCTGCGCTCGGTAGGCATCGGCCAGCGCATGCTGGTCGGTGTGCTCACCGGACTCGGCTTCTATCTCCTCAATCAGGCGGCGGCGGAGTTCGGTCTCGCCTTCGGCCTGAATGCCATGCTGGTCGGTTTCGCGCCGACGCTGTTACTGCTGGCGGTCAGCCTGGTGTTGATGCGCCGCCTCGTCTGACGTCGTTGGCCGGCGACGCGCCGGCGCCACACTCGATTGACGATTCACAATGTTCGATCCGGGCAATGGCGCGAGCATGGAACTCCAATGCGAGCGTCATCCTGCAAAGGAGGGAGTCCATGGACATCTTCGAGCACGCAAGGAGCCATCATCGGCGCGCCGTGGACCTGCTCGATGAACTCCGCTCCTCGCATGATCCCAGCCGGTGTCGCGACGGCTTCTCGCGTCTGCAGGATGAATTGCGCGCGCATGAGCAGGTCGAGACGGATCTGCTCTATCCGGTGCTGCGCGAACGAGCGCATATGCCGATGGAGATCGGTGGCCTGCTGAGCGAGCACACGCGGATCAAGGCGCTGTGCGCACGCATCGCGGCCGCGCAGCCCTGCGGCGAGCAGTGGCGTGAAGCGGTGGAGGCTCTTGCCTCCAGTCTCGGCCGCCATGTGGCCGACGAGGAGGAAGGGGTTTTCCCCCGGGCGCGTGACCTGGTGGACGATGCCACGCTGAATGAAATTTCGGCGGCCGCGGATCATGCGGCCGCGGACAGCGGCTCGAGGAAGGAATCCGTGAAGGACCGGTCACAGGACGCCGCCAGCGCGGTGAGACAGCCTGCCCGCGAGGTTGGCGCAGGCGTCGGACGCATGCGCGAGGATGCGGAACGCAGGTTCGTGTCCCTGCTCTCCGAGCAGGGGCGCATGGTGGCCGGACAGGGACACGAGTTCGCCGCAGCGCTGCGCGAAACGGGCGAGAATCTGCAGCGACGTGAGGTCGCTGGCGGGCTGGCGGGCTATGTCGTCGGCGCCGCCGACGACATCGACGAGTGGATGAAGCGGCTCGAGCATGAGGATCCTCGCCATCTGCTGTCCATGCTCGACGATGCGGCGCGGCGCAACCCGACCCTGGTGTTCGGCGGCGCGCTCGGCGTCGGCTTCCTGCTGTCGCGATTCATGCGCAGTTCCGGCGAGCGGGCGGATGCGTCCGATGTGCAGAGTCCGGGAGAGTGGGGCGCGGAGTACGAGCGCGTCGATCAGAACATCGGCATGGAAGCCGGTATGCGTGACTTCGGGAGCGAGCCATGAGCCGATTGATGGAAGAGGAATCGCGGCGCATCGAGCGCGCGGACGGAGCCGGCGTGAAGGAGATGGTGTCGGATCTCCTGCGTCATGGCGTGACCCTGATGCAGAACGAGATGCAGCTGGTGAAGGCCGAGCTGTCGGAGAAAGTGTCGCAGGCGGGTGCGGGAGCGACCTCCCTGGTGCTCGCGGCGATACTCGGCAACGCCGCGCTCATCGTTCTGCTCGCGGCGGCGACGCTGGGGCTGGCCGAGGTGATGGAAGGATGGCTGGCGGCGCTCATCGTCGGGGCGCTTGCCGCCATCGTGGCGTTCGTCTTCTTCGCCATGGGAAGGAAGAAGCTGCGCGCGGACAATCTCGCCCCGCGCGCCAGTGTCGAATCACTGCGAGAGGATGCGCGCATCGTTGGAGGGCACCTGCGATGAGGGCCGATCACGAGAACCTGAGGGCGCCGGACGATGCCGATGTCTACGAAGCGGAACGTTATGTCGAAGCCAGTCGGGCGGCATTCGATGACACCCTGACGCGATTGCAGCGACGCATATCGGTGGAAGGGATCGCGGACTCGGCGCTCGACAGTCTGCGCCATGGGAGCGGTGCCCGGTTTGGCCGGAATCTCAGGGAGTCGGTGGTGCGCAATCCGCTGCCGGTTACGGTCAGCGTGCTGGGCATGGCATGGACCGCGCTGGCGGAACGATATCCGCCAAGTGGCGGCGGGGACGGGCGCCGGTCGGTCCGTCGATTGAAGGAAGCGGGTGCCGAAGGCGCGGATCGTTTGCGCAGCAGCGCCCGCGAGTGGATGGAGCAGGGTCGCAGCGGTGCTTACGCGGCGCGCTCGCGCATGCAGCAGTGGCGAGGCGCCGCGGCGGAACGCTCGCAGGAATCAGTGCAGCGCGTGCGGATTTTCTCGCATGAGCATCCTCTGATCGTCGCCGGCGCCGGCTTGACGTTGGGTGCCGTCATGGCGGCCCTGCTCCCGCCCACGAGGGCGGAGGATCAGCGGCTCGGAGGAATGCGCGACGCCATGCTCGAGGATGTGCAGAGCGGGATGGAGCATGAGACCCGCAGTGGAAAGAACGAGCGGCGCGCTCGCGAACGACAGTCGGGAGCGGAGGCCGGGCGCAGGGAATCGGGTCCCAAAATGGAGGCAAGCGAACGCACACCGGCCGCGGAAAGACGTCCGGCGGAAGCGGTAGCCTATCCGCCGCGCCAGGAAGCCCTCGAAGAAAGCGTGGGACGAATCGACGTGCCAGTGGGCTCGGACCAGGGTCCGGAAACCCAGGCGCCGCCGCCTGGCAGCCAGGATGAGATGAGGCCGTGAGCGACCAGGCCGAGGATCTGTCGCCCCCGCAAGCCGGCCATCATCGCGGTTCGATTCGAGACGTCGACCGAAACCGGATGATGGAAATATGATCAAGAATCAGGGTGTTGGGTCATTTCTCCGGACGCCTGTTCCGGATCCCGGAGCTTCGGTTGTCGCTCTTTCCAAGTCATCGGTCGCGAAGGCGGGAGACACATCCGGTGGAAGATGGCGAATGCCATGCCGACGGCTGAGATGGCGCTCTCTAGGGGAATCGAACCCCTGTTCCCGCCGTGAGAGGGC
>JAVEZY010000004.1:0-37636 GCA_034002745.1 Gammaproteobacteria bacterium
CGAGCTCCCAGACCACGTCCTGCGCCGCCTGGCGATGCGGCGCATGCATGGCGATGACTACCTGCCCTACTTCGAGCGGTTCGATGCCGCGCGCACGCAGACCGCGGAGCAGCAGCTTGGGCGGAGGATTCGCGAGCCGGATTTCCTCGCGGCTGACCGGATCGAAGAGGATGGCGCCGTTCTCGGCCACGATGAGATCGAACAGAGAGGCGCAGTCGCAGACTTTGAACAGATCATCGAGACACCGCCCGGTAATCAGGATGCTGCGCCTGCCCGAAGACCTGACCCGCCGCAGCGCGTCCATCGCCTCGGGAAACACGCGATCGTCTGCAGCCAGCGTGCCGTCGTAATCCGTTACCAGCGCGAGATACCGCATGTCATCCGGGCCCGGTCCGATCACATATCCATGCGATCCACTATACCGGGTACGGAGTAATCGTCCAGATACTGCCGAAACAGGGGCCGGGAAGAGGCTTGTCCGGGATGAGTGAAGAAAGAACGGCCTGACTTGTCGCCTGCCGCGCAGCTAGGCCTGTCTGGTCAGCAAGACCACCGCATTCACCGCGATGCCTTCGCCGCGCCCGGTGAAACCCATGCCTTCGGTGGTCGTCGCCTTGAGGTTGATGCGGTTCGTTTCGGTGTCCATGTCCTGCGCCAGGCAGGCGACCATGGCGGGAATGTGCGCGGACAGACGCGGACGCTGGGCGATGATGGTGGCATCCACATTGCCGATGCCGTAGCCGCCCGCGCGTACCCGTTCCATCACCCGACGCAGCAGGATCCTGCTGTCGATGCCGGCGTAGGCCTGGTCGCTGTCGGGAAACATCCCGCCGATATCGCCAAGTCCGAGCGCACCGAGCAGTGCGTCGCACAGCGCATGGATGAGCACGTCACCGTCGGAGTGCGCAATCATGCCGGGGGCATCCGGAACGATCACGCCGCCCAGCACCAGTGGGCGCTCCGCGCCGAAGCGATGGGCATCGAAGCCGCATCCGATTCGCATATCAGTAGTCTCCGTGCTCGTTGCGGCTCGCGAGCAGCATCTCCGCGAAGGCGAGATCGCCCGGCATCGTGATCTTTATGTTGTCGGCGGAGCCAGCGATCATGCGTGGGCGATGCCCGGCACGTTCCATGGCCGCCGCCTCGTCGGTGACCACGACCCCGTCCGCAATCGCCGCTTCCAGCGCCTCGGTCAACAGGCCGAGACGGAACATCTGCGGCGTCAGCGCGCGCCACACTCCGCGCCGATCCAGGGTGTCACACACGACGCCCTCTTCATCGACACGCTTGAGCGTATCGGCGACCGCGACGCCGAGCAGCCCGCCGGCCGGATGATCCTTCACCCCGGCGATGAGGCGGTCGAGGTCACGGCTGCGCAGGCAGGGGCGCGCAGCATCATGCACCAGGACCCAGTCCTCGGAACCTGCCTCGATGGCGAGCCGGCGCAACGCGTTGAGTACGGAGTGGCAGCGCTCCGCGCCGCCAGTGACCGTGATCAGGGGCTTGCCGCGAGGCGCGGACTGGTGTTCCCAGTACGCATCCTGTTCCGCGAGCGCGACCACGATGCCGCCGATCAGTGGATGGCGCCCGAAACGCTCGAGCACGTGGCGAATGACGGTCTTGCCGCCCAGGGGAAGGTATTGCTTCGGCCGGTCGGCAGCCATGCGTGTGCCGCCGCCCGCCGCGGGAATGACCGCCCAGCACGCTTCCTTCGGCGCGTGCGGGCTGCGCGTGCGTTCTGTCATCTGTCTGAGAAGTGGATCAGCGTTCTACGGACTGAAAGAAGGTTTCGTCGCGGCGAATCATGCTCAGTTCGCGGCGTGCGCGCTCCTCGATCGCCGCCGCGCCTTCCTTGAGATCGAGGACCTCGGCATTCAACGCTTCGTTGCGTTCGCGCAGCGCCCCGTTCTCGATGCGCTGGGCTTCGATCTGATGGCCGAGCCGCCACAGCTCGCGCACACCGCCATCGCCCGCCCACAACCTGACCTGCAACAGAATCAGCAATAGCGACAGCAGCGCGATGCCGCCGCGCAGCCCCAGGCCGTTCAGCGCATCGGACCAGCGCGCGAACAGCGAAGCCCGGACCGGTCGCCCGCTGCGGCGCCGCTTCCTGTTCTTCGTCTTCTGTCCGCGCAGGGCGCCGGCGATCACGCCCGGGCCTCAGTGGCGCGTCAGCACCGGAAATGCGCTCCGGCCGGCATAGACCGCCTTCTTCTCACCCAGCATCTCCGCGATCCGCATCAGGCGATTGTACTTCGCCACCCGATCCGAGCGCGACAGCGATCCGGTCTTGATCTGCCCGGCGTTGGTGGCCACGGCCAGATCGGCGATGAAGGTATCCTCGGTTTCGCCGGAGCGGTGGGAGATGACCACGCCATAGCCGGCCTGCTTGGCCATGCGGATCGCCTCCAGCGATTCGGTCAGCGTCCCGATCTGATTGACCTTGATCAGAATGGCGTTGCCGATGCGGCGATCGATGCCTTCACGCAGGATCCCGGTGTTGGTGACGAACAGATCGTCGCCGACCAGCTGCACCTTCTTGCCGATGCGATCGGTCAGCAGCTTCCAGCCATCCCAGTCCGCTTCGGCCATGCCATCCTCGATGGAGAGGATGGGATAGTGATCGACCCAGTCGGCGAAGTAGTCGACGAACTCCGCGGCGCTCAGCGAGCGTCCTTCGGACTCGAGGTGATAGCGGTCATCGCTGTGGAACTCCGAACTCGCCGGATCGAGGCCGATGTAGACATCCTCGCCGGCCCGGTAGCCAGCCTTCTCCACTGCTTCCAGAATGGCATCGAGCGCAGCCCGGTTGGATTCCAGATCCGGCGCGAAACCACCCTCGTCACCGACCGCCGTGATCATGCCGCGGGCCTCGAACACGCGCTTGAGCGCATGAAAGATCTCCGCGCCGCAGCGCACCGCTTCGGCCAGGCTGGAGGCGCCGACCGGCATGATCATGAATTCCTGCATGTCGAGGTTGTTCGCCGCATGCGCGCCGCCGTTGATCACGTTCATCATCGGCACCGGCATCACATGCGCGTCATCGCCGCCGAGATAGCGGAACAAGGGAAGTCTGGCGGCATCGGCAGCGGCGCGCGCGCAGGCCAGCGACACAGCCAGAATGGCATTGGCGCCGAGCCGCGACTTGTTGGCAGTGCCATCCAGTTCGATCATGCGCCGGTCGACGGACTCCTGATCGCGCGCGTCCATTCCGATCAGCGCCTGGCGGATTTCGCCGCGCACGTGGCCGACGGCGCGCGTCACGCCCTTGCCGCCATAGCGGCGGGCATCGCCGTCGCGCAATTCGATGGCCTCACGGGCTCCGGTCGAGGCCCCGGAGGGCACGGCAGCGCGCCCGCGCGCTCCGCCTTCGACCAGCACTTCTGCTTCCACGGTGGGATTGCCGCGCGAATCAAGCACCTCGCGCGCGATGATGTCAACAATCTTGGTCATTCTTGTTCCTGTCTGCCACTGCTAGGGGGGTGCTATGGACTGGCCGACGGTGCTGGTGTGGCGCCACGCACCCGCCGGCGCACAGTTTACGCTTTTCCGGCGCAACATTAAACGGCGTCAGGCGCTGGAACCAGCGTATCAGCTCCCCTTGAGCACCCGGCGCAGCGCCGTTTCCAGTTGTCTGGCGGAAAACGGCTTCACCAGCACCGGCGTCGAGTGCCAGCGCCGGTCGAGTCCATCGGTACCGTATCCGGTGGAGAATACGATGGGCACACGTCGCGCGGCGAGGTGCTCGGCGACCGGATAGATCCGCTCACCGCCGACGTTGACATCGAGCAGAGCGACGTCGATTTCGGCCTCGGCCGCGAGCTTGTCCGCTTGAGACAGGGAGGATGCGGGCCCGACGACCCGGCAGCCCAGGGATTCGAGGAGGGTCTCCAGCAGCAGGGAGATCGCACCCTCGTCCTCGACGAGCATTACGCGAACCCCGGTGAGTTGCAGTCCGGTGTCCACCTTCACGAAACCGCCGGGGCCTCGACCCTCAGCGGCAACTCCAGACGACAGCGCACGCCCTCGGCAGGATGCTCGTAGACCAGCCGCCCACCGAGCTGTCCTGTCACGTTGCGCTCGATGAGGCGCGAACCGAAACCGCGGCGCGCGGGCGGACTGACGCGCGGACCATCGCGCTCTATCCAGTCCATCGCGAGCCAATTCACACCCTCCCGCGACTGGATCTCCCAGATCACCTCGACCAGACCATCGCTGTTGGACAGGGCGCCGTATTTGGCCGCGTTGGTCGCCAGTTCATGGAAGATCATGGCGAGGGCGAGCGCCGCCGGCGCGCCGAGCGGAACCTCGGTGCCGCGCACCCGAAAACGTGGCCTGCCCGCCTCGCGATAGGGCGCCAGTTCCTGGGACAGCAGCGATCCCAGCGTCGCGCCCGCCCAGTTGTGCCGCGCGAGCAACTCGTGTGCCCGACTGAGCGCCCCGAGGCGGGCCTCGAACAGCTCGTAGTGTGTGTCGCACTCGCCGTCACGCATGGTGAGCGCGGCAATCGACTGCACCGTCGCCAGCGCATTCTTGACCCGGTGATTGAGCTCGTTGATCAGCAGATGCAGGCGCTCCTCGGATTGCTTGCGGTGGGTGATATCGACCAGGACATTCACCGCGCCCATCACTTCGCCGAAGTCGTTGCGCAGCAGCATCGGATAGGGGGTGCAAGGCACTCGGCGACCGTCAGGACGCTCGATCACCGTCTCGGTCCCGGTGACGCGCCGCCCTTCGCGCAGGCTCACGGCCAGCGGCGTTTCATCACGGTCCATCTCGCGTCCATCGGGCCAGCACAGGCGCCAACTGCCGCTGCAATCCCGACTGCCGAGTGCCGGGCGCACACCCCACAGGCGTACCGCAGCCTCGTTGAAGAACGTGATCCGTCCATCCGCGTCGGTGGTGTAAAGCGCGAGCGGCAGGGCCTCGAGCATCGAGCGAAAGTGGCGTTCCTGTGCACGGAGCATCGTGCGATGGCGCCTGAGCGCATCCTCCGCCTCCTTGCGTCCCGTGATGTCCTGGAAGCAGCTGATGGCACCGGTCAGCTGGCCGCGCGCGCTGCGCACGGGGTCGATGTTGACGACGCTGAAGACCCGGCGTCCATTCGGCCGCTCGATCCACATTTCGGCGTTGCGCAAGGGTTGCCCGTCGCGCAGCATCCGCGCCATCGGCGTATCGCGCGGCGCCATGGGGCTTCCATCGGCGCGAAAAAGACGGAATGCGCCGCAGAACGTTTCCTGGTGCTCGCCAGGGCGCGGGCGACGGCCCCACAGGCTCATCGCAGCCTCGTTGAACCGCAGAATGTTGCCGTCCCGATCGGAGACGTATGCAGCGACAGGCAACAGATCTATGGCTTCCGCCGGCACGGCGGATTGCCTGGTGGTACCGGGAACGGCCGACATCAGACCGGTTCCCGGTCGGCGAAATGAAGCGTGTACATGACGGTCCTCCAGTGCACTCGGCCCTGCAGTGCCCGCCGCGGGCATCGATAAAGGAGGATCCATCCTGGAACATCCAGTGCAGAGCGAATCGACGGGCGATTATAGCCTGATCGATCGATCGCACACGTCCGGTGGATTACGTAGGGAAGGCGGGTAAGGCAGAGGAAAAAGGACAGAGAAAAAGGAGAAAAAGAGGATATGTGGACTGGTCTGCTGCCACCCGGATCGCATTCCCCATTCATCTTTCCGTTTTTTTCTCCGTTCCTCAGACCCCCGACAGATCCTCGCTGAAACCGCGTCGTTTCACGACGCCGTCGAGCTCTATCAGGGTTTCGAGCAATTCCGCCATGCGGTCGAGCGGCCAGGCATTGGGGCCATCGCTGAGCGCGCGCTCGGGATCGGGATGGGTTTCCATGAACAGGCCGGAAATGCCACTGGCAACGGCTGCGCGCGCAAGCACCGGAACGAACTCACGTTGCCCGCCGGAAGATGTCCCTCTTCCGCCCGGCTGCTGCACCGAATGGGTGGCATCGAACACGACCGGGCAGCCGGTCTCTCGCATCACCACCAGGGAGCGCATGTCGGAAACGAGCGTGTTGTAACCAAAAGAAGCGCCGCGCTCGCATACCATGATCTGCGAGTTGCCGGTCTCGCGCGCCTTGTCCACCACATGCTTCATGTCCCAGGGGGCGAGGAACTGTCCCTTCTTGATGTTGACCGGCAGGCCGGCGGCGGCGACGGACCGGATGAAGTTGGTCTGGCGGCACAGGAAAGCCGGCGTCTGCAATACATCCACGACGGCGGCGACTTCATCTATCGGCGTATCCTCGTGCACGTCGGTAAGCACCGGCACGCCGATCTCGTTTCGCACCCGCTCCAGAATGGCGAGCCCCTCGTCCAGCCCGGGACCGCGGAAGCTCTTGCTCGAACTGCGGTTCGCCTTGTCGAACGACGATTTGTAGATGAACGGTATGCCAAGGCTGGAGGTGAGTTCGTGCAGCGCGCCGGCGGTATCGAGCGCCAGCTGCGCGCTCTCGATGACGCAGGGACCGGCGATCAGAAACAGCCGCCGGTCCAGGCCGACATTGAAGCCGCACAGCTTCATGACGCTTCCTGCCGCGCGCGCTGGGCGCGGGCTGCAGCGATGAAGCCCGAGAACAGCGGATGTCCGTCACGCGGATTCGAGGTGAACTCGGGGTGGAACTGGCAGGCAACGAACCAGGGATGATCCGGCAGTTCCACGACCTCGACCAGTTGCCCGTCGACCGAACGTCCGGCGATGCTCAGCCCCGCCCCTTCGAGCGCTTCCACGTAACGCGGATTGACCTCGTAGCGGTGGCGGTGCCGCTCGGAAATGGTGTCCGCACCGTACAGTTTGCGCGTCAGCGAATCGCGGGCGAGCGCACACTGCTGCGCACCAACGCGCATGGTACCGCCGAGATCCGAGCCCTGGGAACGGCGCTCGACCTCGCCCGCGGCAGTCGTCCATTCGGTCACCAGAGCGATCACGGGGTGCGGCGCATCGGCGCGGAATTCGGTGCTGTGCGCGCCGTCGAGGCCGGCACAGTTACGGGCGTACTCGATCACCGCCACCTGCATGCCGAGGCAGATACCGAGGTACGGAATCCGGCGCTCGCGCGCGAACCTGACTGCCAGGATCTTGCCCTCGATGCCACGCTCCCCGAAACCGCCGGGCACCAGAATGGCGTCCGCGCCCTCCAGCATGCCCGTGCCTTCGCGCTCGATCTGTTCCGCATCGATGTAGTGGATGCGCACCCGGGTACCCGTCTGGATGCCGGCATGGATCAGCGCTTCGGACAGCGACTTGTAGGCTTCGGTTAGGTCGGTGTACTTGCCCACCAGAGCGACAGTGGCCTCTCCGCTGGGATTCTCCAGCCGATCGACGATATCGCGCCAGGCGCTGAGGTCCGCGGTCGGCGCATCCAGGCGCAGCTTGTCGGTGACGATGGTGTCCAGGCCCTGCTGATGGAAGAACAGCGGAATCTTGTAGATGCTGTCCACATCCACCGCCGAGATGACGGCCCGTTCCTCGACATTGGTGAACAGCGCGATCTTGCGCTTTTCATCCGCCGGCAGGGGGCGGTCGCTGCGGCAGACCAGCACGTCGGGCTGGATGCCGATGGAGCGCAGTTCCTTGACCGAGTGCTGGGTCGGCTTGGTCTTGAGCTCTCCCGCCGTCGGAATGTATGGCAGCAGCGTCAGGTGCATGTACAGGGTGTTGTCGTGGCCGAGCTCGATGCCGAGCTGGCGGATCGCCTCGAGGAACGGCAGCGATTCGATGTCGCCCACCGTGCCGCCGATCTCCACCAGCGCCACATCGGCGCCTTCCGCACCGGCCTTGATGCACCCCTTGATCTCGTCGGTGATATGCGGGATCACCTGCACGGTGGCGCCCAGATAGTCGCCGCGGCGCTCCTTGGCGATGACGCTGGCGTAGATCCTTCCGGTGGTGTAGTTGTTGCGCCGCGTCATGCGCGCACGCACGAAGCGCTCGTAGTGACCGAGGTCGAGATCGGTTTCGGCGCCGTCATCGGTTACGAACACCTCACCATGCTGAAACGGGCTCATGGTGCCCGGATCGACATTGATGTAGGGGTCGAGCTTGATCAGAGTGATCTTGAGGCCGCGAGCCTCGAGGATGGTGCCCAGACATGCCGAAGCAATGCCCTTGCCCAGGGAGGAAACCACACCGCCGGTGACGAAAATGTACTTGGTCATGAATCCTGGATGTTGAGTAGATTCGATGGTGCCCAAAAACGAAAAGCGGCCATCGACGCCGCCGTTCGCCGCAGCGCATCGCTAAACGCCACGTCCGCTGACAAGGTACCAGAACGCCCAAGGGGGCTCAAACGGAAAAGCCGCACGATCGCCCGCCCCCATCCTGGCGGGCGTGTCATCCGAACGGACAGACCGCGGTTCGAAACGGTGGGGAGAGAATTCAGCACCAGCGTCGACCGTTCATCAAGCGACGTGGCCTGAACGATGAGAATGCGGATACGGAGAAACGAAAAAGCCCTCTCCTCCTCGCGGAGGAGAGGGCCGGGTGAGGTGGACCCAGGATCCACCCCCGTCCCCCCTTGAAATTCCAGGGCTTGCGCCGGCCGACCGAACTCACCTGAAGCCGCGCGCTGCCGATGAGCGCATTATACGCCCGAATCCATGACGAAGGCCACCTTTCAATACGCAATCCTACGCATGCCGCGTCCGACTCCAGCGACCGCGTAAACAGCCGGAAGCGCGAGCCGTCGATCCATGGAAAATAAGGCGCTGAACCCGCTTGGCAGACCGCGATGTGACCGCGGCGCCGCGACCTGCTAGGAGGGGTGTATCACCCTTCCGTCGCCCACATCCACGAACTGGTCCCTGGCAACGATCCATGCCGCCACCAGGATCAGCGCGCCGCCCGCCCACTCGTTGAGCCGGACATGCTCGTCGGTCAGCCACTGGGCGGACGCGGCGCCGATCACCAGTTCGAACAACAGGATCACCGCGGCGCGATGCGCCGGCATCTGCGTCATACCGTAGATCACGGCGAAGGTCATGAACACCATGCCGAACACGCCCAGCGCGACGGCGCCTGCCACCGCCCCGGCCGCCTGTGGTGGCGCCATTCCGCCAACGAGCAACCAGGCGCCCGCGACGAGCACCACGCCCAGCCAGCCCACCACGCACTTGTCCCACACCGGAACCTCGTGCAGCCAGCGCACGGTCACGTTGCTGAGCGCGAACGCGATGCCCGAACTGAGCGCCAGCCAGTCCGCGGCGCCGCTCGGCAGCGGCAATCCGGTCGCCGGATCCCACAGCATCACCATGGCGCCGGTGAATGCCAGCGCCATGGTAAGACCTGCGGATTTCGACAGCACCTCACCGAGCATCAGCCGCGCCAGCAGCACTGTCCATAGCGGCGCCAGATAGAACAGCAGCAGCACGCGGACCACATTGCCCTCGAGCATGGCGACGATGAAGGACACGTTGCACCAGCCGCTGGCGACCGCCAGCAGCACCAGGCCAGCGGTGGGACGCGGCGAGGAGCGACGCAGCGCCAGGACCGCCAGCCCCACCAGGACGGCCGCACCGTAGATGATCAGCGCGCTCCATGGCCCGGACAGCCCCTGGTCCTCCAGAAGGCGCAGCGGATACCAGACCACGCCCCAGAATAAGGCCCCCAGCAGCAGGGAGAAGACCGGCAGCACGCCGATCGGTTTGGTTGTCATCGCTTCTTCCCTTTATACTGTTCCACCCCGGCGCGCCCGGGCCAGCGAAAGATGAGTCGGGCGCGCGAGTTTGCGGAGTATAAATGAATCCCGATCTGGAGCGGCTCCAGGCCTATCCCTTCGAGAAGCTTGCGCAGCTTCTGCAAGGCACGCGTCCAACATCCGAGTACCCGCGCATCGATCTGGCGATCGGCGAACCGCAGCACCCCTCTCCATCGTTTGTCACCGAAGAAGTCATTTCCCACCTGCATGGCATGTCACGCTATCCGACGACTCGCGGCGAGAACGCCCTGCGAGAGGCGATCGCCGGCTGGCTGCAGCGACGCTTCGGACTGCCTTCCGGCGGAGTCGATCCCGAGCGGCAGGTACTGCCGGTAAACGGGACGCGGGAAGCACTGTTCGCCTTCGCTCAGGCGATCGTCGATCGCACGTGCGATCCGCTGGTGCTGATGCCGAATCCGTTTTATCAGATCTACGAGGGCGCCGCCCTGCTCGCCGGCGCCGAGCCCCGCTACGTTCCCGCCGGCAAGGCGAGCAGCTGGCTGCCTGACTTCGAGCACGTCACAGCGGACGAGTGGCAGCGATGCCAGCTCCTCTATCTGTGCAGTCCGGGAAACCCCAGTGGCGCGGTGATCGGGCTCGACAGGCTGTGCGAACTGATCGAGCTCGCCGAACGCCACGACTTCGTCATCGCCTCCGACGAATGCTATTCCGAGATCTATACCGACGAAGCCGCACCGCCGCCGGGGTTGCTGCAGGCCGCCGCAGCCATGGGCAACGATGCGTTCCGCCGCTGCATGGTATTCCACAGCCTGTCGAAGCGCTCGAGCGTGCCCGGCCTGCGCTCCGGCTTCGTCGCCGGCGATGCGGCGCTCATCGAGCGCTTCCTGCTCTACCGCACCTATCACGGCTGCGCCATGCCGCTGCACGTGCAGGCGGCAAGCGCGGCGGCCTGGAGCGACGAAGAGCATGTGCGCGACAATCGCGCCCTGTATCGCGAAAAGTTCGAGGCGGTGCTGCCCCTTCTCGCCCCCGCGCTCGAGGTCGAGCGCCCGGCTGCCGGATTCTATCTGTGGGCGGGCACTCCGGGTGACGATGCCGTCTTTGCCCGCGCACTCTTCGAGCGCCGCCATGTGCGCATCCTGCCCGGCAGCTATCTGTCGCGCGTCGTCGATGGCGCCGATCCCGGCGCCGGCCGCGTGCGCATCGCATTGGTCGCGCCGGTCGAGGACTGCATCGAGGCGGCGCGGCGCATGGTCGCCGCCTGCGAGGAACTGCGCGCGACGCGCTGAATGCGGCAAGGAATTTTCATCCATCCGTCCGAGGCCCCGGCCTCCCGATCCTTACCAGGAGCAAGCATGACCGAACTGAAGGACATCGTCGAACAGGCCTTCGAGCGCCGCGCCGACATCACTCCGCGCAACGTGGAAACTCACGTCAAGGAAGCGGTCAGCGAAGTGATTGAACGACTCGACCGGGGGCAGCTGCGCGTGGCCGAAAAACAGGGCGACGACTGGGTCGTCAACCAGTGGCTGAAAAAGGCGGTGCTGCTGTCCTTTCGCATCGAGGACAACGCCTTCATGAAAGGCGGCTTCACCAACTACTACGACAAGGTCGAAGCCAAGTACGCCGCGTACAATCCGCGCGACTTCCGTGAATCGGGCGTACGCGTGGTGCCTCCGGCCAGCGCACGCAAGGGCTCCTACATCGCCAGCGGCGTGGTGCTCATGCCCTCCTACATCAACATCGGCGCCTATGTCGACAGCGGCACCATGGTCGACACCTGGGCCACCGTCGGCTCCTGCGCCCAGATCGGCAAGAACGTGCATCTCTCAGGCGGTGTCGGCATCGGCGGCGTGCTCGAACCACTCCAGGCCAACCCCACCATCATCGAGGACAACTGCTTCATCGGCGCGCGCTCCGAAGTCGTCGAGGGCGTCATCGTCGGTGAAGGCTCGGTCATCTCGATGGGCGTCTACATTGGACAGAGCACCAAGATCTACAACCGCCAGACCGGCGAAATCACCTACGGCCGCATCCCGCCGGGCTCCGTCGTCGTCTCCGGCAACCTCCCCGCCAAGGACGGCAGCCACAGCCTGTACTGCGCCGTCATCATCAAGCAGGTCGACGAAAGAACCCGCTCCAAGGTCGGCATCAACGACCTGCTGCGGGATAGTTAGGACGAATCAGGGAGGATAGAAGGGGAAAGTCGCAAGCCCGCTGCGTTTCCGGCCGCCAGCCCACAGACTTCCCCTCCTTTCCTCTTTTCTTCCTCTATTCCTCGATCAACTCCTGATGCACCCGGATCGCGGTGTTGCGCGGCACGATCGCCTTGCCGCGCGCCTCGAGGTGGGCGCGCGTGACCGCGGCGCCGTACAACAGGATGAGCGAAGAGTAGTTCACCCATAGCAGGAGCAATACCAGCGAACCGGCGGCGCCGTAGGTCGATGCGGTGGCGGTATGGGCAAGGTACATTGCGATCAGCGAGCGTCCGGCGGTGAACAGCAGCGCGGTGATGAAGGCGCCGACCATCACGTCCCGCCAGGTCAAGGTCACGTCCGGCAGGATGCGGAAGATCGCCGCGAACAGCAGGGTGACGACCAGCAGCGAGGTGCCGATTTCGACCAGCACCATCACCGGGGGCGGTACCGGCAACCATTGCGACGCGAAGGCCATGATCGCCTGCACCGCCACGCTGAGCAGCAGGGAAACCAGCAGCACGAAGCCGATCGCCAGCACGATGGTGAGCGAGAGCACGCGCGCCTTGATCAGGATCCAGATGCTGTTCTTCGTCGGGCGCGGCGCAACCTCCCAGATCGAGTTAAGGGAGCGCTGCATCTGCGCAAACACCGTGGTCGCACCGACCGCGATCGCTGCCACCCCGATCAGGGTCGGCCAGATCCCGCTCTGCTCGACCTGCGAATTAATCACCGCGGTCTCGATCACGCCCGCCGCCTCCGGCCCGATCACATCCTGCAGCCGTTCCATCAGCTCGCCCTGCGCAGCCCGCTCGCCGAGCACGAAGCCGACGATGGCAACCGCCACGATCATGATCGGCGCGATCGAAAACAGGGTGAAGAAAGCCAGCGCGGCGGCGTAGATGAAGGCGTTGCTCTGCAGCCAGTAGCCGGTCGCACCGACCAGAATGCCGAGCCAGCGACTCACCGGCGCCGGCAGCGCAGCCTGGATGCGCTCAATGATTGCCTGTGACATGCCGCGGAGGATATCAGCCGGACGAAGCCGGCGCCACGAGGTTGATCACCGCGCCGCCGACAGCCGCAGGCACAGCGAGGCGCGGAAGCCCTTGCGGGATGACAGGGGGATGAGGAAGCCGTGGCCGTCGTGCTCGGCTACCCGGCCGCGGGATTCACTCCAGTCCTCGTCGGTCAGCAGATACCGTACGGTCCAGTCCGAGCCGGGTCCGCTCTTGGCAGCGTCTGCCTTTCTCGGCGGCGTGGCGCGAATGGTGATGGTGTCGCGGAACAGGTACTCGCCGTCGATGTGCTGGTTCCACAGCAGGCCGTCGATGGTGTAGCCCGTGGTCGATACCGCCACCTCCACGCTGAACACCACGGTTCTCCCCGCTTCCACGCGGCGGGTGTCGAGGAAGGTCGAGAAAAGGACCGGCGAACGCGGTCCGTCGAGGCCGAGTTCGGCCGGCTTGAACAGTTCATCGAAGCTGCGCAGCACCGCGCTGTAGGTCTCGCGGCGGCGCTCGCTGAGACGCACGGTGATGGTGCCACGGGGCGCCACGGTCGATTCGACATAGTAGGAAGCACGCACCTTGCGGTCTTCGTCGTACGCCTTCTGCACGGTGGGCGGGAGCGGCAGCGCTTCGACCTCGAGCACGCCATCGACGCGCAGGTCTCCGAACAGGAAGCGGACCAGGTTCTGGTACCCCTCTTCCGAATTCACCACCCCGTAATGACCGCTGTGGCTGCGGTAAACAAAGGCGCGCGGGGCACCATGGACCGCGGCATTGTCGATCTTGACCAGTCCGTCGCTCATTTCGCCGGCGAGCCGTCGCGACATGCCGAGCGCGACCTCGTAGTCGCGGTGATTGGTGCCGACCAGACAGAAGAAGCGCTCGGGATCGAAGCGCCCGTTCAGGGAGTCGACCCGCCTGGAGCCCTTCGGCAGTCCCAGATACTTGGCCATTTCCCCGCGATTGAAGTTGTTGATGTCCCACAGGCCGAGCACCGACGGCACGTTGATGCCGAATCCTTCGATGCCGTTATGCGGCGTCGCGTAGGTGAACACGCGATCGACGAGACGCCGATCCTCGGGGCTGGAGATGTCGTCGTTCTGCAAAAAGGCGCGGCACACCAGCCCGCCCATCGAGTGTGCCACCAGATGGACGCGGAAACGCTTGCGCGCCGCGGCATCATCGCCGCAAACCCGGTCGCGCACGCTGTGGATCAGCTCGCGCAGCCCCGCCGCCGCCTCGGGAATCGACAGCGTGCGCCCCTCACCGAGATCCCGATCGGCCGGTTCGTAATAGCGGTAGATGATCACACTGCGGGGGCCGATCGGACCGGTGGTCTCGGTGCCATCGGCGTAGATGTCCCGGTAGCCGTAGTCCTTCATCAGGCGGATGAGCGGAGATTCGAAGACATGGCGGTGGACCTTGCCATCCCAGGACTGGCGAATCTTGGTCGAGCCGAGATTGAAGCCCATGTACGGCGTCGCCACCGTGTCCGCGACCTCGCCCGGGGTCATCGCATAGCCGCGGACGTAGATGATGGGAAAGAAGGGTTCCGTCATGGCGCTCATCGGATGCTCCTTGTTGTTTTTCTGTATAGCGCGGCGATGATCGCTCATTCCCGGGAGAATGCAAAGAAGAGGAAAGAGAAGAGATGAAAGTGAGCGCCTGCGGCGGCCGGCATCAGCCGAACGGTGCTTTCTCTTTCCTCTTTCGACTCTTCACTTCCCCCTTTCGGGAACAGCCCCGCACAAGCGCCACCTTGAACGGGGACTGTCCCCTGGACGTCCGATCTCCCTAACCCCTCATCCGATCCGCACTCAACGGCCCGGGGCCGGCGGAGGCGATGTAGAGGAAGACGAAGCAGTACAGCACCGCGGCTTCTCCCCCGTTCAGCAGCGGCCAGAAGTTCTGTCCCGCGTGGGCCATGAAGTAGGCGACGGCCATCTGTCCCGAGAGCACGAAAGCCACGGGACGCGTGAACAGACCGATCAGTACCAGCAGCCCGCCAAAGACCTCGAGTACCCCCGCGACCCACAGCAGCGTATTGAGCTCCATCGGGAATGCCGCGGGAAACGAGAACAGCTTCTGCGTACCATGGGCCATGAACAGGAACGCAGTGATGATACGCAGGATGCTCAACAGATACGGTGCCGCCTTGGAACACATCGTGTGCATCTCGGACATACATGCCTCCTTGTCTGCTCGCAGATCTCGCTTGCGTGAACGACCCCTGCCCTGCGAAATGCCTGCAACGTTTCCAGTGTACTGCAACCGACCGCAACCCGGCTGCTTCCTGACCGCTCGCCAGGGTGCGTGAACGATCTGCCGCCCGTGGCCCCGCCTAGGACAAGCGCCGATTTACACCCCTGAAGGATTCTGCTAACACTGACTCCCGTACGGTAAGTTTCGGATCCGTGGAAGCAGATCCCGCGCTTGAACGAACACACGCCGAAATCCCAGGGCCGCGGTGACGAACGCGATCGTCATCGTGATGATGCCAGTCGATTGCGCCGTTTCGCGCTGCGACGCATCACCGCGCGCGAAGCGGAGCGACGCCGTATCGCGCAAGCCCTCCATGACGAGCTTGGGCAGGCCCTTTCGGCACTGAACCTGGGACTGTACCGAAGCGCCTGCCGTCATCCGCAGGACCTGGAGCATCTCGTTCTGGTGGATGAACTACGCGCCATCGTCGAGGATGCGGCGCGGGCCGCCCGCCGTCTCGCAGCCGAATTCCGCCCGTCGGGCGCAGAGGCAGGAACCCTTCACGCTGTCGTACTGGCCGCGGTGGAACGTTTCCAGGCGCAGTTCGGCCGACAGTGCCTTACCATGGTCGACACGGAACCGAGCATGATCCTCGACCGGGAGCATGCGACCGCCGTGCAGTCCCTGCTCCTTCTCGGGCTCGCGGCCATTGCAAGGCACGGTCTGGCGACGCTTCCAGTCATTCACGCCGGCACCGCCGCTGATGTGATCCACCTCGACATTCGCGAACAGGGCAAGGTGGCCGTGCGCGACATGGTGCACAATCGGACCGGATCGGAACGCGGTACTCCAACACAGCCGGAAGAACTCGTCGAGCTCGGCGAATGGCTGCAGGCACTGGGGGGAGAACTGCGCATCGGAGATGGTGAGGCCCGGTTCCTGCTCCGACTCGAACTGCCACTACCGGACCGTATCGCAGGCTCGAAACGGTAATTCCCCTAGGAAAGTTACGCCATTTGGGTAATTTGGCGTCCGGGCCTTATCCGCTAATGTCAGCGGCACGGCGGTCATAGAACAAGGGGAGCACGGACCGCCCAGCCTTTTCAGCCCTAGGATGGAGCCGAAATGATCAGACTGCTCATCATCGATGATCACGCCATTGTGAGGCGGGGCCTTCGCCATATCCTTGCCGAAGCCTCACATCGCTACCTGGTCGGCGAAGCCGACAATGCCAACGAAGGCATACGCATGTTGCGCGAAAAGCCCTGGGACATCGTCCTGCTCGACATGAATCTCCCGGGCAAAAGCGGACTCGAGGCGCTCAAGCAGATACGTTCCGAATGGCCCGAGATGAAGGTCCTGATACTGACCGTGGACCCGGAAGATCATTACGCGCTGCGTGCCCTGCGCTACGGCGCAGCCGGATATCTCACCAAGAGTTGCGCAACCGAAACACTGCTGGCGGCCATTCAACGCATTGGCACCGGCGGCAAGTACATCACCCAGTCCCTGGCCGAGAAACTGGCCGGCGCCGTCACCGGCCCCACGGATCGGGAGCCGCATGAGACGCTCACCGACCGGGAGTTTCAAGTCTGTCGCCTGCTTGCCACGGGCAAGACCGTATCGCAGGTGGCGACCGAACTGTCGCTCAGCGTCAAGACGATCAGCACACATCGCAGCAAGGTGCTGCACAAGCTCGGTCTCCGCAACAACGCCGAACTCATGCGTTACTACCTGCTCCAGATGACCGCGACGACCATGCATGGGCGAAGGCCGCTGCTGAAGGTGGCCGAACCGCTTGCGGAAATGTAGGGATGATCGATCGGAGCGGGAATGACGGGGGCTGATCGCCGCTGACGGTCAGCCGTCATTCCCGCGACGGCAACATCCAGCAGCCAGAACGTCCGCCTGGAGCACGGGCCACGGGGAGTCGCCCCGTGGCAAGTCAGCCCTCGTCCTCGTCCGGCGCTTCCTCTTCGCGAAACAGTTCGGACTCGAAGCCGAACATACGGAGATCGCGGATACGGCGCGGATACAGGATGCCGTCCAGATGGTCGCACTCATGCTGCACCACGCGGGCATGGAATCCGCTCACCTCGCGCTCGATGCGGTTGCCGTGACGATCATGGCCTGAATAGCGGATACGCGCATAACGCGGAACCAGGCCGCGCAGGCCGGGGACGCTGAGGCAGCCTTCCCAATCGTCCTCCATGCGACGGCCAAGCGGCTGAATGAGCGGATTGATGAGAATGGTCGTGGGAACCTCCTCGACATCCGGGTAACGCGGATTCTTTTCCACGCCGAAGACCACCACCCTCTTCAGCACGCCGATCTGCGGCGCGGCCAGCCCGGCGCCGCTCTGCTCTGCCATGGTGTCGAACAGATCCTCGATGAGCGCATCCAGTTCCGGCGTATCGAACTCCTCCACCGGCGCCGAAGCCTGCAGCAGTAGCGGATTTCCCATCCTCAATACTTCGCGTACCGCCATTCGATCCTCCGGCTCCGTCTCATACCTTGCGATAGCCGCATTGTACCCTATAGCCAAACCGGACCCGGCAGGCGACAATATCGCCGTAATCTTGCGAAATCCTCATGAAACGTACTTTTTTCTCATTCCTGGCGTGCGTGGCGATCAGCGCCGCGGCCGTGGCCGCGAACGCCGAGACCGATCCCTGGTTCCAGGTTGAGATCGTCGTCTTCGAGCACACCGGCGCGGCCGCGGAAGCGGGATTGTGGCAGGGTGAGCTCGAGCTGCCTGCACTGCCCGCGGGAGCCGTGCCGCTGCGGACCGCGCCGGCAGTGTCCGTGGATGAGTCGGAACCATCGCCCACTCCGGCCGGGCTGGCGCACCAGTCCGGTGAAGCGGCCTTCCTCAAGCTGGAAGACGATCGACAGCAACTGGCATCGGTGCTGAACCGCCTGCTGGTGACGCCCCGCTATGCGCCGCTGTTCTACGCCGCCTGGCTGCAGCCGGCGACCACGGACGCCAGCTTCGCCGGCGTCCGCCTGGCAGCGGAAGAAGAGAATCTGGAAGCGCTTGACGTGACGGCAACCACCGGCCTGTTGAGCGAACCGCTGATAACGGCGAGCACGCGCGGACCCTTCCCGACGAGCGCGCAACCGGCCATCGACGGCGTCGTACGCCTGAGCCGCGGCCGCTTCCTGCATCTGGCGCTCGATCTGCGCTATCGCCGGAGCGGCGACACGCCTGAAGGCATGATGTTCAGCATCTTCGGCCGAGAAACCGAACGGGAATCCCTGTACCGCCTCACCCAGTCCCGCCGGGTGCGCAGCGGCGAACTCCACTACTTCGACCACCCGCGCTTCGGCGCCGTCGTGCTGCTGACCCCCTACCCGGCCGCGGCGGACACGAGCCGCTGAATCAGGGAACGGCGAAGCACAGGTTCTCCGCCGCCCGGCTGTTCCGGACTCAAACGCCACGCATCGAGAACACCATCAGGGCAGCGTCGCTTCCCGCCATGACGAGCCGTTACAGCATCGGCACCAGCGCACCAAGCACGCGGCGCACCTTCTCCATGCCATCCTTCAGTGTGCGCTCGATGTCCGCCATCTCGATCGTTTCGGTGTCTCCCCTGCCGGGCGCCCAGTTGGCGACCACGGCGCAGGCCGCGTAGGCAAGGTCCAACTCACGGGCCAGCACCGCCTCGGGCATCGCCGTCATGCCGACGATGCTGCAGCCATCGCGCTCCATGCGGTCGATTTCCGCCGCCGTTTCCAGCCGCGGTCCCTGCGTCACGCCATATATCCCCTGCTCCACGATCGGAATTCCCGTCTTGGCGCCAGCGCGGATCAGCAGCTGGCGCAGCGCAGGATCATAGGGACGCGTGAAATCGACATGCGTGACGTGGGAAAGGTCCTTGTCGAAGAAGGTGCTGGCACGGCCCCAGGTGTAGTCGATGAGCTGGTCCGGCACCGCCAGCGCGCCGGGCGGCATGTCCCCGGCGATACCGCCGACTGCGGCCACGGCAATCACCCGCGCGACGCCGACATCCTTCAGCGCCCATATATTGGCCCGGTAGTTGATACGATGCGGCGGAATGTTGTGGCCATAGCCATGGCGGGCGAGAAAGACCACTTGCTTGCCGTGCAGCACACCGTGTGTCAGCGCTCCGGAGGGCTCGCCATAAGGCGTGTGCACCACCTCGCGGCGTACGATCTCCAATCCTTCGAGCGCGGTCAGACCGGTACCACCAATGATCCCAACGTCAGGCATCCTCGTCCCTCACGGCATAGATTCCGGGGAGGTTGCGCAGGTATTCGCAGTAATCCATCCCCATTCCGAACACATAGCGGTCCGCCACGGGCAGGCCGATGAAATCGGGTCGATAGTCGGCCTTGCGATCGTGCTGCTTGTCGAGCAGCACGGCGCTGTAGACGCGCTGCGCTCCCGCCGCCACGCATTCACGCACGATGGCTGCCAGCGTATGGCCCTCGTCATAGATGTCGTCGACCAGCAGCACCGTGCGTCCGCGCAGAGAGCGCGTTGGCTTCGCAACCCAGCGCAGTTCGCCGCCTCGCGTCTTGCCGTCGTAGCGGGTTGCGTGCAGATAGTCCGTCTGCAATGGAAAGCGCAGGCGCGGCAGCAGCATTCCCGCCGGAACCAGGCCACCATGCATGATGGTGATCACCAGCGGATCACGGTCCGCCAATTCATGGGTGATCTCTTCCGCCATGCGGTCCATGGCGGCTTCCAGGGCCTCCTGATCGTACAGGCGGTCGGCGGCTTCCAGGACCGCGCGGGCGTGCTCGGGGCTTATAGACATGGGTGCATCCCGAAAACCTCGACAGGCAGGCAATCGAAAGATCGGCCAAGTATACGGGAAAGCCCCCAGGGCATCACTATAAACGCCGGCGAATGAGAATTCGCAAGGACACTCGCGTCTGCGTGCTCTAGATTCTGTCTACCGGGAAGGCCATCGGTAAGTCGTTCCGGAATCGCGAGCGCCAGGAACGCGCACAGCTCGCAGGGATGCGGACGCGTTCCGGAGCGGCTTACCGATCGTCGTTCCGTACGTCCCCCGCGAGCAAGGCGAGAAAAGCCGCCTCGTCCAGAATGTCGATCCCGAGTTCGCGCGCCCTCTGCAGCTTGCTGCCGGCATCGGCACCGGCAACCACGTGGTCGGTCTTGCGCGAAACGCTGCCGGAGACGCGGGCACCAAGTGCCTGCAGCCGATCCTGGGCTTCGTCGCGCGACATGCTCTCCAGCGTCCCTGTCAGCACGAAGGTCTTGCCTGCCAGTGTCTGCGCCGCCTGCGGCGCCTTCTCTATCCGCGGCCAGTGCACTCCGTGTTCCCGCAGCCTGTCGATCACCTGCCGATTGTGCGCTTCCTGCAGGAAGCCCACGATATGGCCGGCCACCACCGGTCCGATATCGGGCACCTGGCGCAGCCGCTCTTCATCGGCGGCGATGAGTTCGGGCAGGTCGCCGAACTCATTGGCAAGCTGCAGCGCCGTCGCCTCGCCGACCTCGGGGATGCCAAGCGCATAGAGAAAGCGTGCCAGCGTCGTCTCGCGGCTGCGTGCGATCGCACCGTAAAGCTTCGCCGCCGAACGCTCTCCCATGCGCTCCAGTGAGGCAAGGGTTTCCCGATCGAGCGCATAGAGATCGGCCGGACTGTGCACCAGCTCGCGGTCGACGAGCTGATCGATGAGCTTCTCTCCCAGTCCGTCGATGTCCATTGCCCGCCGCGAAACGAAATGACGCAGCGCCTGCTTGCGCTGCGCCGGGCAGTAGAGGCCACCGCTGCAACGCGCGCTCACCTCTCCCTGCTGGCGGATCACCTGCGAGCGGCAGACCGGACATTCTTCCGGCATCACGAAACGCAGCGTGCCGGGCGGTCGCAGCGACTCCACCACGCCCATCACCTGCGGGATGACATCGCCCGCGCGACGGACGATGACGGTGTCGCCGACGCGCAGGTCGAGCTTCTCCACCAGGGCGACGTTGTGCAGCGTTGCGTTGGTGACAGTGACACCGGCGATATGCACCGGCTCCAGGCGCGCCACCGGCGTCAGTGCGCCGGTACGCCCGACCTGGAACTCGATTGCCCGCAGCACGGTGCTCTCTTCCTTGGGCGGAAACTTGTAGGCGATCGCCCAGCGCGGCGCGCGTGCGATGAAGCCGAGCGCGCGCTGCGCCGCGATGTCGTCCACTTTGAGCACGACGCCGTCGATCTCGTAGGGCAGCTCCTCGCGGCGCCGCCCGATGTCCTCGTAGTACGCCTGACAAGCCGCGGCCCCGCGCACCAGCCGTGTCTCGCGATTGACCGGCAGCCCCCACTCCTGCAGGCGCTGCAATACCAGATGCTGCCGCTCCGGCAGCGATCCGCCCTCGACCTTGCCGACGCCGTAGCAGAACAGTTTCAGGCGGCGGGCGGCGGTGACGCGCGGATCGAGCTGGCGCAGACTGCCCGCAGCCCCGTTGCGCGGGTTGGCCATGGGCCGCTCGCCACGCTCGAGCGCCTCGCGATTGAGCGCCTCGAAGAAATTCTTCCGCATATAGACTTCGCCCCGCACCTCGAGCGTGTCCGGCCAGCCCGCGCCGCGAAGTCTGAGCGGCAGCGCGCGCACTGTACGCAAGTTGACCGTGATGTCCTCGCCCGTGACGCCATCGCCGCGCGTCGCGCCCTGCACGAATACGCCATTCTGGTACATGAGGCTGATCGCCACGCCGTCGAGCTTGGGTTCGGCGTTGTATTCGATCTCCGCGCTGTCCAGTTCCTCGCGCACCCGGCGATCAAAGGACTGCAGCTCTCCTTCATCGTAGGCGTTGCCAAGCGACAGCATCGGAATCTCGCGGCTCACCTTCGCGAAGGCCGACACCGGTTCGGCGCCCACGCGCTGGGTCGGAGAGTCGGGAGTGCGCAGTTCGGGATGACTTTCTTCGAGCGCGATGAGTTCGCGCATCAGCCGATCATAGTCGGCGTCCGTGATTTCGGGATCGTCGAGGACGTAATAGCGGTAGTTGTGGTAATCGATCGCCTCGCGCAGCTGTGCCGCGCGGGCGCTCGTTTCGGATGCCGGCTTACCCATGCGTCAAGAGTAAAGCGGAAATCGTCACCAGGGAATCGTCCGCAACCCGCGGCGCGGCGCCGGGGACAGGGGGCTTCAGCCGACCATTTCCACTGCCTCGTCGACGTCCACCGCCACCAGGCGCGAAACGCCCGGCTCGTGCATGGTCACGCCGACGAGCTGGTTGGCCAGCTCCATCGTGATCTTGTTGTGGGTGATGAATATGAACTGCACCCGATCGGACATCTCGCGCACCATGTTGCAGAAGCGCGAGGCGTTGGCGTCGTCGAGCGGCGCATCGACCTCGTCCAGCATGCAGAACGGCGCTGGATTGAGTTCGAACATCGCGAACACCATGGCTACCGCGGTCAGGGCCTTTTCGCCGCCGGACAGCTGGTGGATATTCACGTTCCGCTTTCCGGGTGGGCGCGCCATGATGGTGACGCCGGCGTCCAGCAGATCGTCGCTGGTCATCTCCAGGCGCGCGAAGCCGCCACCGAACAGCCGCGGATACAGCTCGCCGAGCCGCTCGTTCACCTGGTCGAAGGTTTCCTTGAAGCGCATGCGCGTCTCGGCATCGATCTTGCGGATCGCGGTCTCCAGCGTCTCCAGCGCCTCATTGAGATCGGCGAGCTGGGCATCCAGGTAGTTCTTGCGCTCGGACTGCTCGGCGAACTCGTCGATGGCGGCCAGATTGATCGCTCCCATGCGCGAGATCTTCTGCTCAATGTCGCTCAGGCGACGCTGCCATTCGCTGTCGTCGGCCTCTTCGGGCATCGCCGCGAGCACATCGGCCAGCGCGTGTCCCGATTCCTGCAACTGTTCCATGAAACCCTGCCGGCGCACCGCCAGCTCCTGGCGCGACAGGCGGATGCGTTCCAGCGCCTCGCGCTGCTCCTGCAGGCGCTGCTCATGCTCGGCACGCTGCTTCTCGAATTCTCGTAGCGCGTGATCGCATTCATCGAACTGGCGGCGCGCATCGGCGAGCCGCGCCTCGACCTGCAGCCGCCGCTCGAGCAGCGCGTCAAGTTCCTGCTTCAGCGCGACGATGGGCGCCTCGCTGCCTTCCAGCGCCCCGCTCAGCTCGCCATGCTGTTGCTCGATCTGTGCCAGACGGCGCTCGGCGCGCTCGAGTCCGGCGCTGAGCACATTGATGCGCGAACGCGCGGACTCCATGCGCACGGCAAGCTCGTGCGCGGCCTGACGGTCGGCCTGCGCCCGCGTGCGGCATCCATCGAGCACCGTGCGCCGCTCGTCGCGCCGCTGCAGCAACTCCTGGGATGCCCGCTCGTGATCGGCCTTGCCGCCCTGCAGGTCTTCCAGCCGTGCACGCGCCGCGGCGAGGGTCTCGCCGTCGCGCGCCACCTGGTTGCGAATGTCTCCGATTTCGGTCGCCAGCCGCTCGCGCCGGCGGCGGATCTGTTCCAGGCTGGCGTCACGGCGGCTGATCTGCGCCCGCACCTCGGCATGGCGCTGATTTGCTCCGTCGAGCTTCTGCCGCGATTCCTCGCGCGCGCGCTCGAGGTCCGACAGTCTGGTCGCCGCGGCCTGCAGATTCTGCTGAAGTTCGGCGACTTCAGCCTTCGCCCTGGCCAGCATCTGCGTGGTTTCGCGCAACTCCTGCTCGCGGCCCAGCACACCGGACTTCTCGTCCTTGGTATCGACCACGCGCAGCCAGCCGCAGCCCACCCATACGCCATCGCGCGTCACCACCGATTCCGCCGGCGCGAGGCGTTCACGCAGGGCCATGGCCTCATCGAGCGTATCCACGGCGTAGACGCCATGCAGCAGCGCATCGACCGGCCACGGCGCCCGCAGCCGATCGCACAGGCGCGGCGCCAGCGTACCTTCCCAGGCCTTCACGCCGGCGGCGGCACTGGTGTCGAATGCGGCAAGCGTGCCGCCGGAGAGGGTGGCGAGACGCGCTGCGAGTCCGTTCAGATCGGGGGTGCACACCGCTTCGAGATCGAGGCCGAGCACGTTCTCTACCGCGCGCTCCCAGCCCGCGTCGACTTCGATGCCTTCGGCAAGCCGGCCGAGATCCGACCAGCCCTGCGCTTCCAGCCAGCGGGCGACGACGCCTTCCTGCTTGCCGAGCGCCGCCTGCTGCAGCGCCGAGAGCGATGCATGCCGGGTTTCGAGGCCCTGCTGACCACGCCGCCCCTCTTCCAGCGCGCGCGTCGCCTGCTCGCGGGCCTGACGCTGGGCGCCGATCTCGGCGGCGAGCCGCTCCTGCTCGGCACGCAGGCCGGCAATCTCAGCATCGAGTTCACGTGCCCGTGCTTCCAGGCCGTCATCCGATTCCTGGTCCGATTCGGCCGCCAGGCCGCGCTCCTCGCCCTCGAGCCTGCCGAGACGCTCGGTGAGTCCGCGCAAGGCATTCTCCAGGTGCTGGACGCGAGTGCGCTCGACTTCCGTCTTGCGGGTGTGCTCGGCGGCGGCGCTGTTGTAGCGGTCCCACTCCGACTGCCATTCGGTCATCGCGCGCTCGGCATCGGCGAGCGCGGCAGCGGATGCCTGCTCGGCCTCGGCGCTGCGCAGACGCTGCGGCTCGTCCACCTCCAGCGCGCGCTCGAAACCGGCGATCTGGCCGCGATCCTGCTCGAGATGCTGCTGCACCTCGGCACGCGCCTTCTCCAGTTCCGCCAGTTCGCGACGGTTCTGTTCCTGCCGCTCGCGCGCATGCTGGATCGACTGTTCGACGCGGCTGATCTCTGAGCCCGCGCTGTAATACTCGGCCTGAATCTTGTTGAAATTCTCGTTGGCCTCTACCTGCACCGCGCGCTGCCGCTCGGCGCCCGCTTCCGCGGCGCGCAAGCCCGCGACTTCCTTCTCGACCGCGTTCTCCTGAGCGGCGATGGCGCGATCCTTCTGCTCGAGATCGCCTTCGATGCCGCGGCAACGCAGCGCGATCAGCTGCGCGCGCAGCGTGCGCTCCTCCTGCTTCAGCTCACGGTAGCGCTCGGCGGCCTTCGCCTGGCGTTGCAGGGTGCCGAGGCGCTTCTCGAGCTCCGCCAGCAGATCGTTGAGGCGATTGAGGTTTTCGCGAGTGTCGCGAATGCGGCTCTCGGTCTCGCGGCGGCGCTCCTTGTACTTGGAGATGCCCGCGGCTTCCTCGAGGAAGGTGCGCAGCTCTTCAGGCTTGGCTTCGATCAGCCGCGATACGGTGCCCTGCTCGATGATGGCGTAACTGCGCGGACCGAGACCGGTGCCGAGGAAGATATCGGTGATGTCGCGACGTCGGCAGCGCGAGCCGTTGAGATAGAACGTGGACTGCCCGTCACGGGTCAGCTGGCGCTTGATGGAGATCTCGCTGTACTGGGCAAACTGTCCGCCGAGCCGTCCCGAGGTGTTGTCGAACACCAGCTCGATGGTCGCCTGGCTGACCGGCTTGCGCGTCGAGGAGCCGTTGAAGATGACGTCGGCGAGCGCATCGCCGCGCAGGTGCTTGGCCGAACTCTCGCCCATCACCCAGCGCACGGCGTCGATGACGTTGGACTTGCCGCATCCGTTCGGACCCACCACGCCGACGAGCTGACTGGGGAAAGCGACCGTCGTGGGATCCACGAACGACTTGAATCCCGCGAGTCTGATCTTCTTGAGTTGCATGGCCGGCAAGATACAGGAAACACCGCCCCAGGGACAAGACGAGCACCGCGCTGGCAGGATGACTGGCGGGATAATCGGGCGAAAATCTGTTATCTTTCCGACATCGATTTCCTGCAGCCACGGAAAGCCATGCCCAGCGCACCCAGTAAAGATCTGGAAACCTTCGACAATCCGCACCCGGCGCGCGATTACACCATCCGCATCCGGATTCCGGAATTCACCTGCCTCTGCCCCAAGACCGGCCAGCCGGATTTCGCCACGCTGCACCTGGAGTACGTTCCGGCGGCCCGGTGCATCGAGCTGAAATCCCTGAAGCTCTACGTCTGGTCCTTCCGCGACGAAGGCGCCTTCCACGAGGATGTCACCAACCGCATCCTCACGGACCTGGCCGAAGCCTGCGCACCGCACTTCATGCGCCTCACCGCGGAATTCAACGTCCGCGGCGGCATCTATACCACGGTCACGGCCGAACACCGCAGCGATGCGTGGACGGCTCCGGAGCCCGTCCGGCTCCCCTGACCCGATGGCGGCGACCGCGGCCTCGCAGCGCCCCTGCGTGACGGCAGTCGCCACACTTCGGCTTCCCCGCACCGGCGACCCGGCTCGATGACCGAAACGCCGGCATACCTCGGGATCGACTTCGGCACCAGCGGCTGCCGCGCGGAAGTCGTCGACGCCGCGGGCACCGTCCTTGCCGAGGCAAGCGTTCCCATGCCCCTGCCCCGGCGCGAACACGGCCGCAGCGAACAGGATCCGTCGGTCTGGTGGCAGGCGCTGACGGAAGTCATGGCGCGCGTCGCTGCGCTGGTGCCGCCTGATCGCGTCGAGGCCATCGCGGTCGATGGCACCTCCGGCACTCTTCTGCTGTGCGACGCGGCCGGCCGGCCGCTCGGTCCGGCGCTCATGTACGACGACCGCCGCTGCACCGCCGAAGCCGAAGCGATCGGCCGCGTCGCGCCGGTTGAGAGCGCGGCTCACGGCAGCTCCTCGGCGCTCGCGCGCCTGCTGTACCTGCAGGCCCGTCTTCCCGGGGCGCGGCACGCGCTTCATCAGGCCGACTGGATAGCGGGCAGGCTCTGCGGTCACTTCGGCACCAGCGACGAGAACAACGCACTCAAGCTCGGCTACGATCCGCAGGCACGGCGCTGGCCGGAATGGATGGAGCGCGCCGGTGCCGAACTCGAACTCCTGCCTCGCGTGCTGCGTCCGGGCACCACCCTCGGCACCCTGCACAGCCCCGAGATCCGCAATCTCGGCTACTCATCGAAGCTGCGTATCGTCGCCGGAACCACCGACGGCGTGGCCGCCTTTCTCGCCACCGGCGCCAAGGAGATCGGCGACGCGGTGACCTCGCTCGGCTCGACACTGGTGCTGAAAGTACTGTCGTCCTCGCCCATCTTCGTGCCCGGCCACGGCATCTACAGTCATCCCTGCGGCGGACTGTGGCTCGCCGGCGGCGCCTCGAACAGCGGCGGCGCCGTTCTTCTGCGCCACTTCACCGTCGAGCGCATGATCGAACTCAGTGCGCGCATGGATATGGAGCCGAGCGGCCTCGACTATTATCCGCTCGCCGAACCCGGCGAACGCTTCCCGCACAGCGATCCGCAGTACGCTCCCCGCCTCGAGCCCCGCCCCGCGGACGATGCCATGTTCCTGAAGGCGATGTTCGAGGGCATGGCACGCATCGAAGCGCTTGGATACCGGCTTCTGGCCGAGCACGGCGCGCCGTCGCCGCGCAGGCTGATGACCGTCGGCGGCGGCGCACGCAACGCAGCCTGGACCCGAATCCGCGAGCGCGAACTGGGATTGAAATGCACCCCTCCAAACTCGGAACACGCCGCGTATGGAACAGCGCTGATCGCGGCGGGTCTGCTGGAGCAGCCGCGCTAAAGGCGCCAAAGGGCGCTAAAGGGGACGCTCCCCTGTTAAAAATGATCGAGACAGGGGAGCGTCCCCTTTGGCGCTCTTGACCACGCGATAGACAAGGCGGGGCAAATCGCGTCTAATTGCTGCGCGTTCGATTCGCTCCGTACCACCCCCACTGACCATCGATCCGATCAGAACAGGAATCGCCATGGACTTCTGGCAACTCATCATTCTTGCCGTCATCCAGGGCCTGACCGAATTCCTGCCGATCTCCAGCTCGGCTCACCTCATTCTCCTGCCGCAACTCACTGGCCAGGAGGATCAGGGCCTCGCCTTCGATGTCGCCGTCCACGTCGGCACGCTGGTCGCCGTGCTCACCTACTTTCGCCGCGATCTGGCGCTCATCATCAGCGCCTGGCTGGTTTCGCTGCGCGAGCGCAGGCAGACACCGGAGAGCCGGCTCGGCTGGGGGGTGATCATCGCCACCATACCGGTGGGCCTGATGGGGCTGCTCTTCAGCTCGGAGGTGGAGAACTATCTGCGCTCACCGACGGTGATCGCCATCGCCACCATCGTTTTCGGCATCCTGCTGTGGTGGGCGGACCGGCGTGGAGCGCGCCAGCATGACGAGTATGCGTTGCGCATGACCGGCATCCTGCTCATCGGCGTAGCCCAGGCGATCTCACTCATTCCCGGAACTTCGCGCTCCGGCATCACGCTCACCGCCGGGCTGCTGCTCGGCCTGACACGCCAGGCCGCAGCCCGCTTCTCCTTCCTGCTGTCGATTCCGGTGATCGTGCTCGCCGGCGGCTGGGAGGCGGTCCAGGCCGTTCGGGTCGGGGCACCGGTGTCATGGACCGGCATGGTGGTCGGTGCGATCGTGTCCGGACTGGTCGCCTATTGGACCATCCACTTCTTCATCCGTCTTCTCGACCGCATCGGCATGATGCCGTTCGTGGTCTACCGCATCATTCTCGGCGTCGTGCTACTGCTCGCCTTCAATTGACCGGCGCGGTCGGCACCCCCGACCGCGCCGGAATCGCCGATCAGCCCGCGCGCAGTTTCCGCAGCAGGCCCACATCGACACAGACGCTCGAGGACACGCGTCCGGCGGCGCGCCCACCGAGCACCCGCGCAGGCGCTTCAGGTTCGCCCAGATTTTCCAGCATCAGTTCCGCGTCCCGGTAATCGCCATCTTGCGTATAGCCATTGACGGTCACGATCACCGGAATGCCCGCGCCCCGCGTGGCCGCCATACCGTTCTCCGAGTCCTCGAACGCGATGCATTCGGTCGGAGCGAGTCCCAGCCGCATGAGGCAGTACTCATAGACCGCGGGCGAGGGCTTCTTGTTCGCGACCTCGTCCGCACTCGCAATCAGTTCGAACCAGTGCTCGGCGTCCGCGCCGAGCGTGTTTCTCAGCAGTGAGCGAACATTGTCACCGGTGGTGGTGGTAGCGATCGCCAGACGCAGACCCTGTTCACGCGCTTCCGTCAGCAGACGCGCCACGCCAGGGCGCAGACCGATCTCCCCCTTATCCAGCATTTCCCAGTAGAACCGGTTCTTGATTGCGTGCAGATCGGGAATCAGTGCCAGCAGTTCCTGCGGCGGCTCGCTGTCGGGATGAATGTAGTGACGCAGATAGTGCGTCATTCGCTCCTTGCCGCCAGAAATCTCCAGCAAACGCCCGTACAGCTCATCCGTCCACTCCCAATCCAGCCCTACCTGCGCGAACGCCCGGTTGAACGCGATGCGGTGCCCATCACGCTCGGTATCCGCGAGCGTCCCGTCGACATCGAACAGCAGCGCCTTTATTTCGCTCATTAATAGCCTTTCTTTTCAATTGGTTATGGTGCGGACCACAGAACAGTCTACACTAAAATCTCCGCTGTCGGCCGGGGATTCTTCACACAAGCGCGCGACCGTTGAGACTGCATTTCGAATCTGGTATAAATACGCGTTTGTTTTCGCTCAATGCAGGAGATTCCGATGGCGGTAGCAAAGAAAAAGCCTGCTAGCTACTCCGGCAAGAAAACTGCCCGGGCAGACTCGACAGCCAGAAAAAAATCCGCTGCTGGTTCCGCAGCCGCCCGGCGTCCTGCGAAGAAGGCTTCGGCCTCGAACGACAAGGCAGCGAACGCGCCCGCACCCGGCACCACCCCGGCAGCCATTGGCCAGGGCCAGCTCTCGTACCTCGGCATTCCTCCCTATCAGGAAAAGAAGGGGGAGGAATACATGGGCCCAAGCCAGGTCGAGCATTTCCGCAACATCCTCGATACCTGGAAGACCAAGCTCATCGAGGAAATGGAACGTACCGTTCACCATATGCGCGATGAGGCGGCGAACTTCCCCGACCCCAACGATCGCGCCAGTCAGGAATCGGATTTCGCCCTGGAACTGCGTACCCGCGACCGCGAGCGCAAGCTGATCAAGAAGATCGAGGAATCGCTGCGGAATCTGGACAATAACGAGTATGGATTCTGCGAGATGTGCGGCATCGAGATCGGCATCCGCCGCCTCGAGGCGCGCCCCACGGCGACCTTGTGCATAGACTGCAAGACGCTCGACGAGATCCGCGAGCGCCAGAACAAAGGTTGAATCCCGAACCCCGGCGTCCGGCGCCGGGGTTTTCAGTCCCGCCCGTGCGCGCCAGCGCCCCGCGCGCTTCCCAGCATCCTCATGGTTTATGTACCCTTTGAACTCCAGCTTGAGAGGGGGGAGTTGAGATGAGTGACATCCACTCGGTCCTGCAGGAGGATCGCACGTTTCCGCCCGCGCCTGAGTTCCGGGCACAGGCCATCATCGGCGAGGAAGAACTGCGCGAGCTCTACGAGGCGGCGGAGCGGGATCACGCCGGCTTCTGGGCAGCCCACGCGCGGCGGGAACTCGACTGGCATCGCCCCTTCACGCACATTCTCGACGACAGCGACGCGCCCCATTTCCGCTGGTTCGATGATGGACTGCTCAACGTTTCCTGGAACTGCATCGATCGGCATCTGCCCGAGCGCGCCGACCAGCCCGCGATCGTCTTCGAGGGCGAGCCCGGCGATGTCAGGCACCTGACCTACGCGGAGCTGCACCGCGAGACCTGTCGTCTCGCCAATGCCCTGCGCCGCCGCGGCATCGGCGTCGGCGACCGCGTGATCATCTACATGCCGATGGTGCCGGAAGCCGTGATCGCCATGCAGGCCTGTGCCCGCATCGGCGCCATCCATTCGGTAGTGTTCGGCGGCTTCTCGGCCAACGCACTGCGTGAGCGCATCGACGATGCGGGCGCCCGCGCGGTCATCACCGCCGATGGCGGCCATCGCGCCGGCAAGATCATCGAACTCAAGGCCGCCGCCGATCGCGCGCTGGCGCAGGCCCACGTCGAGCCCGACTTCGTCATCGTCCTGCGACGCACCGGCCACGAGGTGGCGATGAAGGCCGGCCGCGACATCTGGTGGCATGATGCGGTGGACGGCGAAGAGGAACAGTGCGAACCCGCGTGGGTCTCCGCGGAGCATCCGCTTTTCATCCTCTACACTTCCGGCTCGACCGGCAAACCGAAAGGCATCCAGCACTCGAGCGGCGGCTATCTGCTCGGCGCCATCGTCACCCTGCGCTGGGTATTCGATTTCCGCGACGACGATCTTTACTGGTGCACCGCCGATGTCGGCTGGGTGACCGGTCACACCTATGTCGCCTACGGACCGCTGGCGCTCGGCGGCACGGTAATGATGTATGAAGGCGCGCCGACGGTGCCCGACGCCGGTCGCTTCTGGGATATCTGCGCCAGGCACGGCGTCACTATCTTCTATACCGCACCCACCGCGATCCGCGCGCTGATGAAGTTCGGAGACGAGATTCCGCGCCGCTACGATCTATCGCGTCTGCGTCTTCTCGGCACTGTCGGCGAGCCGATCAATCCCGAGGCCTGGATGTGGTATCACCGCGTAATCGGTGATGAACGCTGCCCGATCGTCGACACCTGGTGGCAGACCGAGACGGGATGCAACATGATCGCTCCGGTGCCGGGCGTAGTGGCAACCAAACCCGGTTCCTGCACGCGACCCCTGCCCGGCATCGACGCCGCCGTGGTCGATGAGCGCGGCGAGCCGATCCAGTCGACGGACAAGGGCGGACACCTGGTGATCCGCAAGCCATGGCCATCGATGCTGCGCACCATCTGGGGCGACGATGAGCGCTATGTCGATACCTACTGGGCGAAGTTCGACAATCGCTACTACGTGGCCGGCGACAGCGCGCGCCGCGACGAAGACGGCTACTTCTGGATCATGGGCCGGGTCGATGATGTCCTCAACGTGGCCGGCCACCGGCTCGGCACGATGGAGATCGAGTCGGCACTCGTCGCTCATGTGCGGGTGGCCGAAGCCGCGGTCGTCGGTCGCCCCGACGAAGTGAAGGGCGAAGCGGTTTTCGCCTACGTCGTGCTGCGCGGCGAACGCCCAGCCGACGGCGATGCCGTGGCCCTGATCAGCGAGTTGCGGGCGTGGGTCTCATCCGAGATCGGCGCCATCGCCCGCCCGGACGAAATCCGCTTCTCCGACAATCTGCCCAAGACCCGCTCCGGCAAGATCATGAGGCGCCTGCTTCGCGCCATCGCCCGCGGCGAGGAAATCACGCAGGACATCTCGACGCTGGAAAATGAAGCCATCGTGCGGCAGCTGCAGGGGCTGGACTGAACGAAGCAGAAGCTCGCCGACGGAAACGCCGACAGCAAGAGACGAGAGCGAGCCCGCCCCTGGAAGCGGCTCGCTCTCTTGCTTTCCACCCTTGAGCTTTCACCGTCAGCCTGACCCCAACGGGCCCTCGTCCATTGCCGCGATCTGTTCACGCAGCTCGAGGATACGATCCTGCCAGTACCTCTGGCTGCCGAACCAGGGAAAGGCAGCTGGAAACGCCGGATCGTGCCAGCGCCGTGCGATCCACCCGGAGTAATGGATCAGACGCAGCGTGCGCAGCGCCTCGACCAAATGAAGCTCCCGACGGTCGAAGGGATGGAAATCCTCGTACCCCGACAGGATCCAGCCGAGCTGCTGCTCCATCTCCTCTCGTTCGCCGGAAATCAGCATCCACAGGTCCTGCACCGCGGGCCCGGTGCGACTGTCGTCGAAATCGACGAAATGCGGGCCGTCGTCGGCCCAAAGCACATTACCTACGTGGCAGTCGCCATGCAGCCGCAGCTGCTTCACCTTTCCCGCCCGAGCGAAGCACCGGGCGACGCCCTCGAGCGCCTGGGCCGATACGCCCTCCCATACCTGGCGCAGCTCAACCGCGATGAAGTCGCTGGCCAGCAGGAATTCACGAGGCTCGTGGCCGAAGGTGTCGATGTCGATCGCGGGCCGCTCGCGATAGGACCCGATCGCCCCTACCGCATGGATCCGGCCCAGAAACCGCCCCATCCATTCGAGAGTCCTGCGCTCGAGCAACTCGGGGGCGCGGCCACTCTGGCGCGGATAGAGCGCCACGCGGTGACCTCCGGCGTGCAGCAGAGTCTCGCCACGGATTTCGAGCGGCGCGACCACGGGGACCTCTCTCTCGGCGAGCGACGCCACGAACCGGTGCTCCTCCAGAATGGCGCCGTCGCTCCAGCGGCCCGGACGATAGAACTTGGCGATCAGCGGCGGGCCGTCCACGGTGCCGATCTGATAGACCCGGTTCTCATAGCTGTTGAGAGTCAGAACACGGCCGTCGCCCTCCACGCCGAAGCTTTCGACGATATCGAGGATGCGATCAGGCGTGAGTCCGTGATAAGGCGTTGATTGATCGTTCATGCACTTATGCTAACCCGGATTTGGGTCCCGCCACGACCCGCGCGCCATCCCTGACGCCCGTTCACACCCATCGCCTGGCGGAAACCCGCGGCCTTCCTTGGTCACGAACCCCGTCGTGCTACGCTCAGAATCCCTTCGAACGACTGGAAAACGGAGAATCGCGCCATGGCTCTGCACATCGGTGACACCGCCGAAACGACCGAAGGCACCATCCGCTTCCACGAGCGAATCGGAGAGAGTGGGCAATTCTGTTCTCGCGCCCCAGGGATTTCACCCCGATCTGCACCACCGATCTCGGCTACATGGCCGGCCTCAAATCCGAACTCGATCGACGTAACACCAGGATCAGTAGAAGTCGACGGTTGAAAGTGGAAAGGAAAGGCGCTTTTCAGGCTTCGACTTTTCATTTTTGTTCTGTCCCTTTCCCCCACCCCGCGCCACTGCACCCGAACCGGATACGCACGCCAGGCGAAACATCCTTCTCAGCCGTCCGCCCGCCCTCCTCAAGCGCCGATTATTCCTGTTCTTTTACCTGTGGCTCTTCACCTCCTCTTTCCTCTGCTTCCTGGCACTGCCATTGCAGCGTGATTGCTGCGTGTTGGCATCGATGCATCGGAGGATCCTTCCATGCCCGCAAAATCCAAGGCGCAGCAGAAGGCGGCGGGAGCCGCCCTATCGGCCAAGCGCGGCGAAACCGCCAAATCGTCCCTGCGGGGTGCTTCGCGGGACATGTACCAGTCGATGTCGGAGGAGAAGCTGCGCGAGATGGCGCACACATCGCGCAAGGGCAAGCCGGAAAAGAAGCGCTGACTGGCCATGCCCGCGCCGCGCGCCTACTGGAAGGGATATCTGCGACTGTCGCTGGTGTCGATCGCGGTCGAAATGTTTCCCGCGCTGGAGAGCGGCAGCCGACCGGCCATGCATCAGATCCATCGGCCGAGCGGACGTCGCATACGGTATGAGAAGACCGTGCCCGGCCTCGGGCCGGTCGAGAAGGCCGACATCGCCCGTGGCGTGGAAGTCGACGATGACACCTACGTCATCGTCGAGCCAGAGGAACTGGATGCGATCCGCCTTGAAAGCAGGCATACGCTCGACCTGGTGCAGTTCATCGATGAAGCTGACCTCGATCCACGGTACTTCGAGCGTCCGTACTATCTCACACCCGGCAGCGAGATATCGACGGAGGGATTCGCAGTGATGCGGGCTGCCCTGCGCGAGGAAGGGAAGATCGGGCTTGGGCAGATCACCATGCGCGGCCAGGAATATCTCGTCGCGGTTCGCCCCTGCGGAGCCGGATTGCTCGTCGAGACACTGCGCTACAAGAATGAAGTGCGTTCGCCCGAGGATCTGTTCGCGGACATTCCGGGCGATGGCGAAGTCGATGACGAGATGACCAAACTGGCGCGGCGCCTGATCGCCGACAAGACCGCACCCTTCGACGCCTCTGCCTTCCACGATACCTATGCCGATGCCCTGCACCAGTTGGTGGAGGACAAGCGCGCTCATCGCCGCCTGGTCCACACACCGCCCGAGAGCGGCCGCAGGTCCGCCGAAGTCGTGGACCTGATGGAAGCCCTGAAAAAGAGCGTGGCCGGCAAGCAGAAGGCCGCCAGCGCGCCGAAGAAGAAGCGCCAGGCCGCGCGATCGAGCAGCCGTCCGTCGACGGTCAAGCGCCGGCGCAGCAGCTGACATGACAAAGCCGGCGGCGATACGGGGGAAGCTGACCTCCTATCGCCAACGGCGCGACTTCAGACGCACCCCGGAACCGAGCGGCGACGAAGCGGCTCCCCTGTCTGCCGGCGGCTGCTACGTGGTTCAGAAGCACGCTGCCCGCCGCCTGCATTTCGATTTCCGCCTCGAACTGGACGGCGTACTGAAGAGCTGGGCCGTTACCCGCGGCCCCAGCCTCGACCCCGCCGACAAGCGTCTCGCGGTCCGCACCGAGGATCATCCGCTCGAATACGGCAACTTCGAGGGAACCATTCCGGCCGGCGAGTACGGTGGCGGCACGGTCATGCTGTGGGACCGTGGTCGCTGGGAACCGCATGCCGATCCGCACGAAGGGCTCGAGCGCGGCGCGCTGAAGTTCACTCTGCATGGTGAGCGCCTGAAGGGCGGTTTTGCGCTGGTGCGCATCAAGGAGTCACGCGCCTCACGTCGCACCGCGCCGCGCGAGAACTGGCTGCTGGTCAAGGAAAAGGATGCCTGGGCCAACCGGAGCGAGGATCCGGTGCGACGCTGGAGCAGAAGCGTGGCCAGCGGACGGGACATGAACGACATTGCCGCGATTCCGCTGCGATCAAAGGGTTCGGAGCGTCCGCCCCCCTTCGTCCGTCCACAGCTCGCGGCGCTGGAAAGCTCACCGCCTTCAGGCGACGGCTGGCTGCACGAGTTCAAGTTCGATGGCTATCGCGCGCTGCTGGCTATCGGTGCCGGACGGCATCGTGTATACACGCGCTCGGGCCTGGACTGGAGCGCGAAGTTTCCCTCGCTGCGCGACGCTGCCCGGAGCCTGAGCGTCGATGAGGCCCTCATCGATGGCGAACTGGTGGTGCTCGATGCGCAAGGCGTCAGCCGTTTCGGACTGCTCCAGCAGGCGATCCGGCGGCATCCCGGCGATATCGTGATGATGGCCTTCGACCTGCTGCGGATCGATGGCGAAGACACGCGTGGATTGCCACTCGCCGAGCGCAAGCGCCGCTTGCGCGGCTTGCTGCCGGAGAACGGATTCGAGCTGCGCTACAGCGATCACCAGCGTGGCAATGGCGCTGGAGTGCTCGACGCAGCGTGCCGGCTCGGCCTCGAAGGCATCGTTTCCAAGCGCGCCGACCTGCCCTATCGCTCCGGCCGCAGTCACAGCTGGATCAAGACCAAATGCAGCGGACGGGCCGAGTTCGTCATTGCCGGATACCGGCCCTCAACTGCGCGCGGACGCCCGTTCGCGTCACTACTGCTCGGCGCATACGCCGACGGCAGACTGGTTTACCGTGGCCGCGTAGCCTCCGGGGTCAATCAGGAAATGCTGTCCCATATCGCCAGCCGGTTTCGCCGCCTGGCGCGCCGCACCAGCCCCTTCCAGGAGGTACCTTCTGCCGTTGCCCGGGATGCATGCTGGCTGAGCCCGCGTCTCGTGGCCGAGATCGCCTACACCGAAGTCACCGCGGATGGCGTCCTGCGCCACCCTCGTTTCCTCGGCCTGCGCCTCGACAAGGAGGCCCGCGATGTCCGCATCCCGGGCTGAAGAGCAGCCGCTCACCCTGTCCGGAGTGCGTGTCACCAATCCCGGACGCGTCGTCTATCCGCCCCAGGGCGTGACCAAGGGCGAGATCGCCGCCTATCTCGAGCGCATCGCGGATCGCATGCTGCCGCATGTGGCCGGACGGCCGCTTTCACTGGTGCGCTGTCCGCGCGGACAGCCGCACGCATGCTTCTTTCAGCGGCATCTCGCCCATGGCATGCCGCCCGGCCTCCACGGGTTCGGGATTCCAGGCAAGGACCGCAAGCCCTATCTCTATATCGAAGACCGCGCGGGGCTGATCGGCACCGCACAGACCGGCGCCCTGGAACTGCATACCTGGGGGGCGCGCATCGACGATATCGAACATCCCGATCGCATGATCTTCGACCTCGACCCGGATCGCGGCGTGCCTTTCACGGCGGTGCGAGAGACCGCGTTCCTGGTCCGGGAGATCCTGAGCAGCGCGAGACTCGACAGCTTCGTGATGCTCACCGGCGGCAAGGGCCTGCACGTCATCGTGCCGCTGAGCGGTCACAGCTCCTGGAATGAAGTGCGCGATTTCTCCCGCGGCATTGCCGCAGCCATCGCTGCCGACGAGCCCGGGCGCTACACCATCAAGGCATCCAAGGCGCGGCGCCACAACCGGATCTTCATCGACTGGATGCGCAATCTGCGTGGTGGTACTGCGGTGGCGCCCTATTCCATGCGCGCCCGCCCGCGATGCCCGATCGCTGTTCCGCTGCGCTGGGATGAGTTGCCGCGGATAATGAGCGCTGCGCGATACGACATCGGCAACATCGACCGCCGCCTTGCGGCCTTGCGCAAGGATCCATGGCAGGGAATGTTCGAACTGGACCAGGATCTTCCGCCCAACATCGGCGCGCTGCTCGCGCGCTGGAATCAAACGTGAGCGGGAAAATACGTGACGTTACGGATACGGCATGCGGAGGGAGGACAGCATAATCTGGCGAATCGAAGTGGGCATGCCGCGGGGAGAGTTCCTGGCGGTGCGTCGTGGGGACAGTCCCC
>JAVEZY010000004.1:37736-133610 GCA_034002745.1 Gammaproteobacteria bacterium
AACCAGACCTGTCGATGCAAATGGACGGTTCATCTCCACCCGCCGGCAGCCTGATCGATCGCTATGTCGCCGCTCGCGCGGAGACGGTGCGCATATGCGCGCCGCTCGAAATCGAGGACCATGTCGTGCAACCCATATCCGAGGTGAGTCCGCCCAAGTGGCACCTCGGGCATACGAGTTGGTTCTTCGACCACTTCGTGCTCGCGCCCCGGGTTCCCGGACATCGCCCGCCCGACCCGCTCTACGATCAGCTCTTCAATTCGTATTACAAGTCTGCCGGGCCGCACTGGTTGCAGGGTGAGCGAGGACACCTTTCCAGGCCGACGGTGCGCGAAATCTCCGCCTGGCGCTGCCGGGTGGATGAAGCGATGCGCTCCCTGCTGGGACACTGCACGGATCCCGGGGTCCTCGGCCTGATCGAGGCCGGCATCCATCACGAGCAGCAACACCAGGAACTGCTGCTGATGGACATCAAGTACATCCTCGCCGCCAATCCGATGCGCCCGGCATACAAAGGTGAAGCGCTGGCGCCCATCGAAGGTTCTGAGGCCGGCTGGGAACGCATCGAACCCGGACTCCATGAGATCGGGGCGGAGGACGCGGACTTCGCCTACGACAATGAGCGACCACGCCATCGGGTCTGGCTGGACGGCTGCATGGTCTCACGCGCACTGGTGAGTAACGGGGAGTATCTGGAATTCATGCGGGATGGTGGCTATGAGAATCCGCTGCTGTGGCAGAGCAAGGGCTGGGACTGGATCCAGGCCCGGAACATCCGCGCGCCGCTCTACTGGTTCGAGCGCGACGGCATCTGGCATGAATACCAGCTCGGCGGCGCCTTTCCGCTCGCCGATGGCGCGCCGGTGATGCACGTGAGCTGGTTCGAGGCCGACGCATACGCTCGCTGGCGAGGACACCGTCTGCCGCGAGAGGAAGAATATGAAGCCTACCTGCAAAGCATTCCACCGGACCGTGAACAGGCCCTGTGGTGCTGGACGGCCAGTCCCTATCGTCCCTATCCCGGCTATCGCCCCTTCCCGCCCCCGCTCGGCGAATACAACGGCAAGTTCATGTGTGACCAGTTCGTGCTGCGCGGGGGTTGCTTCGCCACGCCGCGTGGACATTTTCGACCCAGCTATCGCAATTTCTTCGAACCGCGCCAGCGCTGGATGTTCTCGGGTATACGTCTGGCCCGCGACTGACCGGAGTTTGCGGATATATGGACATCGTCGACTTGAGGGACGCCGCCGACGCCGGCGCTGTCACCGACGCACATGAAAGCTTCGCGCTCGATGTGCTCCTGGGGCTGTGTTCGGCGCCCAAGCATCTCGCTGCCAAGTATTTCTATGATGCACGCGGCAGCCAGCTGTTCCTGCGCATCACGCAGCAGCGAGAGTACTATCTGACCCACACCGAGGCGGCGATTCTGCAGGCGTGTTCGGCGGAGCTTGCCCGCATGGTCGAGGGCGACCCGATCACCATCGTCGAACTTGGCCCCGGCGACGGCAGCAAGTCACGTCTGGTGATAGACGCCTTTCTGAGCGAGGGGCGCACCGTCGACTATCATGGCATCGACATTTCTCCCCGCGCTCTGGACCAGCTTGCGCAGAATCTGCCGCGCCATCCGCGCCTGCGGCTGCATGGGATCGTCGCCGAGTACTTCACCGGCCTGCGCCACGCGGGCGCGGATCCGGACCGCAAGATGCTGGTGCTATTCCTCGGCTCCAACATCGGCAACCTCGACCGGCAGCAGAACCAGGTCTTCCTCCGTCGCCTGTGGCAACACATGGAGAACGACGATCATGTACTCATAGGCTTCGATCTGAAGAAGGATGTCGCCATGCTGACACGCGCCTACAACGACGATGCGGGTTACACGCGCGCCTTCAATCTCAACGTCCTGGACCGTATCAATCGGGAACTGGGGGGAAACTTCGATCTCGACGGCTTCCAGCACTTCGGCGTCTACAACCCCGTACTCGGCGCGATGGAAAGCTATCTGCTATCGAACCGGGAGCAGGAAGTCTATATCTCGGACCTTCAGCGTCACTTCCGGTTTGCGTCCCATGAGCCGCTGCACCTCGAATACTCGTTCAAGTTCCTGGAGGAGGATATTTCCTTCCTCGGCAACCGGATCGGCTTCCATATCGAGCGCAACTTCGCCGACGAACGCCGCTGGTTCGTCGACTCCCTGTGGACCGTGCGCAAGGATGCGCACGGGAACTAGCCGAAGAACTTGCCGCCCCCCACGCCGAAGATCTCGCCGGTGATGTACGAGGAATCTTCGCTGGCCAGGAATACATAGGTTGGCGCGAGTTCGGCCGGCTGGGCGGCGCGGCCCATCGGCGCCGACTGCCCGAACTCCTTGACACTCTCCGCCGGCATTGTCGAGGGGATGAGCGGCGTCCACACTGGCCCCGGCGCCACCACGTTCACCCGTATGCCGCGCTCGATCGCCTCCATGGCCAGCGCCTTGGAAAAGGTGACGATGGCGCCCTTGGTGGACGCATACGCCAGCAGCGATGGCTTCGGCTGATAGGCCTGAATCGATGCGGTATTGATGATGACCGAACCCGGCTTCATGAGCGGCAGCGCTGCCTTGCACAGATGGAACATGCCGAACACATTGGTGCGGAAGGTGTGTTCTAACTCGCTGGCGCTGATATCCTCGATACGCTCATGGGTCGATTGGTAGGCAGCGTTGTTGACGAGGATGTCGAGCCGTCCGAACTCGTCGATGCACCTGCGGATGAGCGTCTCGGCGTGGCTCTCGTTGCCGATATCTCCCGGCATCGTCACTGCACGGCGCTTGGCATCTCGCACCAGACGGGCGGTTTCGTTCGCGTCATCGTCCTCATCCAGATACGAGATCAGCACATCCGCGCCTTCGCGCGCATAGGCGAGCGCTACCGCGCGACCGATCCCGCTGTCGGCGCCGGTGATCAGCGCGACGCGATCACGCAGCCGACCATGACCGACATAGCTCTCCTCGCCATGATCGGCGAGTGGCCGCATGTCGGCCTCCCGACCAGGTGGCGCTTGCTGCTGGGCTGGATAGGGAGGCCTGGCATGCACCTCCCGCGGGTCGCGCGCGTCCCTGCCGCTGCGTTTTTCCATCGTGGTGCCCTCCTCCATGCGTGGCGCCAGTGGCAAGCAAGGAGAGCCCCTTGGCTGCGTATGCAGGGACAGTCCCAATACTACTTGCTGTCCCCTACTGACTCACTTGCCCGCCACCATCAATGCGTCCGTCCCTGGTGTCTGCCTTCGGCGAACTCCTCGATCATCTTGCGATTGAATGATGGCAGATCATCCGGCCGTCGGCTGGTAACCAGCCCCCGATCCACCACCACTTCGCGATCGACCCAATCGGCACCGGCATTGGCGAGATCGCTGCCGAGCGACGGCCAGGAGGTCATCGTACGGCCCTTTACCACGCCTGCATCGATCAGCGTCCACGGCCCATGGCAGATCGAAGCAACCGGCTTGCCGGCTTCGAAGAACTGACGCACGAACTCCAGAGCCTGCGCATTCGTGCGCAGACGGTCGGGGTTCATCACGCCACCCGGCAGGAGCAGCGCATCGTAATCCTGCGCCGACGCCTGGCTCAGATCCACGTCGCGCTCTAACTCATCTCCCCAGTCGGTCCTGTTCCATGCCCGCACCTTCCTGTGCGGCGACACGATGTCGGTCTTCGCTCCGCTCTGCTCCAGCGCCTTGCGCGGCTCCGTCAGCTCGACCTCCTCGAAACCATTCTCCACCAGAATCGCCACCTTGCGTCCTTGCAGTTCCGTTGCCATGTGCGCTCCTCTTCAAACGTGCATGGAGACCCCCGGTCGTCGGAAAACCGGGGCAGAAAAGTCATTCCCCGGTGGCCTGCCTGTCTCCGCCGGTCAGCACGGACCCTGGAAAACCACTCTGCTCCTCAATGGGACGCGCCGTGAAGCAGTTGGTTCCGATAGCCACGTGCCGCGAGCGAACCGCCGATGACGTTGTTGCGAAAGCGCGCTTGCCCGGCTGCGCCAACACCAGCAGGCGAACAGCTGTCTGCATGGGCGATCGCTCTCTCCACTGGCGCGCTTGATGCATTCCTATGCGCAAGGCGACACGAAACACGATGGAAACGAACCGCGAGAGGGATAGGAACCAAAGCGGTCGTGATTAAACCCCGCGGGGCGTGATTGAACCCGCCGTATCAGGAGGATCAGGAGATGATCGAATTCCTTGCCGAATACATGCTGCTGGCATTTACCATGGGGGCCATCCTGGGAGGCGCGATCACCGGGCACATCGTCATGCTTCGCCGGCACCATGGTACGGTGGCGATTCCGAATCGCCATCGGACATCGATGAGCGACAACCGGGTGCGCGGGGAGTGACTCCCGTGCTCACCGGCAGACGTTGACGCCTGATGCCGTCACGCCGTGCAAGCATCTGGAATCGAGCCGAAGGCCGGGAGTCAGGCCCCAAACGATCGCGTGAGCGGCGACAAGCTTTCAGCCGACGATGCATCGCTGAGAGTCCGGCTGTTCCACCAAGGCCTGCCTTTGGCCATATGTAGCGTCCCAAACCCGTTTCCATCCGCTCTCAAGGCATTTTCCCGGGTCAGCTGATCTCCATGGATCGCCCCCCGCGGGTCCAGATCAGCTGCCATCCTTCCGCGCTGGTGTCGGCGCGGCAGCCTTCGGCGATGCACAGGCCGGCCACGGCCAGCGGGCCCGCCGCGGGATCCGGGATCCCATCGGATGCTTCGACGCCATAGATCAGCGGCACATGGCCACGAAGCCAGGGCGGTACTCCGGCTTCCTGCAGAAGCTGCTTCAGCGGATAGGCATGGCCGCGCGATGCGGGGCGGCACTGCTCACCGCCCTGACGAAAGCGCACGATCAGGGGGGCGAGATCCGCCCTCAGCCCCGCGCCGCGCACGCGCTGCGCGGTCAGGGTTGCGCCGCCGGGCAGTGCAAGCGTCTGGCGAAGATCCTCCCAGCGCAGCACCAGCCGGGAATCGGCCGGATCCAACGGAGCCATCGCATGCAGCCAGTCACGGTAACGACGGATCTCGCCACCGGGCCAGGCCAGCAGCGGCATCGCATCCACGCGCGCCGGCAACACTTCGGTATGGATGCGCTCCAGCTGCGCGGTTCCAGGCAGCGGCAGGGTCAGACCGTGCAGCCAGTGACGCAGGGCATTGTCGGCGCGCGCACGCGACAGTGAGGCAATTCCGCTCACCGACAACATGTCCGGCTGCGGTCCTTGCAGACGCGTCAGATCTTCCGCTGCGCGCTCATCGAGCAGAGCTGCTGCCGCTGCCGCATGCCGGGCGCTGCGCGCCAGGGTGCGCGAGGCCGCCGGCCAATAGCGCCGCAGTCGCGGCAGGATGTCGTGGCGCAGGTAGTTGCGCCGCAGCCGCGTATCGCTGTTGCTGGGGTCATCGATCCAGCTGAGCCTGGCCGCATGAGCGTAATCGAGCAATGCATCCCGCTCCACGGCAAGCAGGGGCCGGGCATGCAACCCCGAGGCGAAGTCATCGATCGGCGCCATCGCCGCCAGCCCATGCGGCCCACAGCCGCGCAGCAGCTGCAACAGGACCGTCTCGGCCTGATCATCGAGGTGGTGGGCGGTCAGCAGGCAATCGCCGGCACGCAGCAGTTCGGCAAAGGCCCCATAGCGGGCCCGTCGCGCCGCGGCTTCGAGGCCCTCTCCTCCGCCGAGGTCGACCTGCACGGTCCGGCTGATGAAATCGACTCCCAGCGCCTCGCAACAGGCCTGGCAGTGTGCGGTCCATGACGCCGATGCAGCCTGCAGACCGTGATCGATATGCACGGCACAGAGCGGCGCGAGTTCGCGGCGCAGATGCGCCGCGGCATGCAGAAGAACGGTTGAATCGAGCCCGCCGCTGTAGGCAATCAGGAAACGCGCCGGCCGCAGGCCGGCGAGCTCGTTGGCAAGATGATCCCGAACCCGGACGAGTGCCGGCTCAGGCCGACTTGTAGACACCGTAGCTCATGAGCCGCGCATAGCGGGAGCGCACCAGTTCCTCGGGCGTCATGCCATCGAGGCGGTCGAGCGCGCCCTCGACGGATCGCCTGATCGCCCGCGCGGTGAACTCGGGATCGCGATGCGCGCCGCCGAGCGGTTCAGGAACGATCTCATCGATCAGCTTGAGTTCCTTCAGGCGACGGGAGGTGATGCCCATCGCTTCGGCCGCGTCGGACGCCTTCTCGGCGCTCTTCCACAGAATGGATGCACAGCCTTCCGGTGAAATCACCGCATACGTACTGTATTCCAGCATCATGACATGATCCCCGACACCGATGGCAAGCGCTCCTCCGGAACCGCCCTCGCCGATCACGGTGCAGATCACCGGCACGCGCAGCGCCGACAGCACCAGCAGATTGCGCGCGATGGCCTCGCTCTGTCCGCGCTCTTCGGCGCCGACGCCCGGATAGGCGCCCGGGGTGTCGATGAGCGTGATCACCGGCATGCGGAAGCGCTCGGCCAGCCCCATCAGACGCAGCGCCTTGCGGTAACCTTCCGGCCGCGGCATGCCGAAGTTGCGGCGAATCTTCTCGGCGGTATCGCGCCCCTTCTGATGGGCGATGATCATCACCGGACGCCCGTCCAGGCGACCGACACCGCCGACGATGGCGGGATCATCACCATAGCGGCGATCTCCATGCAGTTCCTCGAATCCGGTCACCAGGCGTTCGATGTAGTCGAGCGCGTAGGGTCGCTGCGGATGACGCGCCAGCTGGGCGATCTGCCAGGCGTTGAGCGAGGAAAAAATGGACTCGGTCAGGGTACGGGCCTTCGCCTCCAGGCGGGCGATCTCCTCACCGATGTTGATGTCCTTGTCGTTGCCGACGTAACGCAACTCCTCGATCTTCTCTTCCAGCTCCGCGATGGGCAGTTCGAAGTCGAGATAGCCGTTCCGGAATTTGTTGTTCATTGTGCAAGTCTAAGGTTTAAAGTCGAAAGTGGAAAGCGTCCGGGATCAATAGAGCACACGAACGCCAGCGGTGCCCGCCAATTCCCCCAGACGCCCGAGAAGTTCATCGGTTGGCCGAACCCGCCATTCCTGTCCCAGCCTCATGCGCGCCGCCGCGCTGGCTCCCCGATAGTTGATCCATACCGGACATTCGCCGCTGCGAAACGGCGCCAGGGCGTCCGCGAGGCTACGGCTCACGCCGCCGTTGCCGATCGGGCGCAGGTCGATCTCGATGCCACGGGCATAGGTAGCGCGGGCCTCGTCGATGCCAAGGATGCGCTCGGCGCTCATGCGGCAGCCGCCGCTGTACTCGTCCAGGCTGACGGTCCCTTCGATCACCAGCAGCCGGTCCTTCACCAGCTGGTCACGATAGCGCTGATAGGCCTCGGCGAACACCGCAACCTCGACGCGGGCGCTGCGGTCATCCAGCACGATGAAGGCGATCCGATCGCCGCGCTTGCTGTTCATGGTGCGGATGCCGATCAGCAGACCCGCGACGACCACGGTCTTGTCGCCCTGCGGACGCAGTTCCCCGATGCTGGAGGTGACGAACCGGGACAGTTCCTCCAGATACCGTTCGATGGGGTGGCCGGTGAGATACAGCCCCAGTGTATCCCGCTCGCCCTGCAGACGCAGCTCCTCGCTCCATTCGGGCACCTCCGCCCGCAGCGCTTCCAGATGCCTGTCGTCGACCGGACTCGCCGCTCCCCCGCCGCCACCGAACAGATCGTCCTGGCCGACCGCGGCGTCGCGCAGGCTACGCTCCGCATACTGGATTGCCTCGGTCAGCACGGCCATGGAGCGGGCGCGGTTGCTGTCGAGCGTATCGAGCGCCCCCGAGCGGATCAGCGCCTCGAGCACCCGGCGGTTGGCGCGGCGCAGATCGATGCGCCGGCACAGATCGAACAGATCGGCATAGGGCCCGTTGGCCGCGCGCTCCTCGACGATGGTCTCGATGGCCGAAGCCCCGACGCCCTTGATGGCACCGAGACCATAGAGAATGGTCTGCTCGTCATGCACCGCAAAGGCGTGGTCGCAGCGATTGATGTCCGGCGGCATCACCGCGAGGCCCATGGCGCGGCACTCATCCATCAGCGTGACGACCTTGTCGGTGTTGTCCATGTCCGCGGACATCACCGAGGCCATGAATGCCGCCGGATAGTGCGCCTTCAGCCACGCCGTCTGGTATGACAACAGCGCATATGCCGCCGAGTGCGACTTGTTGAAACCGTAGCCGGCGAACTTCTCCATCAGGTCGAAGATGTTGCGCGCCACGTCCGGATCGACGCCGCGCTTCGCCGCGCCCGCCATGAACACTTCGCGCTGCTCTGCCATCTCCTCGGGCTTTTTCTTGCCCATTGCGCGGCGCAGCAGATCGGCCTGGCCGAGCGAATAGCCGGCAAGGACCTGCGCGATCTGCATCACCTGCTCCTGGTAGAGGATGACGCCATAGGTCGGCTTGAGGATCTGCGCCAGGTCCTCGTGCGGGTACTCGACCACCGCCTGGCCGTGCTTGCGGGCGATGAAGTCGTCCACCATGCCCGACTGCAGCGGACCGGGGCGGAACAGCGCCACCAGCGCGGTGATGTCCTCGAAGCAATCGGGTTGCAGGCGCTTGATCAGATCCTTCATGCCGCGCGATTCGAGCTGGAAGATCGCGGTCGTGGCGCAGCGCTTGAGCAGGTCGAACGTCGCCTGGTCGTCCATGGGAAGGGACTCGATCTCGATCGCCCCACCGCGCGCGTTGACGGTCTTCACGGTGCGATCGATGATGGTCAGCGTCCGCAAGCCGAGGAAGTCGAACTTCACCAGTCCCACCGACTCCACGTCGTCCTTGTCGAACTGGGTGACCGGCGCGTCGGAGCCCTGTTCGCAGTAGAGCGGCGTATAGTCGGTGAGCGCCGAGGGTGCGATGACCACGCCACCGGCGTGCTTGCCGGCGTTGCGCACCATGCCTTCGAGCCGGATGGCCAGATCGACCAGGGCCCGGGTCTCCTCGTCCTCGACATAGCGCTCGTAGAGCGGACCCTTGGCCTTGAGCTCCTTGCTCAGCGTGATGCCGAGCTCGAACGGAATCAGCTTGGCGATCTTGTCGACGAAACCGTAGGGATGGCCCAGCACGCGGCCGACGTCCCGCACCACCGCCTTGGCGGCCATGCTGCCGTAGGTGATGATCTGGGACACGCGCTCGCGGCCGTAGCGCGATGCAACGTAGTCGATGACGCGGTCGCGGCCTTCCATGCAGAAGTCGACGTCGAAGTCGGGCAGCGACACACGCTCCGGGTTGAGGAAGCGCTCGAACAGCAGCTCGTGCTCGATCGGATCGAGGTCGGTGATTTTCAGCGCATAGGCGACCAGCGATCCGGCGCCCGAACCGCGACCCGGTCCCACCGGCACGCCGTTTTCCTTCGCCCAGCGGATGAAGTCGGCGACGATGAGGAAGTAGCCCGGGAACCCCATCTGCGTGATGACGTCGACTTCGGTGGCCAGACGCTCGTGATAGATGCGGCAGGACTCCGGATCCTCGGCAATCCCCAGCTGCTGCAGCCGCCGCTCCAGCCCTTCGCGCGCCTGTTGCACGAAGAATGAAGCCGTGGTCATGCCCTCGGGCACCGGAAAGTCGGGCAGGACGTTCTTGCCCAGGGTCAGTTCGAGGTTGCAGCGCCGGGCGATCTCCAGCGTATTTTCGATCGCCTCCGGGATGTCGCTGAACAGCTCGCACATCTCCTCGGGGCTGCGCAGGTACTGCTCCTCGCTGTAATTGCGCGGGCGCCGCAGGTCGTCCAGGGTGCGTCCGTCATGGATGCAGACGCGCGCCTCGTGGGCCTCGAAATCGGCACGCGTCAGGAAACATACATCGTTGGTCGCGACCACCGGCGTCGCATGCCGGTGCGCCAGCTCGACCGCGCGGTGCAGATAATCCTCCTCCTGAGGCCGTCCGGTACGCTGCAGTTCCAGATAGAAGCGCCCCGGAAACAGCTTCGTCCAGTCGGCAAGAAGGGCTTCGGCATCGGCGAAGCGGTCGGCGAGCAGTGCCTGCCCGATGTCACCCTGGCGGCCACCGGACAGGGCGATCAGCCCCTCGCTGGCGCCATCCATCCAGGCGCGCTCGACCAGCGGAATGCCGTGACGCTGCCCTTCCATGTAGGAGCGCGAAATGAGCCGGGTCAGATTGAGATAGCCCGTGCGGTTCTGGCACAGCAGCACCATGCGCGAAGGCGGACTGCGCTCGTCGCGCCACAGCCGTATGTCCACCCCGACGATCGGCTTGATGCCGGCGGCGATTGCGGCGCGGTAGAACTTGACCAGGGCGAAGAGATTGCTCTGGTCGGTCACCGCCACCGCCGGCATGCCGGCCGCCGCCACTGCCTCGGCGAGGCCGGGTACGCGCTCCTCCAGGAAGGGTGGATTCCCGCCCTCGACCCAGCTCATGCGCGTACGCGGCGAGATATCGATGGTCCCGTCGACCAGCGAATAATCGGTATGCAGACGGAGATGGACGAATGTGGAAGACATGACGGCCTATTTTAACAGGCCGATGGAAAGCGCGCTGAGGGACGCTGCGCGGCGCTGGCAGCAGGCTTTAAGCGCTCGCTTGACGCGCGCGAACCGCCCTCTTTCGCCGCCCTGCCTGCGCTGCCGCATCCCATGATCATTATTTTCAAAGACATGTCGACCCGGCGCCGGACTACCCGGCTGCCAGCAAGGCTCAGCCCGCGATCAGATCCCGCACCGGCGCGAAACCGCGGCGGTGGATCGGGCTGGGGCCAAGGAGACGCAGTGCTTCCAGGTGCTCGGCGGTGCCATAACCCTTGTGCCTGGCAAAGCCGTAGCCGGGATAGCGCTCGTCGAGCGCCACCATCTCGCGGTCACGGGCCACTTTGGCGAGGATCGAGGCCGCGCCGATTGTCACCACACGCGCATCACCGTCGACGACTGCATGGGATGGACAGTCGAAGTCCGGGCAGCGGTTGCCGTCGACCAGCACCCGACTGGGCCGCAACGGCAGGGCCGCCACCGCCCGCTGCATCGCCAGCATGGTGGCGTGCAAAATGTTGAGGCGCTCGATCTCATCCACCTCGGCGCGCGCGACCGCCCAGGCCAGTGCCCGCTCCTTGATCAGGGTCTCGAGCAACTCGCGTCCAGCGGCCGTCAGCGCCTTAGAATCGCCAATGCCGGGCATGGGATGCGCCGGATCCAGGATGACCGCCGCCGCATACACCGGCCCGGCGAGCGGACCGCGTCCGGCCTCGTCGACACCCGCGGCCAGCAGATCGGAGATTTCCGCCAGACCCGGTCCCTGGATGTTCGGCGATTTCGCCCCGGCGTTCATATCCCTTCCGGCGCGGCCATACGCGGCGACAGACCGGCCACACCCGCCGCGCCGGGGCTGCCGATCAGCTGAAGCACCGCCTCAGCCGCCCGCTCATCGGCGCCCTGGCGCAGTTCGGCATGCAACTGGGCAAAGCGCGCGTTGGCGGCATCGGCCAGCGCCGGTTGCTCGATGTACTCAAGCAAACGGGCCCCCATCGCTTCCGGCCGGACATCGTCCTGGATGAACTCGGGCACCAGGCGATCACCGGCGAGCAGGTTGGGGATGGCATAGCGGTCGACGTACAGCAGACGCCGGGCCAGCCAGTAACTCAGCCGCGCCATGCGATAGGCAACCACCATGGGACGTTTCAGCAGCATCGCCTCGAGTGTCGCCGTGCCGCTTGCCAACAGAATCGCATCCGCCGCGGTCATGACCTCGTGCGAACGCCCGTCGCACAGCCTCAACGTCGGCACGGGCTCGCGCTCCAGGGCCTCCTCGAACAGGCGACGCGTTTCAGGCCCCGCCATCGGCGCCACGAAGTGCAGATCGGGACGCCGCTCCAGGCACCAGCGCGCGGTGCGCAGGAACACTTCGGCGAGACGCTTGACCTCGTTGACGCGGCTTCCCGGCAGCAGCGCAATCAGCGGCGCATCGACCGGCAACCCGAGCGCGGCTCGGGCGGCACCGCGATCGCTTTCCATGGGAATGGCATCGGCAAGGGGGTGACCCACGAAGCGCACCGGCACACCGTGTTCCTCATAGAACGCTGCCTCGAACGGAAACAGGGTGAGCATCAGATCGACGGAGCGGGAGATGGTGCGCAGTCGGCCGCGGCGCCAGGCCCACACCTGCGGACTGACATAGTGGACGGTGCGCACGCCGGACGCCTTCACCCGCGCCTCCAGTCCGAGATTGAACTCGGGCGCATCGATCCCGATCAGGACCGCAGGCGGGTCTTCGGTGAAATGGCGCACCAGGTCGCCGCGCATGGCACGCAGCCCGCGATAGTGCGTCAGGACTTCGGCTACGCCCATGATCGCGAGCCGCTCGGCCGGATACAGCGCGCGGCATCCTTCCGCGATCATGCGCGGTCCGGCCACGCCCTCGAAACTCGCATCCGGCACTCGCGCACGGATCGCCCGGATGAGTCCGGCGCCGAGATTGTCGCCCGAGGCCTCGCCGGCGATCAGACCGATACGCAAGTCGCCGCCCTCCGGCCTAGCGCACGATGCCGCGCCGGGAGCGCTCGATGAAATCGGCCATCGCGCCCACTTCGGGGCAATCGACAGCCAGATCCCTCAGCTCTTCAAGAGCCCGGGACAGCGGCAGGTTCATGCGGTAGAGGATGCGATAGGCCTGGCGCAGCTTGCGCACGGTCTCTGGAGCGAAGCCGCGGCGACGCATGCCCTCGACGTTGAGGCCGTAGGGTTTCGCCATGTGGCCCGAGACGAGTACGAACGGCGGTACGTCCTTGGTAATCAGGCTGGCAGCCGCGGAAAAACTGTGGGCGCCGATGGTGCAGAACTGATGCACCAGGGAGTAGCCGCCAAGGATGACGTGATCCTCGACCACCACATGCCCGGCGAGCGAGGCGTTGTTGGCGAAGATGGTGTGGCTGCCGACGATGCAGTCATGGGCGATGTGCACGTTGGCCATGATCAGATTGTCGCTGCCGAGCCGGGTTACGTTGCCCCCCTGCACGGTACCCCGATGCATGGTGACGAACTCGCGGATCACGTTGCGATCGCCGATCTCCAGCACCGTGTCTTCGCCGTGGTACTTCTTGTCCTGCGGCACTTCGCCAATGGAGGCGAACTGGAAGAAGCGGTTGTCGCGGCCGATGCGGGTCGGGCCCTTGATGACGACATGCGGACCGATCTCGCAACCCGGTCCGATCTCCACGTCCGGACCGATCATGGACCAGGGACCGACAGTGACATCGGGCGCCAGGCGGGCGCCCGGATCGACGATGGCGCGCGGATCGATCAAGTTGGAATGTCCTTCGCCGCGCACATCATTTCCGCCGAAGCCACCAGCTCGTCATCCACGCGGGCCTCGGCGTCGAAGAACCAGATGTTGCGGACGGTGCGCTGGACGCGCACGTCGATGACGATGCGGTCACCAGGCTCCACCGGACGCTTGAAGCGCGCCTTGTCGATGCCGACCAGATAGTACAGCGTGCTGTCGCTCGGCTGGGCAGCGGCGGTGCGGAAGGCGAGTATGCCCGTCGCCTGGGCCATCGCCTCGAGAATGAGCACGCCGGGCATGACGGGACGCACCGGAAAGTGGCCGCTGAAGAACGGCTCGTTATAGGTCACGTTCTTGATGGCGGTGAGCGATTCGCCGACTGTGTAGCGCAACACTCGGTCGATGAGCAGGAACGGGTACCGATGCGGCAGCTGCCGCAGCACGGCATGGATGTCCAGCGCCGTATCCGACGTCTGGTTCTTGTCTTCTTCCCTTGTCATTTTCCCTGTCCTTGCTCGCTGTCTTCGCCGATCGCCCTTACCGCCTGCTCGAGCCGCTGCAGTCGCTTCGCCATGTCGTCGAGCTGTCGCATGCGCACGAAATTGCGGCGCCACTCTCCTACCGGCTCGAACGGCGTGCCGGAAGAATATACGCCCTTCTCCCTTATCGACTGCGAAACGAAGGTCGTACCGGTGAGATGCACGTCATCGGCAATTTCCAGATGACCGCTGATCCCGACGCCTCCACCGATGGCGCAGCGGCGCCCGATGGTGGCACTACCCGCGATCCCGGTGCATCCAGCGATCGCTGTATGTTCGCCGATGCGCACATTGTGGGCAATCTGCACCTGATTATCCAGCTTGACGCCGCGCCCGATCACCGTGTCTTCCAGGGCGCCGCGATCGATCGTGGTGTTGGCGCCGATTTCCACGTCATCCTCGATCACCACGCGACCGATCTGGGGTATCTTCACCCAGGTTCCGCGGTCATTGGCGAAGCCGAAGCCATCGGCGCCCAGCACCGCACCCGAATGAATGACCACCCGCCGTCCGAGCACCACGCCCTCATACAGGGTGACGTTGGCCGCGAGGCGGCTCTCATCGCCGATCTCGACGTCATTGCCCAGTACGCACCCTGCCCCCAGAACGACACCGTCGCCGAGCCGGACGCCGTCGCCCAGACAGACATGAGGACCGATGCAGACATCCCGCCCGAGCCTGCAGTCACGGCCCAGCACCGCGCTCGGATGAATGCCGGAAGCGGGCCTGACCGGGGGATGCAGCAGCGATGCGACGCGCGCGTACATCAGATAGGGGTTCGGCGTTACCAGCGCAGCTACCGGGCATTGCTCCGCCGCTTCGGCATCGAGGATCACCGCAGTGGCTCGCGTCGTGGGCAGGTAGCGACGAAAGCGCGCGCCGCTCAGGAATGAGATGTCGCCTGCCCCGGCGGTATCGAGCGCGGATATGCGCTGCACTCGCACCGAGCCATCCCCGCGCAATTCACCACCGAATTTCGCGACCAGTTCGTCGAGACTGATTTCCATTAGCGGAGATTCGCCTTCGGCCGGGCCGTCAGCGATTTTCTGGTCTGCTCTGGTGGCGTCGGGCCAGGCCCTCGAGAACCTGCGACGTGATGTCCAGCGCTTCGTCGGCATAGGCAATGCCTTCGAAGAAAATCAGGTCGAATTCACCGGCGGAGCCGACTTCCTGGATTGTCTCCTTGATCAGCTCCTGCAGTCCGCCGAGGGCGTCGTTACGGCGGATGTTGACGTCTTCACGGAACTCTTCCTGCATCCGGCGCAGCTCGCGCTTGAGGGCAAGCACCTCGAGTCCGCGGTTGCGACGATCCGCTTCGGTCATGACGGCGCCGTCGCGCTCCAGCGCCTCGTCCATGCGCCGGATTTCATCCTGCTTGCGCACCATCTCCTCCTCGCGCGAAGCGAATTCGCGCTGCAGACGGCGCGTCGCCTCCTGCGCCTGGGGCGCCTCCTCCAGCAGACGGATGGCATCCACATAGCCGAGCTTGAGATCGGCGGCCGTTACCACCAGCGCCGGCACGGCCAGCGACAGCATGAGCGCAAACTGAATCAGCCTCTTCAATGTCGTACTCCAGATCCGGATCAGAAGAAGAACGAGCCCAGGGTGAACTGGAAAGTCTCGGTGCGGTCGCCTTCGCGGTCGTTCATGGGCCAGCCCAAGCTGAACGTCATTGGCGCGAGCGGTGTGTACCAGAGGACCGAAACGCCAATCGAGCGGCGCAACTCTCCGCTATCGAAATCCCCTGCAGCGTCAAACACGTTACCAATATCAAAGAACGTGCTCAGGCGCAACGACCGGTTCTCTTCCGCGAACGGAAGAGGCACGATCAGCTCCACATTGGCCACGGTCTTGAACGCTCCGCCCAGGGGGCGGGTGATGTCCCGCGGCCCGAGCGAATTGGAGCGGAAGCCGCGCACCGAATCCGGCCCGCCCGCATAGAAGTTTTCAAAGAACGGCAGACCGCTGGTATCGCCGTAGGCGTCTCCGTATCCGATCTCGCCCTTGAGCAGCAGCGTGAAATCTCCGAACAGGGGCACGTACTCGAGCCCGCGGTAACGCAGCTTGTAGTACTCCAGGCCGCTGCCCGGCAAGGCGACCTCGGTCGACAGGCTGTGCATGCGGCCAGTGTCGGCGAGAATGGCGCGGTTGCGGGAGTCGTGGGTGATGCCGGTGCTCAGCTTGTAGATGTGAAAGCGATCATCGTTGAGCGCCAGGAAGTCGAGGAACGACTCCGGCGTGTCACTGTCCGTCCGGATCCGGGTGTACTCATAGCCGAGCGACAGGCTGGCGCGATTGTATTCACTGAGCGGGAAACCGTAATCGACGCTGAGTCCATAGACGTCGGAACTGAAGTCGGCGATGTCCGCCTCGGCGGCATCGGTTTCGCGCGCGAACAGGCTGAACCCGCGGCTGATGCCGTCCAGCGTGTAATACGGGTTGTTGTAGGAGAAGCTGTAGATACGATTGACCGAGCTGTTGTTCACGGTCGCGCTGATACGGCGCCCGGTACCGAAGACGTTGTCCTGGCTGATGCTGGCGTTTATGAGCACGCCCTGGGCCTGCGAATAGCCGACACCCGCCATCAGCGATCCCGAAGGACGCTCCTTGACGCTGAAGTCCACATCGACCTGGTCCGGCACCCCTGAAACCGTCGGGGTCTCGACATTGGCTTCCTCGAAGAAACCAAGTCTCATCAGGCGGGTGCGCGACAGATTCACCTTGTCGGTGGAGATCCAGCCGCCTTCCATCTGGCGCAACTCGCGGCGCACCACTTCGTCGCGGGTGCGGATGTTGCCGGCGACATTGATCCGCCGCACGTAGATGCGGCGCCCCGGATCCACCATGAAGGTGAGCGCGACTTCACGCTTCTCGCGATCGAGCTCGGGCACCGGATTGACGTTGGAGAAGGCATAGCCTTCGAGTCCCAGACGGCTGCTGATCGCGGCGGCGCTCTCCTGGGCGAGACGACGCGAGAATATCTGGTTGGGACCGATCACCAGCAGGCTGCGCAGCTCCTCCTCCGGAACGATGAGATCGCCTGCCAGGGCGATCGAGGAAACGGTGTACTGTTCTCCTTCGGTGACATTGATGGTGATGTAGACATCCCGCTTGTCGGGAGTGATCGTCACCTGCGTCGAATCGATGGAGAAATTGACGTAGCCGTTATCGAGATAATGCGAGCGCAGCGATTCCAGATCGCCGGACAGACGACGCCGGGAGTACTGGTCGCTGTCGGAGAACAGCGACAGTATGGTCGCGGGACCGAGCTGAAACTTGGACAGTAGCAGCGCGTCATCGTAGGCCTCGTTGCCGACGATGTTGATGCGCAGGATCCGGGCGACATACCCCTCCTCGATCGCAATCGCGACCTCGATGCGGTTATCGGCCTGCGTCTCCAGCGTCGACTGCACCTTGACGCCGTACTTGCCCTGACTGAAGTACTGCCGCTCGAGCTCCACCTTCATCCGCTCCAGCGAGGAACGATCGAAGACCTGTCCCTCGGAGAGTCCAACGCTCTTGAGCGCTTCCTCCAGCTGTTCGGTGCGGATGTCCTTGTTGCCGGTGATGGTGATGGTGGCAATGGTGGGACGCTCGCGGACGACGATGACGAGCGTGTTACCGTCCGCGCCGAGCGAAATATCGTCGAAGAAACCGGTGGTGAAAAGCGCGCGGATGACATTCGGCGCCCGCGCCTCCTCGAAGGTGTCTCCCACGTTCACCGGCAGATAGCTGAGCACGGTCCCGAGCGCAATGCGCTGCAGCCCCTCCACCCGGATGTCGTCGATGACGAAGGGCTCCACGGCCCAGGCACGCAAAGTCATCATGAGTCCGAACAGCAGGATGGCGAATCTGTACATGAGCGAGTTCATCGGGGAGCGTTGCGAAATGGGCGATGGTCAGAAGGAGAGATGCACGATGTCATTGTAGAACGCCAGCAGCATTATTCCCACGAGCAAGACGATACCGACCCGCTGCGCCGCGAGCTGGACCGCCTCGGACACCGGACGCCGCCGCACCGCCTCCACCAGATAGAAAAGCAGATGTCCGCCGTCGAGTATCGGGATCGGCAGCAGGTTGAGCACGCCAAGACTGATGCTGATCAGGGCCAGGAAGGAGATGAACTGCACCAGTCCGGCGTCGGCGGAATCCCCGGCGAACTGCGCAATGCGGACCGGCCCACTCAGGTTGCTCATGCCCACGTTTCCGACCAGCATGTTGCCGAGGATGCTGAAGGTGAGCATGGTGACGTCCCGGGTGCGGGCGACAGCCGCCGCCAGGCCCTCGCCCGGCGCATAGCGCTCGACGGCGCGCAGTTCCTCCGCGAAGTCCGGCGGCACATGCACCCCAGCGCCGATCCGGCCGAAAATCTCGCCATTCTCCCGCACCGGATCGGGCCGCACGGCAAGCGCGATCCGGCGCCCGTCGCGCTCGACCTCGACTTCCAGATCGCGCTCCGGATTGGCGCGTATGGCATCGCGCCAGTTTTCCCAGGACCGCGGAGCATTGCCGTCCATCGACACCACACGGTCTCCCTCGCGCAGCCCGGCACGCTCGGCGGCGCTCCCCCGCTCGATCGTGCCGATCACCGCCGGCAGGAGCGGCCGCAAGGGCGCGAAGCCGACATTGTCGATCAGTTCAGATCGATCGCTTCCACTGGCGCTACGGGCGAAATCGAGCTCGCGCTGCCGCGGTCGTCCGTCCTCGTCCACCACTGCGATCTGCACGCGCTCGCCGGCGAGGCTGTGGTCGAGGAGCGCCACCAGCACCGTATTCCAGGTGGCCACTTCGCGTTCGCCGACCTGGACGATGAGGTCTCCGCTATGAAACCCGCCCTGCGCGGCGAGGCCCTGTGGCTGGACCTCGCCGACGATCGGCTTGACGCCGGCGATTCCGATGCTGAAAACCAGCCAGTAGGCGAGCACCGCGAACAGGAAATTGAACACCGGACCCGCGGCGACGATGGCGATGCGCCGCCCGACGGGCTGGCGATTGAAGGCGCGATGGAGCTCATGCCCCTCGACCGGTCCCTCGCGTTCGTCGAGCATCTGCACATAGCCACCTAGCGGAAGCATGGCGAGCACGTACTCGGTCTCGCCGCGGCGCCAGTTCCACAACGGCTTGCCGAAGCCGATGGAGAAACGCAGCACGCGCACGCCGAGACTCCGGGCAACGATGAAGTGACCGTACTCGTGCACGGTCACCAGGATGCCGATCGCAATCAGGAAGGACAGCAGCGACCAGAGCGCGCTCAAGATACCGCGCTCCCCGCACACTCGAGCACCACCGTGGCGGCATGGCCGCGCGCGCGACGATCCGCCTCCAGCACGGAGTCGAGATCGGTGATCCGCACTCCCGGCACCTCCGCCATGGTGTGCTCTATCACTCGTGCGATGTCCGTGAAGCGGATCCTGCCCTCGAGGAAGGCCGCCACCGCCACTTCATTCGCGGCGTTCATGATCGCCGGCATGGTGCCGGCAGCGCGGGCGGCCGCATAGGCATAAGCCAGGCAGGGAAAGCGTTCGAGGTCCGGCGGCTCGAAGTCGAGACGCCCGACGGCGATCAGGTCGAGCCGCTGCGCGCCCGATTCGCGCCGCTGCGGCCACGCCAGGGCGTGGGCGATCGGAACCCGCATGTCCGGCGAGGCCAGTTGCGCCAGCACCGAACCGTCGCTGTATTCCACCAGCGAGTGGACCACGCTCTGGGGATGGACGAGCACTTCGACGCAATCCGGATCCGCATCGAACAGCAGGCAGGCCTCGATGACTTCCAGTCCCTTGTTCATCATCGTCGCGGAATCGACGGAGATCTTGCGCCCCATCACCCAGTTGGGATGGGCGCAGGCCTGCTCCGGCCCGACATCAGCCAACGCGGACAGGGGTAGCGTGCGGAACGGACCACCCGAGGACGTCAGCAGGATGCGGCGCACGCCAACCTGCCGCAGACCGTCGCGATAATCGGCGGGCATGCACTGGAACACGGCATTGTGTTCGCTGTCGATGGGAAGCAGCTCGGCGCCATGGGCGCGAACCTCATCCATGAACAGGCGCCCGGCCATCACCAGCGCCTCCTTGTTGGCGAGCAAGATGCGCTTGCCGGCGCGGGCGGCGGCAAGCGTGGGCAGCAGTCCGGCGGCGCCTACGATCGCCGCCATGACATAGTCGGTCTGCGCGAGCGTGGCCACCCGGCACAGCCCGTCGTCGCCCGCCAGCACTTCCGTCGTCAAGCCATCCACGCGCAGCCTGGCGCGCAGACGCTCGGCCGCATCCGCATCCGCCATGACCGCGTATTCAGGGTGAAAACGCCCGCACTGCCGGTACAGCGCCTCCACGTCGGTGTTGGCGGTGAGCGCCACGACCCGGTAGCTGTCGGGATAGCGCGCGAGCACATCGAGCGTATTGACGCCGATCGACCCCGTGGCTCCGAGCACACAGACGCCGATCACAGCATCACTCCCTGGGCCGCGAGGCCGAGCGCGAATACCGGCGCCGCGGCGGTGACACTGTCGATGCGATCCAGCACCCCGCCGTGGCCGGGCAGGATCCGCCCGCTGTCCTTCACTCCAGCCGTCCGCTTGACCAGGCTCTCGAACAGATCGCCGACGATCGAAATCAGCACAGTGGCGAGACCAAGCACCATCAGTCCGCCGAGCGCCAGGATCTCCGTGCGATCCAGCCAGATGGCGGTGCCCACGGCGACCAGCGCCCCGGCGATCAGCGCGCCCCATACACCCTGCCAGGTCTTGCCCGGACTGACGCGTGAGGCCAGCTTGTCGCGCCCAAAGGTGCGCCCGGCGACATAGGCGCCACTGTCCGCGCCCCAGACCAGCAGCATGAAGGCGAGCACCAGACCGCCTCCGATGAACGGCGTCGCATGCATCAACGTCACCGCGATCCAGGACGGTACGAGCACGATGAGGCCTACCAGCGCACGCTGCAGCGGATGCGAACCGGCACCGCCCAGCAGCCAGGCCGGCGCCGTCTCATCATTCTGGAAACGCAGGATCATGGCAAGGCTGTAGATCCACCAGGCGCCCGCCGCCACCAGCAGCGTGTACCTCAACTCGGGAATGCTGACCATCCACAGGCCGAGCGGCATGGCGGCGGCGACCGCCAGCAGGAACACCGGACGCCAGCGACGCGGAAACCGCATCAGCGCCGCCCATTCATGGGCGCCGATCAGCACGATGAAGGCGAGCAGCAGCGAGAAGTGGCGCGTCGGGAGGGCCAGGACCGCCCAGACGAAAAGTGGCAGCAGAACGGCGATGGTGAGCAGCCGTTGCTTAAGCACCCTGCACCTGCTCGATCTGCTCCCCGGTCCGGCCGAAGCGTCGCTGGCGGCCGGCGAAGGATCCCAGCGCATCCTCGAACGCCCGTTCGTCGAAATCCGGCCACAGGATATCGGTGAAATAGAGCTCGGTGTATGCAAGCTGCCACAGCAGGAAATTGCTGATGCGCTGCTCGCCGCCGGTGCGGATGAAAAGGTCCGGCTCGGGCACGTCCCGCAGATCGAGCAGCGATGCGAAGGTACGCTCGTCGACCTGATCGGCCGTCAGCCGGCCCTGCTCGACCATGCGGGCGAGTTCGCGCGCTGCCTGCGTCATGTCCCAGCGGCCGCCGTAGTTGATCGCCACCGTGAGCGCCAGACCGGTGCATTCGGCGGTGCGCGCCTCGGCCTGTTCCATGGCACCGCCCAGGGTGTCGCCAAAGGCGCTGCGATCGCCGATGAAGCGCAGCCGCACGTTGGCCTCGCGCAGCGATTCGACCTCGCGCCGGATCGCCGTCATCAGCAGTTCCAGCAGCAGGGTGACTTCGCGCTCGGGGCGACGCCAGTTTTCACTGCTGAATGCGAACAGAGTCAGCGCGGCGATTCCCTTGCGTTGACAGGCGCGGACGATGCATCGCACCGCCTCAACGCCGGCACGATGACCGGCAATGCGGGGAAGATGGCGTTGCCGCGCCCAGCGGCCATTGCCATCCATGATGACGGCGACGTGCGCCGGAAGGCCGCCACTGGCCGGCAGCGCCGGCGCCGACCTATCCGATGATTTGCGAAATAAAGCCATGTGCGGGAAGTCCAGTGTTCGCGTCATCAATCCGGCGGCGATCCGCCCGCCGCGCGTCCGCGCGGCTCTTCGCGCGGGCGGCGGCAATCGGCAGGTCAGCGAAAAACGGGATCGGGGAATGCAGCATACCGAAGGGGGCGCATGAACGATGTTCAGGCCCCGGGTATTCCGAACCGGCTCCCGGCCCTGCGATGCGGCTCGTCGAAGCGTCTTTCAACGCCTGTCTCAGACTTCCATCAGATCCGCTTCCTTGTCCTGCAGCACCTTCTCGACGCTGGCAACGTATTTGTCGGTGAGCTTCTGGATCTCGTCCTGTCCGCGGCGGTCGTCATCCTCGCTGATCTCCTTGTCCTTCACCAGATCCTTGAGCATGCTGATCGCGTCACGGCGTATGTTGCGAATCGCCACGCGGGCGGCTTCCGCCTCCCCACGCACGATCTTGACCATGTCGCGACGACGCTCCTCGGTGAGGGCCGGCAGCACCACGCGAATGACGTTGCCCGCGGTGGACGGATTCAGTCCCAGATCGGAAGTCATGATCGCCTTCTCCACCGCCGGCACCATGGCCCGCTCCCAGGGGGTCACGGTGAGCATGCGCGCCTCGGCGACGGATACGGTGGCGACCTGACTGAGCGGCACGTCATTGCCGTAATACGACACACGGACATGATCCAGCAGGCTGATATGGGCGCGACCCGTGCGCACCTTGGACAGTTCCTGCTTCAGGGACTCGACGCTCTTGCCCATTCGCTGCTCGGCGTCCTTCTTGATGTCATTGATCATCACGCCTCCTCGACGATGGTCCCTTCGTTGCCTTCCATCACCACGCGACGCAGCGCGCCCGGCTTGTTGATGTTGAACACGCGCAGCGGCATGCGGTTGTCGCGGCAGAGCACGATCGCCGTGGCGTCCATGACATCGAGCCTGCGCTCGAGCACCTGATCGTAGGTCAGATAGGGATAGAACTCGGCATCCGGGTGCCGAGCGGGATCGGCGGAGTAGACGCCGTCCACCTTGGTTGCCTTGAGCACGGCGTCGGCGCCGATCTCGATTCCGCGCAGACTGGCCGCGGAGTCGGTGGTGAAGAACGGATTGCCGATGCCGGCGGCGAACACCACCACCCGCCCCTTCTCCAGATGACGGATGGCACGCCGCCGGATGTAATCCTCGCAGATCTGATGGATCTGGACCGCCGACATGACGCGAACCTCCATGCCATTGTGCTCGAGGCTGTCCTGGATCGCGAGCGCATTGATCACGGTCGCCAGCATGCCCATCTGATCGCCGGTGACGCGTTCCATGCCGCCGCGGGCAAGCTGGATACCGCGAAAGATGTTGCCGCCGCCGATGACCACGGCGACCTGAACCCCGTCATCGACGAGGCTCTTGATCTCCAGCGCCACGCGCTGCAGCACGCCCGGATTCACTCCATAGGCGTCGCCGCCCATCAGCGCCTCGCCGCTGAGCTTCAGCAGGATGCGCCGATAGAGCGGGCCGGACGGTTTCGCGCTCTCCTCCACCGGCATTATTCCCCGCGCACCTGCGCCATCACTTCCTGAGCGAAGTCGGTGGTCGTCTTCTCGACGCCTTCGCCGACCTCGAAGCGCTCGAAGCGGATGACCTTGGCGCCGGCACCTGACACCAGCTTGCCAACCGTGACGTCCGGATCCTTCACGAACGGCTGGCCGAGCAGCGTGGTTTCGGCAAGGAACTTCTTGACGCGGCCGCCTACCATCTTCTCGACGATATCGGCGGGCTTGCCACTCTCGGCGGCCTGGGCCTTGAAGATCTCGCGCTCGCGCTCGATCACATCCGCAGGAACCTGATCCTCGGAAATGGCGAGCGGCTTGCTCGCGGCGATATGCATGGCGATGTCGCGCGCCAGCGTCGCATCACCGCCCTGCATCTGCACCAGCACGCCGATGCGGGTGCCATGGACGTAGCCGGCGACGACACCTTCGCCGCTGAAACGCACCAGACGGCGCACGTTGATGTTCTCGCCGATCTTCGCCACCAGCTCGCGACGCATCGTGTCGATGGTCGCATCGCTGCCGGCCTGCGCCGGCGCCGCCAGCAGAGCTTCGGCATCATCGATGCCATCCTCCACCGCGCGCTTCAGTACATGCTCGGCGAAGCCATTGAAGTCATCGCCCTTGGCGACGAAATCGGTTTCACAATTGACTTCCGCCATGGCGCCGCCGCCATTCTCGGCCTGCAACACGATGCGCCCTTCGGCGGCGGTGCGACCCGCCCGCTTGTCGGCCTTGACCAGACCCTGCTTGCGCATCAGTTCGATGGCAGCCTCGACGTCGCCTCCGGTCTCAACCAGCGCGCGCTTGCATTCCATCAATCCGGAACCGGTGCGCTCGCGCAGTTCCTTGACCAGACCCGCTGTAATTTCCACTGTCATGACTCCTTGTCCTCGCTGTTCCGCGGCGCTCAGGACTGAGCGCCGGTGAGGGATTCTTCCGCATCCTTGGCTTCGGCGCCGGCCGTGTCGGAGGCATCGCCGCCTTCCGTTTCCGCCTCGCCCTTGCCGGCCGAGCCGCGACGCTGCTTCACCGCCACCTTCTTCGCCGGCTTCTTCGCGCCGCGGCTGGCATCGCCCGCGCCTTCGTCCACCTCGACGAAGTCATCCGCGTCGACCTGCAGGGCTGCGGCACGGCTCTCCAGGATGGCATCAGCCGCGCTGCGGGCGTAGAGCGTGATGGCGCGAATCGCATCATCGTTGCCGGGGATCACGTAATCGATGCCCTCGGGACTGTTGTTCGTGTCGACCACCCCGATCACCGGGATGCCGAGCTTGCGGGCTTCGGTGACCGCGATCTTTTCATGACCGACGTCGACCACGAACAGCGCATCCGGCAGGCCGGAGATGTCCTTGATGCCGCCCAGGTTGCGTTCCAGCTTCTCCAGCTCGCGACGCAGGTTCAGCTGCTCCTTCTTGCCGACGCGCTCGGCGCCGCCACGCTCCTGGAACAGGGCTTCCAGTTCCTTGAGACGACGGATCGACTGCTTCACGGTCTTGAAGTTGGTCATCATGCCGCCCATCCAGCGCTGGCTGACGAACGGCATGCCGCAGCGCTGCGCCTCCTGCTGCATGATGTCGCGCGCCGCGCGCTTGGTGCCGACGAAGAGGATGGTGCCCTTCTTCGCCGCCAGACGGCCGAGGTAATTCATCGCGTCGTTGAACAGCGGCAGCGTGGATTCGAGGTTGATGATATGGATCTTGCTGCGCTCCCCGAAGATATAGGGAGCCATGCGGGGATTCCAGTAACGGGCCTGATGACCGAAGTGCACGCCGGACTCGAGCATCTGGCGCATGGTGACGTTTGCCATGATTCAAAACTCCTTTTCGGGTTGAGCCTCCATGTGCCTCACGCACTTGAACCCGACCGTACGGACGGGCACCCGAGTGCGCTGTGATGGCACATGTGTGTATTTCCCGCTTTTGCGGGAGCACGCATTATACTTGGAATGTACTTTAGATATAATACGTTGCGCGCGCTTTATACCACATCCGCCGGCGCCGCACAAATGGCCGCCCGTGATTCCCGGAACATCGGCATGGTTCATTCGGGCCCGCGTTCGCGCTACCATAGCGCCGGCAAGAGTCGCGGAAATTCCTGTCGAGACAGGCAGTAAGGTCACCATCGACGCGCTGCCCCCCGCCCCTCGCCGCCCTTTCGACGGCGAGGACGCCCGGCGACCGCGCGGACAAACGACCGATCACAATGGACGGAGCATGGGCATACACATCAAGACAGGTTCGGAAATCGAGGGGATGCGGGTCGCCGGACGGCTCGCCGCCGAGGTATTGACGATGATCCGCGAGCACGTGCGCCCCGGAATCACCACCGATGAACTCGACCGCATCTGTCACGAGTACATCACCGGGGTACAGGACGCGATCCCGGCTCCGCTCAACTACCACGGCTTCCCCAAATCCATCTGCACCTCGGTCAACCACGTGGTGTGCCACGGGATTCCCGGCGCGCGCGCGCTCAAGGACGGCGACATCGTCAACATCGACATCACCGTGATCAAGGATGGCTGGCATGGTGACACCAGCAAGATGTTCTTCGTCGGCGAGCCGTCGATCATGGCTCGCCGGGTGACGCAGGTCGCCTACGAATGCATGCGCATCGGCATCGAGATGGTGCGCCCCGGCGTACAGCTCGGCGATATCGGGCACGCCATACAGCGCCATGCCGAAGCCGCTCGCATGACCGTGGTGCGCGAGTACTGCGGCCATGGCATCGGACGCCAGTTCCACGAGGAACCGCAGGTCCTCCACTACGGCATGCCGGGCACCGGTCTCGTGCTGGAGCCTGGCATGACCTTCACCATCGAGCCGATGGTCAACGCCGGGCGGCGTAACGTCAAGCTGCTGCCCGATGGCTGGACAGTGGTCACTCGCGACCGCAGCCTGTCGGCGCAGTGGGAGCACACCATCCTGGTGACCGACGACGGTTACGAAGCGCTTACCGTGGCCCCTGGCGAGGACATCTGAAAGCAATGACCGCGAGGGGTCCCGGCGGTTCCGAAAGCTCGGCGACGCCGCTTACCGACCTCCAGCTTTTTTTCACCGGCTCCTTCGATCGCGCCCTCGCCGGCACATCGACCCCGATCCAGCTTTTCCGCCATACGCTGCGCACGGTCGACGAGGCGATCGAGGACCGCTTCCGCCGCGGCACCCCGGCCGCCGATCTGATCCAGCACCGGGCCTGGTACATGGACGAGATGCTGATCCGCGCCTGGGATCGCATGCTCGGCCAACGTGCCGCGGACATGGCGCTGGTCGCCGTCGGCGGCTATGGTCGCGGTGAACTCCACCCCCACTCCGATATCGATCTGCTGATCCTGTGCCCGCCGTCCCTCCCGGACGATGCCAGCGGCGCCATCGAGCGCCTGCTCGCCTTTCTGTGGGACATCGGCCTGAAGGTCGGGCACAGCGTGCGCACCGTCAGCGAGTGCGTCGAGGAAGCGCAGCGCGACGTCGGTGTCGCCACCAATCTCATGGAAGCCCGCATCATTGCCGGCTCGGCCCCACTCTACGAAGACATGCGCCGGAACACCGATCCGCCGGGGCTCTGGCCGGCAGCCGACTTCTACGAAGCCAAGCTTGCCGAGCAGGCCGCCCGGCACCGCAAGTTTCACGATACCGCCTACAACCTCGAGCCGAACGTCAAGGACGGTCCCGGCGGCATGCGCGATTTGCAGACCATTCTGTGGATGGCGCAGCGCCACTTCAGCACCGCCGATCCCGCCGCGCTCGTCGAGCGCGGCTTCCTCACCGGCGCCGAACGCGAGGAGCTGATCGAGGGACGCAACTTTCTGTGGCAGGTCCGCTTCGCACTGCACCTGCTCGCGGGGCGCGACGAGAACCGCCTCCTGTTCGATCACCAGCAGGCGCTCGCCCGCGAGTTCGGCTATCGTGATGACGCCCACCGTCTCGCGGTGGAGAAGTTCATGAAGGACTACTATCGCGCCGTCACCGGGCTGGCGCGTCTCGAGGAAATGCTGCTGCAACTGCTGCATGAGGTGATCTTCCGTCCGCCCGGCGGGAAAGACGAAGCGGTCGACCCGATCAACCGGCGCTTCCACGTCCGCAACGGCTTCATCGAGGCTGCGTCGCCCACGGTCTTCGCCCATTACCCCTTCGCCCTCCTCGAGATCTTCCTCCTGCTGCAGCAGCGTCCGACACTGCGCGGGGTCGGCGCGGAGACCATCCGCCTCATTCGCGCGCACCGCCATCTGATCGATGACCGCTTCCGCGGCGATTTGCGCTGCCGCGCGCTGTTCATGGAAATCCTGCGCCAGCCGCATGGCGTAAGCCGGGAGCTGCGGCGCATGAACCGCTACGGCATACTCGGCGCCTATTTTCCCGCCTTCGGCCAGATCATCGGACAGATGCAGTACGACCTGTTCCACGCCTACACGGTCGACGAACATACGCTTCATGTGGTCGCCAATCTGCGCCGCTTTCTGCTGCCGGTGCACGAGGCGGAGTTCCCGCTGTGCAGCCGCCTCGCGGCCCGCATTCCGAAGCCCGAACTGCTGTACCTCGCCGCACTGTTCCACGACATCGCCAAGGGACGCGGCGGCGACCATTCGGTCCTCGGCGCGGACGAGGCCTATGAGTTCTGCGTCCTGCACGGACTCGGCGACCACGACGCCCGCCTGGTGGCGTGGCTGGTGCGTCATCACCTGGAAATGTCGACGACCGCCCAGCATCGCGACATCGGCGATCCGGAGGTCATTTATGCATTCGCCAAGACCATGGGCGAGCAGATGCGGCTGGACTATCTCTACCTGCTCACCGTGGCCGATATCCGCGCCACCAACCCCCGGCTGTGGAACAACTGGAAGGATGCGCTGCTCAAGGAGCTCTACCTGGCGACGCGGCAGGCGCTAAACCGGGGACTGGAGAATCCCGTGGAACGGCGCGAGCGCGTGGCGGAGACCCGCGAGGCGGCGCTCGCCCTGCTGTCCGATCTCGACGCCGCGGCAGTCGGGCGCTTCTGGGATACCCTGGACGAGGACGACTATTTCCTGCGTCATTCGCCCGATGAGATCGAGTGGCAGACCCGCCAGGTGCTGTCCGCCACAGACGATGACAGCCTGCCTCTGGTGGTGGTGCGCGAGCAGACCGCGCGCGGCGGCACCGAACTCCTGATCTATGCCCGTGACGACGATCATCTGTTCGCCCTCGCCACCGGCGCGCTCGACCAGCTCGGACTCAACATCCTCAGTGCGCGCATCGTCACCACAGACGATGGCCACACGCTGCACACCTATATCGTGCTGAACGAGGACGGCACCGCGCTGACTCATCCGCTGCGCATCGAGGAAGCCGTGGACACCATCCTGCAGCGCATCGCCAGCGCCGACTCGCGCGCTCCCCGCGTCACCCGGCGCCCGGCGCGGCAGCTGCGCCACTTCCTGATACCGACCGAAGTGGTGTTCAGCTCCGACATGCGGCGACGCTACACCATCGCCCAGCTCGTCACCGTGGACCGGCCCGGACTGCTGGCGCGCGTGGGGCGCGCATTCGTGGAGTGCGGCCTGCGCATCCTGCACGCGCGCATTGCCACTTTCGGCGAGCGGGTCGAAGACGTATTCTTCATCACCGATCAAAACGACCTGCCGATCGACGATGAAAGCCGGCTGACGGCATTGCAGGCGAGACTGACGGAGATCCTCGATGAACCCTGACGACGACAGGACGAACTCCACCGGCGTGGACAGCGCACCCCCGGCTCCGGCGCCCGGGTCCCGCCCGGCGGATGATTCGCCGCACATGCTGGCGATTTCCCTGGCGGTCGTTTCGGCCGCCGCGATGATCGGCGGTTCGGAACTCCTGCTATGGCTGCGCTATGAGCGCGAAGCCATCCTTTCGGGACAGGTGTGGCGCATGCTGACCGCGCATATCACGCATCTGGGCTGGGAGCACCTGGCTCTCAACGTCGCGGGTCTGGCGCTGCTGTGGTTGATGTTCGCCCGGCTGCTGACCATCGGTCGCTGGTCCATCGTCGTGATCGGCAGCGGATTGGGAGTCAGCACGGGTCTGCTGGCGTTCAACCCGGAACTGCAATGGTACGTCGGGATGTCGGGACTGCTGCATGGCATGTTCGTGGCGGGCGCTGTCGCCGGCATTCATGCCGGCTATCGCTTCGAGTGGGCGCTGCTTGGCCTGGTGGCGGTGAAGCTGGCATGGGAACGCGTCACCGGCCCTGCCACCAGCACTGAGCAGATCGTCGGCGGCTCGGTCGTGGTCGACTCGCACCTGTATGGCGCGATTGCCGGCCTCCTCGTCATCCTCGCCATCATCGCTTTCGACCGCGCCCGCGCGGGCACCGCCCCGACAGGCCCTGCGTGAATTGCGCCGGGCGCTTCAACGTCAGGGCATGCCCGCGGGACATGAATATCAGGGAACGACGGTGATGGTCACGTCCTCGGAGATGAGCGGCGGATCATGCGGCACATGGTTGTGGTCGGCGAAGATCAGGCGCAGCGTATGCTCACCCGGCGGCAATTCGATTGCGGCCTCGGTCTGGCCAGCGCCGAAGTGGCGATGCCGTTGGTCATTGGGCAGAGGCCGGCTCAGCTCGGGCAGGTCGGCAACATCGATGAGCAGATGATGATGGCCGGTCCCCTCCCGCTCGATGCCGGCAGGCGCGACGCCCATGCCGGACAGGCCGAAGCGAACGATCACCGGACTGCGCACGCTTTCGCCGTCCGCGGGCGAAATGAGGTACACGCGCGCGGAATCGGCGCTGGCCACCGCTGACGCACAACCCAGCGCGAGAGCCATGACGCCGGATGCCATCCGGCCAAAGAATCGCTTGCTCATCTGGACCAACCTCCTTCTGTGACGCCATATGGCGCATCCGCCACCATAGCCGAACGCAGTGGCGGGAATAAACCCCCAATGCGTGCGGTATACGCTTCAATCGACCTCGCGTATCCTCTGCACATGACGCCGATACGCCTTCTCGTTCTCGTGCTTGCTGCCGCGCAGATTGCGGCCTGCGCCATGATCCAGCCCGCCGAAACCGATCCGGACGCGGACGTGGAAGCCTTCCCCCGACCCGCCGCCATCCCGACGCCAGTCCCCGTGCCGGAGGCGCGAACGGAAGAAACAACGGAAGAAGCCAAGGCGCCCCCGGACACGAAGCTGGCCGCGCTTTCGATATCGCCCGGAGCACTCGATCAGGCGTTTCAGGCCGGACAGGATACCTACACCGGCAGTCAGGGCTTCCTGGTGTCGCGTCTCGCCGTCACGGCCCGCACCGCCGACCCGGCGGCGGGTGTCGGCATCACGGGCGCCGCGTCCCAACCCGGCCGCGCACGCCTGACCCTCCCCCTCGGCGTCGGCGACAACCTCATCCCGATCGTCGTGACCGCCAGCGACGGAGAGTCGCGGCAGACCTGGCATCTGACGATCAACCGTGCCGCGCCCGAGACACTGGCCGAAAGGCGCTACCTCAAGGCATCGAACGCGGACCGCAACGATCTGTTCGGCTATGCGCTGGCCGCCGACGGCGATCTCCTCGCCGTCGGCGCCTATCTCGAGGGCAGCTATGCGGGAGGCGTGAACGGCGACCAGACCGACAACAGCGCTGAGGGCAGCGGTGCGGTCTACGTCTTCAGTCGTCACGGCAATGACTGGGTGCAGCAGGCCTACCTCAAGGGCCTCGCCAATGGTGGCGGACAACAGTTCGGACGGACACTGGCGCTGTCCGGGAATACCCTGGCGGTTGGCGCCCCGTTCGATCGCCATGGCGGCAGCGGCATCGATCCCGCCCCGGCCGAAGGTCCGGCGCCGGACAGCGGCGCGGTACACCTCTTCAGGCTCCGCGATGGCGTGTGGGAGCGCGAAGCGTATATCAAGGCAGTCAAGGTCGAGAACGGCGCTCTGTTCGGCTACAGCGTCGCGCTGCAGGGAGACACCCTCGCCGTCGGCGCCTACCTGGAGGATGCGCCAGCCGGCGGACCGGCCGACAGCGGCGCCGTGCACGTATTCCAGCGCGTGGAGGGAAACTGGACCCCCTCCGCCCACCTTCTCGCCTCGCCACCGCAAAAGGGCGCGGGCTTCGGCTACAGCATGGCCGTTTCAGGCGCTACGCTCGCAGCAGGCGCGCATCTGGAAGCTGGCTCGGGCGCGGTGCATCTGTTCAGCCGCGAAGGCGAACGCTGGCTGCCGCAGACGGTACTGCGCGGCGCCAGACCCGGCAGCAATGACCTGTTCGGCTCGAGCCTCGCCCTCGACGACGATACGCTCGCCGTCGGCGCGCATCTCGAGGACGGAGCCTTCGAGAACAGCGGCGCGGTATATGTCTACCATCGACAGCGCGGAGAGTGGTCCGATCCGCTGCGCCTGGAGCCCGAGGGCGGCGCCGAGCACCGCTTCGGCCGCAGCCTTGCCCTGGACGGCGATACGTTGGTGATAGGCGCCTACCTGGAAGACAGCGCCGAAACGGGCATTCACATCGACGAAGCCCCTGAAAGCGCTGAACGCGCGGCCGAAAGCGGCGCGATATACGTCTACACGCGCGATGACACCGGATGGACGAAGCGGGCGCACATAAAATCCGGGAACGCCGAGGCAGGAGACATGTTCGGCTATGCCGTCAGCCTCACCGGCGGGGTGCTGGCCGCCGGAGCGCCGGCAGAAGCAGCCGCGGGCACCGACCCCTCCGACAACCGCGCGGTCGGCGCTGGAGCGGTGTACCTCTTCCGTTGACGACAAAGGGCAAAGGGCAAGGGACAAAGGGGACGCTCCCCCTAACCCCCGAGCTTGCTTCGGAACAGGAAGAACACCGCGCCGAGCAGGCAGAAGGCGGCCCACAGGTAGTCCAGCGTGAGCTTCTCCTTCATGTAGTAGACAGCAAACGGGACGAAGACCGTCAGCGTGATGATCTCTTGCAGGATCTTGAGCTGACCTACGCTCATGACCTGATGTCCGATGCGGTTGGCGGGCACCTGCAGCAGGTATTCGAACAGCGCGATACCCCAGCTGACGAGCGCCGCCAACAGCCAGGAGCGATGCGGCAGTTCCCGCAGATGCGCGTACCAGGCAAACGTCATGAACACATTGCTGCAACACAGCAATAGTACCGTCAGCAGGTAGGGACGCATCGGGATGGTTCGGGGGGATAGGGACAGGGGACGCTCCCCTTTGGGGGAGCGTCCCCTGCGCTCAGCGGTCTCCGGTCATGTTGGAGGCGAGGTACTCGCCCACCATCCGTTCCAGCACTGACGCCGCATCGTCGCGGCTGGGGTACGGACCGTAGAGGCGCGGTCCGCGAACCTTGAAGTACCAGCCTTCCGCCTGACCGTCGGCCGGATCCAGATAGAAGAGCCGGTTGGTGCGCAGGTAACTCTGACCGGCGGCATTCTCCAGAACTGCTTCGGGCAAAGTTGCCATGCCTCTTTCTCCTTCACGTCCTGTTCGGCAAAACCCCGCCACCAACGCGACATGCATTCGGATCAGCGGCGGGAGCAAAAACCCAATTATTCCCGATCCGTCGCGCCGGGCAAAGCAATTTCGCCTTCGCGAGCGGATTGACACGATAATCTGTTTTAGAACATCTGGTTACCGCATGTATTTACAACAACTTCTCAGGCAAGGTCAGCAACCCGCCCCCACCTCAAGGGCGCTTGCATTGGGACGTCCGGCCAGTGGCCCGCGATTCCTCGTACAGCGCCATGGCAACGTCCATCCCTGCCTGCAGATCGCGAATCCGGGTGTCATGCGAGGGATGCGTGGACAGGAACTCCGGCGGACCGCCGTTGCCGGCGCGGCCCATGTTCTGCCACAGAGTGACGCTTTCGCGTGGATCGAAGCCGGCTTTCGCCATCAGCGTCTTGCCGATCGCATCGGCTTCGCTCTCGTGGGCGCGACTGAACGGAAGCAGGATGCCGACCTTGGCGCCCACACCGAGCAGCGCCATGGCAGCCTGCTGCCCGGTGCCCCCGCCACCACCGGAACTCAGCCAGCCCTCGATCAGTCCCATGGTCTCGCCCACGGCGAGCTGCTGCGACACCCGCTCATTGCCATGCCGGGCCAGCACATGCGCTACCTCATGGCCCATCACGGCGGCGAGCTGCGAGGGATTCTCGGCAACCGAGAGCAGACCGGTATAGACCCCGATCTTGCCACCGGGCAGCGCAAAGGCGTTCACGGTGTCCGACGTGAACACGGTCACCTCCCAGTCCGGCTGCATCTCCCGCACCTCCGGCAGCGCGATGAGCGCATCGGCGATGCACTGGACGTAGCCGACGATGGCGGCATCCTTCTCGATCGGCTCCTGTTTCTGGATGTCGGTAAAGGCCTGCGCCCCCATGGTCGTCATCTGGCCATCGCTGATCAGGGTGAGCTGCTTGCGCCCTGTCGGGGATACGGCACAGGCGGTCACGATCAGCGCGACGGCAGCCATGCCAGCGATGCGGGCCGGCCGCGATGCAGTGAATCCGGTTTTCATGAGTGTCTTCGATCCGCGACGTAGTTTACGACGGCAATGGGGCCGCCTCCCTGTCCTTTTGTCTGTCGATAGATCATACTTCCGCTCGGCGGTACCGGCAAAAACCGCCTCCCCTCAGGCCGTAGCACCAGACCCGGATGTCACTCACAGTCTTCATAATATATGCGTATGTGCGTCCCCCGATCCGCCGCCGTGGCGGGGTTTCGGCGCGCTCATGCGGCCTCGGTCTTCGATGAGTTCGCGCCTGCACCTCACCCGCGCCTATTCGCTGCGCAGCCTGATCGGTATCGTCGTCATTGCGCTGGTGCTCGTTGGCTTCTACCGGCACATCTCGGTGGCGAACCTCAAGGCCCAGGAAACCAGCTTCAACGTCTCCATCGCCCGCTCGCTGTCGGCGACCCTGTGGCCCTACTATGCCGAATTCGTCCGCGAAGCGCGGATCATGCCCGGCGAAGCGCTGGCGGCAACCCCACAGTTCCAGGCCATGCACCGCGCGATTACCGATCGCATGCGGGGCCTGCGGGTGATCAAGGTCAAGATCTACGACACCGACGGGCGCACGGTCTTCTCTACCGATCTGGCGCAGATCGGTGAAATTCGCGCAGACAGCCCCTCCTTCGCCCGCGTCCTGCGCGGCGAACCGAGCAGCGAGCTCACCTTGCGCGGCCACGCCGGCAGTCTCGGCGAGGTACAGGACGTCGATGTGCTTTCCTCATGGATTCCGATCCGGCGCGACGAGGATAGTCCCGTCGAAGGCGGGTTCGAGATATTTTCCGACGTGACGGCGATGGTGCGGGATATCGAGCGTACCAGCTACACCATCGTCGCCGGCGTCACCGCCCTCCTCCTCCTGCTCTACGCCTTTCTGCTCGCCGTGGTGCGACGCGCCGATCGCCTCATCGCCGCCCATGAGCGCGGCGACCGCCATCGTCAGCAGACGCGCATGGAGTACCTCACGCGCTACGATGCGCTCACCGATCTTCCAAACCGGTCCCACTTCATGAGCCTGCTGACCGCCGCGGTGATTCGCGCCCGCAGGGATGGCGACCGGCTCGGGATCATCTACCTGGCCGTCGACCGCTTCAAGCTGGTCAATGACAGCCTGGGACATGAGTACGGTGATCATGCCCTCATCGAATTCGCGCGCCGACTGCGTTCGACGCTCGGCGAGGATCCGGTGATCGCCCGTATGGGCGGCGATCAGTTCGCGGTATTCGACCGCTCGCTGGGCGTTCCGCGCAGCGCCCGGGCCGTGGCCGAGAACCTGCTCGCGCGCTGCGCCGAACCGATGGAAGTGGGCGGACGCGAGATCGTGCTCACCGCCAGCCTCGGCCTTGCGGCCCTCGGTCCCGGCGCCGAAGACGCCGAGACGCTGGTCGAGAACGCCATCTCGGCCATGCGCAAGGCCAAGCGCGCCGGCCGCAACGGTTACGCCGTGTTCACGCCCGAACCGGGCACCCGCCCGCATGAGCGCCTTGGACTCGAGATGGATCTTCGGCGCGCGCTCGGCGCCGGACAGTTCGTGCTGCACTACCAGCCGCGGGTCGATACCCGCAGCGGCCGGGTGTCGTCGCTGGAGGCCCTGCTGCGCTGGCAGCATCCCGATCGCGGCCTCCTCATGCCGACCGATTTCGTTCCCCTGATCGAGGACATGGATCTCATGGTCCCGGTGGGCGCCTGGGTGCTGGAAGAGGCCTGCCGCCAGACGCGCGCCTGGCACGCGGCCGGCCATCACGACCTGCGGGTGTCGGTGAACGTATCCCTGAGACAGTTCCTGGCCGGCTCGCTGGTGGAGATCGTGCGTTCAGCGCTCGACAGCAGCGGTCTGAACAGCGCATCCCTCGAACTGGAGATCACCGAGAGCGTGCTCGCCGACGATCTCGCCACCGCCCGCGCCGTTGCCAGCGAACTGCGCGCACTCGGCGTGCAGATCGCCATCGACGACTTCGGCACCGGGTACTCCTCGCTCAGTTATCTGGTCCACTTCCCCGTCGACTGCCTGAAGATCGACCGCATGTTCGTGACCGACCTGCCGCACGACAGCGGACACGTCGCGCTGGTCAAGGCGGTCGCCGCAATGGCGGCCGGATTGGGGCTGGCGAGCGTCGCTGAAGGCGTCGAGAACGGCGACCAGTACGAATTGCTGCGCGAGCTCGGCTATGCGGAAGTCCAGGGCTTCTGGCTCGGCTCACCCTGGTTTGCGGAGGAAGTCCCGGAACGAATGGAAGCGCTGGCGCACCGGCAACTCGGGAGCAGCCGGACCCGCTCGACGCAGGCCGAAACCGCCGCGACCGCGGAATCCGGCGACTGAAGCCGAACGTTCCGACTCCAGCCGCCACTGCCCCATCCGCTCATACGACCGGCGGACGCGAGCGCCCGGCGATGAGCGCGATCACGAACAGCACCAGGAAGATGAAGAATAGTATCTGCGCGATGCCGGTCGCCGCACCGGCGATGCCCGTGAAGCCGAACACGGCGGCTATCAGCGCAATGACCAGAAATGCGATTGCCCATCTAAGCATGATCCTGCCCTCCATAGCGAAAAACGGAATGCAGCCGTCTCACTGATCGGCCCCATCCGCGCTTCCGTCGTTACCATCACCCAGGCCGCGCATGCGGTCGCCGGCGTTGTCTATCGATTCGCCTGCGCGCTCACCGGCGTCGTTGAGACTGTCGCGGGTATTGTCGATGCCGCGGTCTATCCGTTCACCGCTTTGCTCGAATGCGCCGTCCTGCGTGTCGCAGGCGGTCAGCCCGGCGGTCCCGATCGCCAATGTGAAGACACATGCGATTGCTGTTCCGGATTTCATCCCTGATCCTCCTTGGGGCGCCGATACAGGCGCGGTCACTGAAGCTCGCGCTCGAACGCCGCGACTTCCTTCTCCGCTTCATCCCGGGCGATGCCGTAGCGCTGCTGCAGCTTGCCAAGGAGCACATCGCGATCGCCTTCGATCATGTCCAGCTCGTCGTCGGTGAGCTCGCCCCACTTGCTCTTGACCCGGCCCTTGAACTGCTTCCAGTTGCCTTCAATGCGATCCCAGTTCATCGTCATGCTCCTTTTGCGGATTGCATGCGGCGCAAGATGCATTACTCCTGCCAGAATTCAAGCAGCGGAATGGAAAGGATAAATGAGAAGAGAAAGGGAAGCGGCAGAAACCGGCGTGGGCCAGACCGCCCGGACCGAGGACCATGGCCGGGGCAGCACACCCGCAGCCGGTGGATCAACGCTCGCGCGGCAGCTCGCTGAGAAAGGCGTAGCGGTAGATATCCAGAGTGGTGCTCATCACCGCAGCGATGATGGGGCCGATGATGAGCCCGACCACCCCGAACATGCCGATGCCACCGAGCATGCTGAGAAAGATGAGCAGATCCGGCAGTCGCGTCTCGGCGCCGATGATACGCGGACGCAGCACGTTGTCGAGCACACCGACCACCAGCGTACCCCACGCTGCGAGACCGATCGCCGCGCCGACCTGATCACTGAGCGCCAGATAGATCGCGGCCGGTATCCATACCACAGGAGGTCCCAGGGCGGGAACGGCCGACAGCACCACCACGACGGTACCCCAGAACAGCGCGCCGGGAATGCCGAGCACCCCGAAGGCCAACCCGATCAGCGCGCCCTGAATCACACCGATGATGAAGATGCCCTTCAGCGTGGCGCGAGTAACGGTAAGCCCGCGATCGAGCACTTCCTGGCGATCGTGATCGGTGAGCGGCAGGTAGCCCGACAGCCACACGATCCAGCCCCTTCCGTGACACAGGAAGAAATACATGGCGTAGAGCATCACGAAAAGATTGAGCAGGAAGCTGAACGTGCCGCGCGTCAGCGCGGTACCGCTGCGGACGAAAAAACCGCCGACCTCGCCGGCGACCTCGCCCAGCCGGGAAAGAATGGTGTCGCGATAGGGCTCGATGTGCTCATAGAACGGGATCCAGGCCGAAATCCGTTCGATGCCGTCAGCCGTGAACAGATGGTCCCGCACCCAGGGCGTGACGTTGTTGGCGACCGTTGCCGCGACAGTCACCGCCTGTGCCGACACCATACCGACGAATCCGGCAAACGGCACCCCAATGGCGATCGCGGCCAGCAGGACGATCCCCGCTGCGGTCATGCCCGGCTGCCTCTCCAGGAATTTCGAGTGCGCCATCGTCCAGCGGTACGCCGGATAGAGAATGCCTGCGAACAGCGCGGCAAACAGCAGCGCGATCAGGAACCCGCTGATCATATACAGGAACAGCAGGGAGATGAGCAGGGCAATGACGAGGATGAAAGCCTTGCTGTAGGTCGCTCGATTCATGGCGCACATTATTGCCTCACTGCCGCCCGCTGTCACTCGCAAAAACACGAACATCCCGCGGCCGGCTGCGCGAGGATCCCTGACCGCTATAATGACCGGATTCACCCAGGAAGCGGAGGTGACCGTGCGCTATCACGCCCTGGCTTGTGATTACGATGGCACCATCGCCCACCATGGGCGGGTGAGCGAATCGACTCTCTCGGCGCTGCGACGGACCCAGGAGTCGGGACGACGGATCATCCTGGTTACCGGCCGGCGCATCGACGATCTGTACGTCGCCTGTCCCGAAGCCGACGTCTTCGACTGCATCGTGGCCGAAAACGGCGCCGTGTTCTACGATCCGCGGCGGCGCCGCGAAGTCCTGCTTTCCGATCGTCCCGATCCGCAGTTCGTCAGCGATCTCAAACGCCGCGGGGTCATGCCGGTCGATGTCGGCCGGGCGGTGGTCGCGACCTGGGAGCCGCATGAGTCGGCTGTCATGGAGGCGATCCATCACAGCGGCCTCGAACTGCAGATGACGTTCAACAAGGGCGCGATCATGATCTTGCCCTCTGGCGTCAACAAGAACTCCGGGCTGCGTACCGCCCTGCGCTGGCTCGGACTTTCCCCACACAACACCATCGGTGTCGGCGATGCGGAGAACGATCACGCCTTCCTCATGCTGTGCGAGTTCTCGGCCGCCGTCGCCAATGCCCTCGATTCGATCAAGTCCCGCGTCGATCTGGTCACCAGACGCGACCATGGCGGTGGCGTCGAGGACCTGATCGAGGAGCTGCTGAGGGACGATCTGCGTTCGCACGATCATCATGTCCGTCGTCACGACATCCGCGTGGGTGTGGATGAGAACGGAGCGCCGATACAGATCCCGCCGTTTGGAACCAGGGCCCTCATTTCCGGCCCTTCCGGCAGCGGCAAATCGACCATCGTCAGCGGCCTGCTCGAACGCCTGGCGGGGGCGGAATACCAGTTTTGCGTGATCGACCCCGAGGGCGATTACGAGAACCTGGATGAACCGGTCAACGTGGGCGACGAAACCCTGCCACCCGCCGCCGATCAAGTGCTGCAGCTCATCTCCAAGGGTGAGAATACGGTCGTTAACCTGCTTTCGGTTCCGGTACCCGACCGGCCGGCGTTCGCCGGCCGCCTGCTCCAGCGCATCCAGAGCATCAAACAGCACATCGGGCTCCCCCACTGGCTGCTGCTCGATGAAGCGCACCACATGCTGCCTGCCGGCCAGACGCCGCACGCCAACGGGGATCAGTTCGGGTCCGAAGTGCTGGTCACCGTACATCCGCGCAGCATCGACCCGAAGGCGCTGGAAAGCATCAATGTCGCTGTCATCGTCGGACCCAACGCACAGCGCACCCTGGAGGAATGCAGCGCCGTGCTCGGCCGGCCGGTCGAGCCGATTTCGGGCGACGTCCAGGGACTGGAGGTACTGCTGTGGTTCTGCAAGGACTCGCAGAAGGCGATACGCATGCATGTCGAACCGGCCGAGGCCGAACGACGCCGGCACCGCCGCAAATACGCCGAAGGCGATCTGCGCGAGAAGAGCTTCATCTTCCGCGGCCCCGAGGATCGGCTGAAATTGCGCGCCCAGAACCTCGCCCTCTTCGTGCAGATCGCCGAGGGCGTCGATGAGGTCACCTGGCAGCATCACCTGGAGGCCGGGGATTACTCGGCCTGGGTACGCAGCGCCATCAAGGACGAACTGCTTGCCGACGAGATTGCGGAAATCGAGCGGGCCGGACTCGCGCCGGCCGAGAGCCTGGAGCATATCCGCGCCGCCATCGAACGGCTGTATACCGGAGCAGTCTGAGCACTGCGATTTGTCAGTGCGCCGGCCTGCGCCTTGGGGGACGCTCCCCTCTTGACAGGAGCGTCCCCCCAAGACGGGAAGCAAAGATGATCACCATCAAACCGGTCCGTGCCCTGCGCGATCTGGAGCTGACGGATCATTCGGGCACAACCTTCCAGCTCGCCGAGGGCAGGAATTACGAGCTGCACATGGCGGACGCCCACCTGCACTCCGATCCGGAGCGCTTCTACCCCTGCGAGATCCACGCCCTCGGCAGCGCCGACATCATTGGCATCATCGATCAACGGGAGGCTGGAACGCTGATTGCCGATGGGTGCCTGATATAGGAAACCCTCCGCAGCGCCCCATTCGAGAGGAAAACGACGATGACTGAACGGCAGGTGAATGGGATCGATGTCCGTCAGCTGCTCGACACGGCCGAGGCCATCAAGGGGAACGCCGGCATCGCGGACTTCCGCTTCCGGGCGAGAAACGACTGGGTGGATGGCACGCACAATCGCGCCACAGTCAAGGATTTCTATGGCGCCCTGGAGGAAGACAGCTCGCGGCAGGCCATGACCTTCGAGATCGACGAGCCGCCGGTGCTGTGCGGCGCAAACAAGGGCGCCAACCCGGTCGAATATCTTCTGGTCGCGCTGTCAGGTTGCCTGACGACCACACTGGTCGCCCACGCCGCTGCGCGCGGCATCAAACTGAATGCGATCCAGTCCCGTTACGAGGGAGAGATCGACCTGCGCGGATTCCTCGGCATTTCGGAGGACGTACCCGTCGGCTACAAGCGAATCCGGGTGGTGTTCAGCATCGATGCCGAGCTCTCGCGCGAGGCCAAGGAAGAGCTCGTCGCCATGGCCCAAAAGTATTCGCCGGTATTCAACACCCTCACCGGTCCGGTGCCCGTGGACGTCGATCTCGAGTGAAGCACAGGGAACGCTCCCCTCAGGCGCCGGGGAGCGTCTCCTTTCGCCACCGCTTCACCGCGTCCATCGTGCGCTGAACATGTTCGTGGGGCTTGAGGTCGGTGTAGCTCATCAGGATGGTGCCGTCGGGGGCGATCACGTAGGACGTTCTGTTGGCATACTGAGGCCGGTCTGCGAGCACCGCTCGATACGCTTTCATCACCGAGCGGTCCGCATCCGCTGCGACCGCGAACTTCCCCCGACACTCGCTGACTGAAAAGCGGTTCAGCGTATCGATGTCATCCCCGCTCACACCGATGATCGTTGCTCCAAGCGCCTTGAACTCATCGGTGGCCTCGGCGAACTGGTGCGCCTCGATGGTACAGCCCGGGGTAAAGGCAGCCGGATAGAAGTAGAGTACCACCGGCCCGGCTGCGAGTGCCTCGGCCAGCGAGAAGGTGAACACCTCGCCGCCGAGAGACGCCTGCAGCGTGAAGTCCGGTGCCCGCGCGCCCACATCGAGCGCCGCGCGGGCCGGCATGACGATGGCCAGCAGCAGCGCAACCATCAGCTTGAGCTTAGTCATATCCCCTGCCTCGATCAGAGAGCCGGATTCAGCTTATCCCCCAAGGGACCCCATTTCCAGCCTCGCAGCCGACGGGCGCACCGGCCTCATGCAGTCATGCCGGACTTGATTTCAGCCAGGCGCTCCAGCAGGCGGGCGATATGTCCGTCCCTGATCATGGCAGCCCAATGCCCGTCGCAGAAGCGCTCACCGCGCACACAATAGGTCAGCATGGTCCTGATCCGGGCGAGATCGGCATTCCGGACGGCCTCATGATCATCGAGCATGCGGCCGGCCTCCTCCGGCTGATAGTCACGATCCATCCAGCACTCGCCGGCAGCGATCCGGAAAAAATCCCGCACCACATCGCTGTACACCGGCGTGAACGACACCAGGATTGCATCCTGCGTCTGGAGCGAGCCATCGTGCCACCTTTGAACCAAGCCGCACTTCTGCGCCTGGAGTCGCGGCAGAAAAGCGAGCAGCGCTTCGATTTCCTGCATTGTGGGTAGCCGGGTGTTCATGACTTTCGCTCGGCGGAGCAACCGGCAGCCAGCCGGCGCCGCCGCATGAGGGCAAATGCACCGAACGCCACACGGCCGGGAGCAGGTGGAACGAAGACCACGCCTGGTCCCGCATGGCTCCCGCTACTCGGTCGTCCTGCCGTCAAAGTGTTCTTCCATGCGCTCTGCATCGGCCTTCGAAGCATGCACGACGCCATCGCGGTGCTCCGGCGGCCCGTAGATGGTATAGACGCGGAGCGGCTCCCGGCCCGTATTGACGAAATTGTGGCGCGCGCCGGCCGGCACGATGATGGCGTCATCCGCCTCGACCCGCGTTGCCTTGCCGTCGATATGAATCTCGCCGCTCCCCTGCTCCACGCGAAAAAACTGGTCGCCGTCCTCATGCACCTCCTCGCCGATCTCCTCGCCGGGATCGAGCGACATGAGCACGAGTTGCAGGTTCTTGCCGGTATACAGCACGCGGCGAAAGTCGGAATTTTCCAGGGTCAACTTCTCGATGTCGCCGACAAATCCTTTCATTGGTGTCCTCCTCGCACACAGGTGCCATCGGCAAACTCTAGCACGATGCCTTCATGGCGGAGAGTGCAGAATTGACCCGCGACGCCGTCCCGTTCGGTCGAATCCAGCCGATTGGATGTACTGCGGGTTGACTCGGCCTGCGGCCTCCCCCTGCGGGGGGACGCGCAGCCGCCTTCCGGCGCACGGCGGGCGTGTAATGACCCAGTGATCGAACCCAGCCGATTGATGTACCGCGGGTTGACTCGGCCTTGCGGCCTCGCCCCTTCGGGGCCGGCTTCGCCGGTCCGATCGGCTTGCGCCGATCGTCGAACGTTCAGCTGAAATAAGCGGGACTCGGAGAATCTGGCGGAGAGGGCGGGATTGATTCGGCCCTGCGGGCCTCGCCCCTTCGGGGCGGCTGCGCCGTCCCGATCGGCTGCCGCCGATCGGTCGAACCCAGCCGATTGGATACCGAGGATTCGAATCCCGTAGTCCGGACAGGACAGCGGTCAGGATAGGTCAGCGGTATTCAGCGATCAGCAGAGATGGCGGAGAGGGAGGGATTGATTCGGCCCTGCGGGCCTCGCCCCTTCGGGGCGGCTGCGCCGTCCCGATCGGCTGCCGCCGATCGGTCGAACCCAGCCGATTGGATACCGAGGATTCGAATCCCGTAGTCCGGACAGGACAGCGGTCAGGATAGGTCAGCGGTATTCAGCGATCAGCAGAGATGGCGGAGAGGGAGGGATTCGAACCCTCGGTACGCTTTTGACGTACACACACTTTCCAGGCGTGCTCCTTCAACCGCTCGGACACCTCTCCGGGGAAAGTTTTCCGGTCGCCCAGGAGGCGGTCCGGAAAGGCCGAAAGAATACAGCAAGCCGCCCCTCCGCACAATCTCGATCCGCTTGGTCAGCCGTGGCCGGAGGCACCCCAGCGCCAGTTCTGGATGTCGGGCATGTCTTCGCCGTGTTCGAATATGTAGGCCTTGTGGGCGGTCAGGCGATCGCGCATGAGCTGCTTGATGTAGGCGCTGCGGGCGCCGAGTTTGGGTACGCGGTCGACCACGTCGGAGACGAGGTGGAAGCGATCGAGGTCGTTTACCACGGTCATGTCGAACGGCGTGGTGGTGGTGCCCTCCTCCTTGTATCCGCGCACGTGCAGGTTGTCGTGGTTGGTGCGGCGGTAGGTCAGCCGGTGGATCAGCCACGGATAGCCGTGGAAGGCGAAGATGATCGGCTTGTCGGTGGTGAAGATGGAGTCGAAGTCCCGATCCTTGAGTCCGTGCGGATGTTCCTCCGGCGGCTGCAGGGTCATGAGGTCGACGACGTTCACCACCCGCACGCGCAGCTCCGGCGCGTGCTGGCGCAACAGGTCGACGGCGGCGAGTGTTTCCAGCGTCGGCACGTCGCCCGCACAGGCCATGACGACGTCGGTTTCCCCATCGAGGTCCGAGCTCGCCCACTCCCAGATGCCGACGCCCGCATTGCAGTGCGCCACTGCCTGCTCCATGGTCAGCCACTGCGGCTGGGACTGCTTTCCCGCCACGATCACGTTGACGAAGTTGCGGCTGCGCAGGCAGCGGTCGGTGATGCACAGCAGCGTGTTCGCATCCGGCGGCAGGTAGACGCGGATGGTGTCCGCCTTCTTGTTCGCCACCACGTCGATGAAGCCGGGATCCTGATGCGAGAAGCCGTTGTGGTCCTGGCGCCAGACATGCGAGGTCAATAGGTAATTGAGCGAGGCGATCGGTCGCCGCCAGGGTACTTCCTTGCTGACCTTCAGCCATTTCGCATGCTGGTTGAACATCGAATCGACGATATGGATGAAGGCTTCGTAGCAGGAAAAGAAGCCATGTCGTCCCGTCAGCAGATACCCTTCCAGCCAGCCCTGGCAGGTGTGTTCGCTGAGGATCTCCATGACCCGGCCGTCGGGCGCGAGATGATCGTCTTCGGGCAACCGTTCTGCGAGCCAGGTCCGGGCGGTGACTTCGTACAGCGCCGTCAGCCGGTTGGAACTGTTTTCATCGGGACCGAAGACGCGGAAGTTGCGATGGGCCGCATTCAGGCGCATCACGTCCCGCAGCAACTGGCTCATGACCCGCGTGCCTTCGGCGAAGCTCAGACCGGGCCGCTCGACCGCGACTGCGTACTTGCGGTAGTCGGGCATGATCAGGTCGCGCAACAGCAGGCCGCCGTTCGCATGCGGGTTGGCGCCCATGCGACGCGCGCCCTCCGGAGCCAGCGCGCGCAACTCGGGGCGCGGCGCGCCGTTTTCGTCGAAGAGCTCCTCGGGCCGGTAGCTGCGCAGCCACTCCTCCAGCAACCCCAGATAGTGCGGGTTTTCCTCGATGCCCGCGAACGGCACCTGATGGGAGCGCCAGTAGTCCTCTACCTTCTTGCCATCCACCTCGCGCGGTCCGGTCCAGCCCTTGGGCGTGCGCAGCACGATCATCGGCCAGCGCGGTCGGGACAGATCTCCCTCGCGCGCGCGGCGCTTGATGGCGGCAATGCGTTCGACGATCTCGTCCAGCGTCGCCGCCATCGCCTGGTGCATGCGCTCGGGATCCGAGCCTTCGACGAACCAGGGCTCGTAGCCGTAGCCGCGGAACAGATCCGCAAGCTCTTCGTGGCTGATGCGCGCGAGCAGCGTCGGATTGGCGATCTTGTAGCCGTTGAGGTGGAGGATCGGAAGTACCGTGCCGTCGGTCGCGGGGTTGAGGAACTTGTTCGAATGCCATGCGGTAGCGAGCGGTCCGGTTTCGGCCTCGCCGTCTCCAATGACGCAGCAGGCAACGAGATCGGGATTGTCGAACACCGCGCCGAAGGCATGCGACAGCGAGTAGCCGAGTTCGCCCCCCTCATTGATGGAGCCGGGCGTCTCGGCGGTGACATGACTGCCGACACCGCCCGGGAAGGAGAAGCGGCGAAACATCAGCCTCATGCCTTCCTCGTCGAGACCGACGTTGGGATACAGTTCGGTATAGCTCCCTTCGAGCCAGGTGTTGGCAACCAGGCCCGGTCCGCCGTGGCCGGGGCCAGTGATATAGATCATGTCGAGCCCATGCCGGCGGATGATGCGGTTCATGTGCGCGTAGATGAAATTCAGGCCCGGCGTGGTGCCCCAGTGCCCGAGCAGGCGCGGCTTGATGTGCTCCACCCGCAGCGGCGCGCGCAGCAATGGATTGTCCAGCAGGTAGATCTGCCCCACCGACAGATAGTTCGCCGCGCGCCAGTAGGCGTCGACCAGCTGCAGCTCTTCGCCGGTCAGCGGTCCGTTGGTTTGTGCGGATTCCCGTGCAGACATGTCTTCCTCCTGAAACGATTCTGGACGGAAAGATCCGGGACGAAGACGATCATCCCGCTTCGTGCAATATGCGCAGCGCCGCCTCGGCGATCACTTCCGCCTCGTCGACGGGCTGGACACGCACTTCGATGCGGCTCTCGTCTGCGCTGATGCGCGCAGCCTTTCCGATCGCCGCGTCATTGGCTTCGGGATCAGGCGCCACGCCGAAGGCTTCGAGCCCTTTCAGTACCAGTGCGCGGACGGCTGGCACATGCTCGCCCACCCCGCCGCCGAACACGATACCGTCGACCCCGCCCAGCGTGGCGATGTAGGCGCCGATGTACTTGCGTACGCGATGACAGTAGGCGGTGACGGCAAGCTCGGCGGCGGGATCATCGCTCGCCAGCAGGACGCGCATGTCACCGCTCAGTCCCGACAAGCCGGCAAGGCCGCCTTCTCGCATCAGCAGGCGCTCGAGTTCATCGACGCCAATGCCGTCGCGCAGCAGATGGATGAGCAGCCCGGGATCGATGTCTCCGCTGCGCGTCGCCATGAGCAGGCCTTCACCGGGGGTGAAACCCATCGAGGTGTCGACCGCCCTGCCCCGCTCGATCGCGGTCGCCGAGCAGCCCGCGCCGAGCTGCAGCGTGATGATGCGCCCGCCCTGGGGCAACTCGGGTCGCGCCGCGCACCAGGCCCGCCACATGGCCTCATGCGCAATGCCGTGAAAACCGTAGCGCCGCAGCCCGCGCTGCTCCGAAAGCGCGCGTGGCAATCCATAGAGTGCGGCATGCATCGGCAGCTCGGCGAAGAACGCGGTGTCGAACACGGCCAGCTGCGGAATCGCCGCGCCGAAAGCGGTTTCGCAGGCATCGATCCAGGCCAGTGCCGCCGGATTGTGCAGAGGCGCCAGTGCGGAGGCACGCCGCAGTTCGGCATGCACATCGTCATCGATGAGACTCGGACGCCGCAGCGTGCCGCCATGCACGACACGATGCCCCACGATGCCGGGACTGGCGCCATCGAGGACGTCGCGCAGATGCCGGGGATCGGCAGTCGAGCCCTCATGTCGGACGCTCCTCACGCACTCCACAGCGGCACCTCCCTCCACGACCCGATAGACACCGAGGCGCACGGAAGAACTGCCGGCATTGACGATCAGGAGCGGCGCTGTCATGGCCCGACTCTGCTCTGGACAAGGTCCCGATGTTACCCAAATCCGCCACCGATTGCGCCCGGAGGCGGAATCCGAACAACAGGCCAAAGATAATATCCCGAGACATCAATACCTTGATGGCCCGCGGCGTGATCAGCGTCGCAATCTAGCGACCATTCGGCTAAAATCCGTCCCAGCACCATAGCGAACACAAGGCCCCGCCCGCCTCGTGCGGGCCGCAAGCAAGAAGGAACAATTTGGACCGACGCGCGGTGTACCTCCTGTCTTCCACCGCCCATTTCGAAGTGCCGGCCTTTCTTGCGCCGGCGGTTCCCACCGGTCCATTTCAGATAACCACGGTTCGCCAACATCGCGAACCCGCTCGGTAAGGACACCCGCTGCCGCTCCTCGACGGGCGGCAACCGACAACAGCCGCTTGCCCGCTCGGCGCGGCAGAATCATTTTCCTCCCCCAGGCGGACGCCTGGCGGAGCCGGCGCACCGGCGCCGACAGACGACGGCAAGGTTGCCCGACGAAGCCTCGAATCGATTACGGGGAATTTCGCGGCAACCGGCCTGCGGTCGGAACCAGAAGATTCGATCCCACGCGGGTTCGAATGCTGGATTCGGCCAGAGCAGCTGTCAGGGACGATCTGGTGGTGCTCGGGAAGTATGGCGGAGAGGGCGGGATTGACTCGGCCCTGCGGGCCTCGCCCCTTCGGGGCGGCTTCGCCGTCCCGATCGGCTGACGCCGATCGGTCGAACCCAGCCCATTCGATCCCACGCGGGTTCGAATGCTGGATTCGGCCAGAGCAGCTGTCAGGGACGATCTGGTGGTGCTCGGGAAGTATGGCGGAGAGGGCGGGATTCGAACCCGCGTGGGGTGTTAACCCCCAACCGATTTCGAGTCGGTGCCGGTGTGACCGCTTCGGTACCTCTCCGGGACGCAGAGCCGGACGGCTCGTGCGAGCGCCATTATATAAGATTCCAGGCACGGTTGGGAAAGGCTATGTGCAGGAAAATATTCGCAGACTGGCTGTTCCGCTTGGCCATGGGCGTTTTTCCGGTCGCGGCGGCGATATTGCTGACCGGCTATGCCCAGCCGCCCTCGGTATTGGAGCAGGTCGTGCGCGCCGGAGAACTGCGCGTGGTCACCACCATCGGTCCGACCACCTACTATGTCGATGGCCATGGCCCCGCCGGCTTCGAGTACGAGCTCGCGCGCATGTTTGCCGGGCATCTGGGCGTGGAACTGCGGCTTGTCACGCCCGATAGCGCGGAAGACATCATCCCCATGATCGCCCGCCGCGAGGCCGATCTTGCGGCCGCCGGCCTCATTGCGACCGAAGAGCATGAACGCGAGGTCCGCTTCGGTCCCGCCTATCACGAAGCCAGCCAGCAGCTCGTCTACCGCCGCGGCATGCCGCGTCCCGACTCTCTTGCCAGCCTCGACGATACCGTTGTCTCCGGCACCCGCCACGCCAGCCTGATCCGCACCGCGCTCAACGAGCATGCCGATGTGCAGTGGCGTTCCGAGCCCGGACTCGAAACAGGCGACCTTCTCGCCCGGCTGTGGCGCCGGGAAATCCCGTACATCATCGCCGATTCCAACGAGATCAAGGTCAGCCAGCGTTACTACCCCGAACTGAGTGTGGCCTTCGATCTCACTCCGCCGCAGCCGCTGGCCTGGGCATTCCCGCGCCTGGGCGACGACAGCCTGGTTCGCGCCGCCGAAGAGTTCTTCGCCGCCCTCGGGAAAAATGGTGATCTGGAGCGGCTGCGGGAGCGCTACTACGGTCACGTGAACGAGTTCGACTATGTTGGCGTGCGCCGCTTCCTGCGTCATGTCGAGCAGCGCCTGCCGAAGTATTCCGAGCTGTTCCGCCGCGCGGCCATCGATCACCAGCACGACTGGCGGCTGCTGGCCGCGGTCGGCTATCAGGAATCACACTGGAACCCGAAGGCGGTGTCCCCGACCGGCGTGCGCGGAATCATGATGCTCACGCGCCGTACCGCCAAGGAACTCGGCATCGATGACCGCATCGATCCGGGCAACAGCATCACCGGCGGCGCCCGTTATCTGCAGCAAATCCTGAAACGGCTGCCGACCCATATCGAGGAGCCCGACCGTACCTGGATGGCGCTCGCCGCCTACAACGTCGGCTACGGGCATCTGCAGGACGCTCGCGCCCTCGCGCGCCAGAACGGCGGCGATCCGGACCATTGGGCCGACGTGATGAAGACCTTGCCGCTGCTGACGGAAAAGCAGTGGTATCGAAAGACGCGCTACGGCTATGCGCGCGGAATGGAAGCCGTACGCTACGTGCAGAACATTCGCGGCTATTACGACATGCTGGTGTGGCAGACCGGACCACAGGCCCCGGCGACCGCCACCGTGGCAGCGGCGACGCCGGCAGCCAGCCCGCTGCTCTGATCAGGCAGTCAAAAGGGAAGAGGAAGGGGACTGTCCCCTTTTTTCGCCGCCCCCTCCGCGCCCTTACAGATGCCTTTCCCTGATCACCTGCAGTAGCCCCCGCGATGCGGCCTCGACCAGATCGAGCACGCGTTCGAAACCCGCCGCACCGCCGTAATAGGGATCCGGCACTTCATCCATGCCCATGTGCGGCGCGTACTCCATGAACAGCCGCACCCTTTCCCGATGTTCCGGCGGACAGACCCGTCCCACCATTTCCAGGTTTTCGTGGTCCATCACCAGCACATATTCGAACTGACCGAAATCTTCCTCGCCGATACGCCGCGCCCGCTGGCCACTGAGATCTATGCCCCGGCGCAGCGCTGCCGCACACGAACGCGGATCGGGCGGATTGCCGATGTGATAGGCATGGGTGCCCGCGGAGTCGACCAGAATACGATCATGCATCCCCTCCTCCCGCGCCAGCGCCTCGAACACGCCGTGGGCCGTGGGTGAGCGGCAGATGTTGCCCATGCAGACGAACAGAACACCGATTTTTTCCACTGTCTCGCACCTTGAATGTCGTTCTCGTCCAACGCGCGCCGGGAACGTGCGCATGCCAGCCGAATGAAAGCGGCAGCTGCGGAGCATCCGGGAATCACCTCACGGATTCCCGCCGCGCACACATGATACCGCCGCCGGCCATCAATTGCAGGACGCCCGCCGCAAGCGGCATCCCGAACGCTCGTCTCGACGCACGCTGTAGGGCCATAATGTCCGCTATACCAACCGGGAGGCTGCATGGTACCGCTATCGATCCTCGACCTCGTGCGCGTTACGGAAGACACCGGTCCCCGCATCGCTCTCGATAATGCGCGCGATCTCGCCCGCCATGCGGAACGCTGGGGCTACCGGCGCCTGTGGGTCGCGGAACATCACAACATGCCCGGCATCGCCAGCGCGGCGACCGCGATCGCGATCGCTCATATCGCGGCGGGGACGATGTCGATCCGCGTCGGCGCGGGCGGGATCATGCTGCCGAACCATGCACCGCTCATCGTCGCCGAACAGTTCGGCACGCTGGCACACCTGTTCCCCGGCCGCATCGATCTCGGGCTTGGCCGTGCGCCGGGAACCGATCAGGAGACGGTAAGGGCGCTGCGTCGCTCACCCGGCGCGGCGGACGCCTTCGCGCAGGATGTGCTCGAGCTGCAGTCGTACTTCGAACCCGAAGCCGCGCAGCGCCGCATCCAGGCCGTGCCGGCGGCGGGGACGCGCGTGCCGCTGTGGATCCTCGGCTCGAGCAGCTTCGGCGCCGCGCTCGCTGCCGAACTCGGCCTGCCCTACGCTTTCGCCTCGCACTTCGCACCCGGCATGCTGGATTCCGCACTCGCGCTCTATCGTCATCGTTTCAAGCCGTCGGCGCAGCACGAGCGCCCCTATGCGATGGTGGGCGTGAACATCATCGCGGCTGCAAGCGACACCGAAGCGCGCCGGCTGTGGACCACACAGCAGATGTCGTTCGTCGAACTGTTCCGTGGCCGTCCAGGCCTCAGTCGCCGCCCCATCGACGACATCGAGAACTTCTGGTCTCCGGACGAGAAGACGCGCGTCTCGCAGATGCTCTCCTGCTCGATCGTCGGCTCTCCGGACACGGTGCGCGCAGGAATCGCGGAACTGGTGGACGAGACCGGCGCCGATGAACTGATCATCGTCTCGGACATCTACGAGCACGCGGCGCGCCTGCGCTCGTTCGAACTCATCGCCGAGGTGATCGCCTAGCCGGTTCGAAGATCCTGAGCGGGCATATCCGGGCCCGCTTACCTTCCAAGGGACATCCGCAAGTACGTCGGCATCGGCGCCAGCGCTCCCGACCGTCCCCTGCACAGCGCCGTTCCGGGTCCTGGAGAGGAGAATCATCCGCTGTCGTCATTCGGCGACGCGGTTTCGCATCCGCAACGTCTTTTCGCGCCTGCCACCGGGCGACTATACTTTGCGTACTGTGCGCCTTCCAACAAGTTCCTCCTCTCACTACTTCAGCTGACAAGTGCGGATTTCTCGAGTCACGCAGACAGGCATTCTGTCGCTTTCGGTTTTCCTTGGCGCCTGCGCTTCCAATGACCTGCGGATCGAGCGCGAACTGGCGGCGGTCAATACGCATCTGGCGATGATCGACGCCCGGATTGCGCATCTCGAACAGCGTCAGCTCGAGCATCATGAAAGTCTGTCTCAGCAGCACCAGACGGCTTTTTCCTCACTCATGGAAACGACGATCGCGGAAGTCGATCGGCTGGTGCATCAGCGGCCCCCGGTGCCAATCCTGATCGGCAGCATTCTCACCGAGCAAAGCGAACCGGGGCAGCAGGCGGCGGATTCGTTACCCGCCGCCAAGCGCCGGACAATGATGGGCGACAAACAGGTGATCGGCAGCATCGAGCGTGTTCACCTCTCCCCTCCCGGCATGATGCTGGAAGCGCGCATCGACACCGGCGCCGAATCCTCCTCGATCGATGCCCGCGACATCACCGAGTTCAAGCGCGACGGCAACACCTGGGTGCGCTTCCGCATCATGGACCACGACAACCAGACGACGGAGATCGAACGCCGTGTCGTCCGTCACGCCCGGATTCTGCAGTCATCCACCAGTGAAGCCGAGCGTCGTCCCGTCGTCCGGCTGCGGATCGCCATCGGCTCTCATGCCCAGGTCGCGGAGTTCACGCTTACCGATCGGGAACACCTGTCATACCCCATTCTGATCGGCCGCAACGTGCTCAACGACGTCATGCTCGTGGACGTGAGCAGGACACATATCGCCCCGCTGGAAGGCGGGGCCAATGAAGACAGCAGCACACGCTAATGTCTGACTCCATCTTCCGCGGGCTGATTCTTCTGCTGATCCTTGCCGGTCTGCTGACGGCATGGCTGCGCCATGCCGACACTGGCATGCCCTTTCTTCCGGGCGAACAGGCATCGACCTGGATCGTCGAAGCGAAGGTCGACTTCGTGGCCGACGGTCCGGTCATGCTGAGCCTGAACATCCCCGACAATCCCCCGGCCTTCCGCGTACTTTCCGAACAGACCGCATCGCCCGGCTACGGCTTTTCAATCGTTGAGCAGGACGGGCGGCGGCGCGGTGAATGGTCGGTTCGAAGTGCGCATGGTCCGCAGACGCTGTATTACAAAGTCCACGTGGTTCCCGACCGGGACATGGTGGATTCGAGCCCGCTCCCGCCGGCAACGGGACGCGACGTGTTCTGGGAAGAACCCGAGGCGACGGCGGCCCGGCAGTTGATCGCCAGCGCCCGTGCACGCTCCAGCACCCCGGAAAGCCTGGCACGCGAGATCATCCGCGAGCTCACCAGCAGCGATCCCTCGCAGAACGCGACGCTCCTGCTGGCGAACCGGCAGCGCGTCACCCTCATCGAACTGCTGCTGACCGATGCCGGCATCCCGGCACGCATTTCGATGGGACTGCTGCTTCAGGACGCGCGGCGCAACCAGAGCCTGACGCCGGTGATTGAGATCTTCACTGGAGATCGCTGGCTGGCGTTCGATCCGGCGACCGGCCGTCAGGGAACTCCCGACAATCTGCTGCTGTGGCATCGGGGTGACCGCTTCCTCACCGACCTGGTCGGCGGCTCCGGCACTCACGTCAGCTTCTCCATGATCCGCCGCGCCATGTCGCTGGAAGGGCTGGCATCAGCCTCCGCAGGAGCGGACCGTTTCCGCCTGCTCAGCATCCATCAGCTGCCGATCGAGCAACAGAGCGTTTTCAAACTGCTCCTCTTGTTTCCGATCGCGGCGCTGGTGACGGTGTTCATGCGTATACTGATCGGCCTGCGAACCTCCGGCACCTTCATGCCGATCCTGATCGCGTTCGCCTTTCTGCAGACTTCGCTGCTGCCGGGGCTGACCAGCTTCCTCACCATCGTCGGCATCGGCCTGCTGCTGCGCAGCTATCTGTCACACCTCAATCTGCTGCTCGTCGCCCGCATCGCGACCATCATCGTCATCGTCATCTTCCTGATAGCGGCGATGAGTCTCATCGGCTATCACCTCGGCTTCAGCGCCGGGATGACAATCGCCTTCTTCCCGATCGTCATCATCGCCTGGACCATCGAGCGCATGTCGATCCTGTGGGAAGAGGAAGGTCCGCGAGAGGTGTTCATTCAGGGAACAGGCAGCATTATCGTGGCCATCGCCGCCTTCGTATTGATGCGCAACCCGGTGGTCGGCCATCTCAGCTTCAATTTCCCCGAGCTCAACCTGGTGGTGATCGCCTTGATCATGCTCATCGGCAAGTACACCGGCTACCGCCTGCTCGAGCTGCGTCGCTTCCGCGCCATGGAGGAGCAAGCCCCATGAGGGGCTGGTCGAATCCCGCGCGACTGAAGGCCCTGGGTGTCATGGGCATGAACTGCCGGAACATCGAGTTCGTGAGCAGATACAATGACCGCCGCCTTTATCCCCTGGTAGACGACAAGCTCAAGACCAAGCTCCTCGCGCACGACCACGGGCTGGCGACCCCGGCCCTGCGCTCCGTAATCCGGCGGCAACACGAGATCCGCCAGCTCGGGCAGCGGCTGGAAGGGCTGGACGGCTTCGCCATCAAGCCGGCGCGCGGCTCGGGCGGCAAGGGAATACTGGTGGTGAGCGGGCGGCGCGGCGACCGCTTCGTGAAAGCCTCAGGCAAAGAGGTCACCATCGATGATCTCGGCCGCCATATGTCGAACGTGATCGCCGGCCTGCACTCTCTGGCCGGGACGCCGGACGTGGCGATCATCGAAGACCTCATCCGCCTGGATCCACACTTCGACGGCTACTCCCATGAGGGCATACCCGACATCCGCATCATCGTTTTCCGGGGCTACCCGGTGATGGCGATGCTGCGCCTGGCGACACACGCCTCCGACGGCAAGGCCAATCTGCATCAGGGCGCGGTCGGCGTCGGACTCGACATGGCCACGGGAGACGGTATTCACGCGGTGCATTTCGGCCATCGCATCCACACCCATCCCGACACCGGCATGGCCCTCGACCGCATCGTTACACCTTACTGGCGCACTCTCCTGACACTCGCGGCACGATGTTACGAGATGACAGGGCTGGGCTATATCGGTGCGGATATCGTGCTCGACCGGGACCGCGGACCCGCGCTCCTGGAGCTCAATGCGCGCCCGGGGCTATCGATCCAGGTCGCCAACGGCTCCGGTCTGCTGCCCAGGCTGCGCCACATCGAAGCACTGACCCAGACCCGCTCGCCCGAACAGCGCGCCGACTATTCGATGGGCGTCTTCGCCAGCCGCGGTACGCGGCAAGATGCCGGCGAATTGAGCGCGGGTCGCGCCGGGGACACTAGAAAATCGGTGGGTTGACGCGGCCAAACGGCCCTTCATTCCCCGTCCCTGATCTCCCTTCTGTCATTCCGCCCTCCTGTATTCGCTCCCGGCGGTCAGGGCCGTGCCTCCTCGACGTCGCACGAGCGGGCAGCCAGCGTTGATCCTCAGGCCGCTCGGACACGCCCGAATGTCTTCCAGCCGCCTCACCGAACGCTGCCGGCACGAGGAACCCGGCAGGTGGACAAGTCAGATCCGATGTACGACCATGATCTTCTGATCGAGAAATGATTGAGGCCACAGTGGATCAACAGGACATCGCCGGACTGGAAGTAACAAGCGAACTGCGGGCGCTCATCGGCCGGCGCGTGCGCTACAAGGGTGAGCTCTACGAAGTCTTCGAGATCCTCGAGCATGATCCCCTGGCCCTGGTTCTGCAGAACGAGGCCCATCTGCACATCCAGCCGGACCAGCATGGTGAAGCACATCGTCGCGTGCCGGAAACCGTCACCGTGCCCATTGCTCTGAACGAGACGGCCGAACCGGATTTCGACGAAATGCAGATCGAACTGCTGGAGGAAGCTCCGCCCGCCTGAGACCAGTCCGCCGCCCTCAGCCCGCCGGACCGCTCCCCTCGACCGCGACCCGCAGGGCTGTAAGGTCCTCTTCGGTATCGATTCCCGGTCCGGGACGGACATGCGCCACTTCCACCCGTATGACTCGGCCGTGCCACAGCGCACGCAGCTGTTCCAGTGCCTCCGTGCGCTCGAGCATGCATGGCGTCCAGCCAACGAACTCCTGCAGGAAGCCGGCCCGATAGGCGTAGAGGCCGATATGCCGCAGGTACGCGGCGTCGCCTTCGGGCATGACGCCCGGCGCGCGCGCGAATGCATCCCGCGCCCAGGGAATCGGCGCGCGACTGAAATAGAGCGCGTGGCCGCGTGCATTCACCACCACTTTCACCACATTGGGATCGAACAGTTCCGCCGCCTCGCGGATCGGCGCGCACAGCGTCGCGATCGAGACCTCGGCATCCTCCGCGATGGCGCGCGCAACCTGATCGAGCAGCGCCGCGGGCATCTGCGGCTCATCACACTGCAGGTTGACCACGATGTGGTCATCAGCCAGTCCGACAACGCGGGCAACCTCGGCGATGCGATCGGTACCCGAGGCATGCTGCGTGCCCGTTATGCAGACCTCAGCGCCGAATTCGCGAGCGACAGTGGCGACGCGTTCATCGTCGGTGGCGACGATCACCCGCTCTGCCCCGCTTTCACGCGCCAGGCGCCAGGCGTGCTCGACCAGCGTCCGTCCGGCGATCAGACGCAGAGGCTTGCCCGGCAGGCGGCTGGCGCCGTAGCGCGCGGGAATGACAACGGTATAACTCATACTTCCTCTTCGGGATCCAGCCGTCGCGCCTCGTCCTCCAGCATGACCGGGATGTCGTTGCGAATCGGATAGGCGAGCCGGTCCGCCTTGCAGACCAGTTCCGCGGCGTCCTTGCGATATACCAGCGGTCCCTTGCAGACCGGACAGGCAAGTATATCCAACAGTTTCTTGTCCATCGCTTCTCTCCTGAATCAGTCCGATATGGTGGCCGCGCCCGCGCGACCGCCACCGGCTTCACGCAGCGCTCCCAGCACGCGCGGCGCAAGACGCTCGTGAGGCTGCGCCTCGACGGGCAGATACCAGCAGTCCTCGCCACAGAAACGGCGGCACTTCACGGCGTCCTTCTCGGTCATGAACACCGGCAGCTCATCGCCGAAAGCGAGATCCTCAGCAGTGTATGCGTGATGATCGGGAAAGGGATGTTCGATGACCGTGAATCCGAGTTGCCTGAGCTGGCGGAAGAAGCGTTCCGGATGACCAATCCCCGCCACCGCGTGCACATGCCGCCTGGGAAAGCTCTCCGGCGCCTGCGCGGTTTCATCGCGCCGCACATTGCGCAACTCTCCCGGATGCATGGTCATGGGGAATTCGCGACGCAGCGCCGTGCCGCCATTCACCACCAGGAAATCGGCCCGCGACAGACGCGACACCGGCTCGCGCAGCGGGCCGGCGGGAAGGCAGAAGCGGTTCCCGAAGCGACGCACGCCATCGATGACCACGATCTCGATGTCCCGCTCCAGCGCATAGTGCTGCAGCCCATCGTCGGACACCACCACGTCGACATCGTTGTAGCGCAGCAATGCCTCGGCCGCTGCCACCCGGTCGGGTCCCACAGCGACCGGGCAACGTGCCCGGCGGGCGATCACCACCGGCTCGTCACCGACCATGTCGGGATCGCTGTCGGGGCGCACCTGCTGCGGCCAGTGCCGGGCGCGACCGCGATAACCGCGCGATACCACGCCAGGGCGGTAGCCTTCACTGCGCAACAGTTCCACCAGCCAGATGACGAGCGGCGTCTTGCCGGTGCCACCGACGGTGATGTTGCCGACGACGATGACCGGCGCGGCGACCCGGCGCCGGCGCAGAACGCCGGCCCGGTAGGCGGCGTACCTCAGCACGATGATGCCTCGATAGAGCCAGGAAAGCGGACGCAGCAGGACCGTCAGGCCGCTCGCGTCATACCAGCCGTCGGTTACGGCCTTCACGGCTCCGGATCGCGCGTGGCGAGCGAAACGTGGAGGATGCCGGCCTGGCGCGCGGCATCCATGGCGGTGATCACCGCCTGATGCGGGGTCTGTGCGTCGGCGCTGATGAGCACGGTCACGCCCTCTGCGTCGCCGATCTCCTGCTCGAGCGCGTCACGCAGGGTCTGGGCCTGGCGGTTGACGAGCAGGCGCCCTTCGACGAAATACCGCCCTTCCACATCGACGATCACGCTGACGGTGTTGCGGTCCTGTTCCTGCGGCGCCGCCGTCGCCTCCGGCAGGTCGATGGTGATCTCCGTGTCCTTGGTGAAGGTGGTCGACACCATGAAGAAAATAAGCAGCAGGAAAACCACGTCGATCAGCGGCGTCAGGCTGATCTCGGGATCCTCCCGTCGGCGCTGGCGCAGATTCATGCTTCGGCAGGCTCGGCGGCGCGCTCGCCGTGCAGGATCTCGATCATCTTCAGCGCCTGCTGCTCCATCGTCACCACCAGCTCATCGACCCGGGCGCGGAAAAAGCGATAGAACATCAGCGAAGGGATGGCGACGCTCAGCCCCGCCACCGTGGTGATCAATGCCTCGGAAATGCCGCCGGCAAGGACCGCGGTGTTTCCGGTGCCCACCATGCTGATCGCGGTGAAGACCTTGATCATGCCGAGCACGGTGCCGAGCAGTCCGAGCAGCGGAGTGATTGCGGCGATGGTGCCGAGCGCATTGAGATAGCGTTCGAGTTCGGACACCACGTGCCGGCCCGTCTCCTCGATGCTTTCCTTCATGATCTGACGATCCTCGTTGAGGTTCATCAGGCCGGCCGCGAGCACTCTGCCGAGCGGAGACCCCGCGCGCAGTTCGGCGATATGTCGCGCATCGAGCTGGCCGCGCTTGGCCTGCTGCCAGATATCGCTCACCAGGCTGGGCGGCGCCACGCGCTTGCGCTGCAACGTCCAGATGCGTTCGACGATGATGGCGAGCGCCAGAATGGAACACAGGATGATGGGCAGCATGATCCAGCCGCCTGCCTTGATGAGTTCGAACACCCTGATCCCTCGCTTGTGAGTCCCGAAATGGCTGCCGGCTATGATACTGGATTTCACCTGTGCCCGGAACGCTCCACGACCCGCTCGTGCCAGTAACGTTGACGCAGTTCACGCCACGAGCTCGTGGATGCGATTTCCCCTGAGGGCGACACCCGTATCTCGAGCGCGCCATGCGCAGCGGTGTTCCAGATGCGCGCGCCGGTGGATTCATAGCGCGCCAGCACGTCCGGATGCGGGAAACCCCAGCGATTGCGATACCCGGTGGCGAAGACCACCTCCCGCGGCGCGACCGCATCCAGGAACGCTGCGCTGGAGGACGTGCGGCTGCCATGATGCGGCGCGACGAGTAGGTGCGCGCGCAAATCTTCGCCCCGGGCGATCAACTTCCTCTCGGCGCGCGCCTCGATGTCCCCCGGCAACAGGATCACGGTATCGCCGGCGGCGATCCTGAGCACACAGGAGTCATCATTGCGCCGCCCCGCGGCCCCCGCCTCCGGAAGCAGGATGCGGAAATCGATCCCGTCCCAGCGCCAGGACATGTCGCGGCGGCAGGGATCCGCCGCGTAACCCGGTACCGCGGTGCCGGCGCTGGCCACGAGACGCGCGATCCGCAGCTCGCTCAGCAGTGCCGGCGCGCCACCGGCATGATCGTTGTCGCCATGGCTGATCAGCAGCATGTCGAGATCACGCACGCCGTGCTGGCGCAGCCAGGGCAGGATGACCGCGCTGCCGGCGTCGAAGTCGGGGCCGAAGCGCGGACCGGTGTCATAGATCAGCACGTGATGCCGGGTGCGCACCACCGCCGCCAGTCCCTGGCCGACATCCAGTACCGTCAGCCACACCGCTCCCGGCGCCGGCGTCGGCGCCTGCCAGGTCATCGCGGGCAGCAACAGCACGAGCGCGGCCCAGCGTGCCGGGAAGCCGCGCGGAGCCACTGCCAGCGCGGCACCGAACAGGGCGGCGGCGAGAATCCAGCCACCGGGGGCCGGTCGCGACCACTGCAGCCAGGGCACATCGGCGATGGCATCGAGCAGCGGCCACAGCACCGCCAGCAGCCACTCGGCAAGCCGCAGCAGCGGCTCCCCCAGCGCTGGAAGCGGCAGGATCAGCGTCGCGCCGGCGAGCACGATCGGCACGACCAGGCTCACCCAGGGCACGGCGATGAAGTTGGCGATTGGAGAGCCGAGCGGCAGCTGCTGGAACAGCGCGAGCAAGGGCGGCCCGAGACCCACGGTGATCAGAAGGTGCAGCCGCCCCCAGCGCCACCACCAGTCCCCCCGGCCAAGACGGTTCCCCATGCCGAGCAGGATGATGGCCACCGCGCCGAAGGACAGCCAGAAACCGGCGTCCATCACCGCCAGCGGATCGAGGAACAGCACGCCCCACAGGGCGAGAAAGAACATGCGCCATGGCGCCTTCGCGCGCGAGCCGAGCACTGCCCACATGGCTGCGGCCACCATCACCATGGCGCGCTGCGTGGGCACCGAGAAACCCGCCAGTGCCGCATAGCCGGCGGCGCCGGCCAACGCCGCGGCCGCCGCGATCCAGGGCGCCGGAACACGCCGCACCAGAGTCGAGCGCGACCACGTCCGGGACACGGCGAGAAATACCAGCGCGGCGACCATGCTGACATGCAGCCCGGAAATCGCGACCAGATGGGTAGTGCCGGTGCGACGAAGCACATCCCATTGTTCGCGCGTGATGCGCTGGTAGTCCCCTATCGCCAGCGCCGTTACCACGCCGGCGAGTTCCCGCTCCGGCAGCGCGGCAGCGATGCCCTTCCCGAGGCGTTGCCGGAGATATTGCAGCGGCGCCGATCCCGGTGCGGACGCGAGACGCCGGTTCGCGGGATCCGCTCGGACATAGCCCGTCGCCCGGATGCGCTGGCGGTAGAGCCGCCCTTCGTAATCGAAGCCGCCTGGATTGGCGAAACCATGCGGTCGCTTGAGCCGCAGGCGCAGGCGCCAGCGCTCGCCGGCAATCAACTCGGGAGCATCGCGGTGCCAGCTCAGGCGCAGGCGTCCCGGCACCGGCACGGGTTCGCCGGAATCGGCGCGCCACAGCCGCTCGGCTGCGAATTCGAAGCGAACCATGCCGGAATGCTGTTCAGGAACTGCCACGATCGCGCCTTCGGCGAGCAGGTCCCGGCCTTCGACTTCCCTGGAGATTTCCCCAGAAAGGATGAGGTGAGCGTGCATCAAGGCCCAGAGGAAGCCCGCGAAGCAGCAGGCCGGCAGACGCAGCAGCGGCAGAACCAGCGACAACGGCACGAGCACGACGCCGGCCGCGATCCACCATGATGTGGGCAACTCCGGCAGCCACTGCAACAACAGGATACCCGACAGGAAGGCGACCGATCCCTGGCCCATGCCTTCTTCTCCCGCGCTATACTCCCTGACACTGAACGCGCCAGATACCTATAATTCGTTACATGCCTCGCAAGATCCTGAAACGATGGCTTCCCGATCACCGCACGATCAGGGAGCACAAGCATCTACAGCGCTTCGGCACCCGCCTGCACGATCCCAATCTATGGCATCTCAACCGGCGCTCGGTCCCTGGCGCCGTTTCCACAGGGCTTTTCGTGGCGTTCATCCCGACGCCATTCCAGATGGCGATCGCGGCATTCTTTGCGATCCTGTTCCGCGTCAACCTGCCGATCTCGGTGGCCCTGGTCTGGGTGACGAACCCCTTGACCATGCCGCCAGTGTTCTATTTCTGTTACAGGCTGGGCGCATGGCTGCTCGACAAACCGGTGCACCGCATAGACTTCAGCAACCCGTCGCTCACCTGGCTGCTGACGGAAATGAAGATGATCTGGGCGCCCGTCCTGCTCGGCTGCCTGGTCACCGGCGCGGTGGCGGCGATTCTGGGCAACCTCTTCATTCGCAGCTTCTGGCGCCTGCACGTGAACCTGAGCTGGCGCGCGCGCCAGCGACGCGAGCTTGCCCGTCGGCGGAAGAACGCCCGTCAGCAGGAGGCCGGTCAGAAGTCCGGGCAGGACTCCGGAAAGAATCCGGAGCACGATCCTCGCTGAGCCGCAGCGACGGCGCTTCGATCAGCGCTCGTGCGTTTCAGCCGGGCGCAGCGCGCCCGCCTCCAGTATCAGCACGCGGTCCATCTGCCGGGCCAGCGCCGGCTCGTGGGTCACCACCAGAAAGCTGGTCTGCAATTCGGCGTTGAGCTCCACCATCAGCCGGAACACTTCCGCAGCATTGCGGTGATCGAGATTTCCGGTCGGTTCGTCGGCGAGCACGCAGCGCGGCCGCGTCACCAGCGCCCGCGCTACGGCGACGCGCTGACGCTCTCCGCCGGACAGTTCACCCGGCTTGTGGCGCGTGCGCGCGCCGAGACCCACGCGTTCGAGCATCGCCTGCGCCGCCCGCTCCGCCTCGCCCGGCGCCGCGCCGCCGATCATCAGCGGCATGCAGACATTCTCGAGCGCCGTGAATTCGGGCAGCAGGTGGTGGAACTGATAGATGAAGCCGAGCATCTCGTTGCGCAAGCGCCCGCGAGCAGCGGCGCCAAGCGTCGTCAGCTTGCGCCCGCCGAGCCAGACCTCGCCGCGATCGGGCTCATCGAGACCCGCAAGCAGATGCAGCAGCGTGCTCTTGCCCGCGCCCGAGCTGCCCATGATCGCCACGCGCTCGCCGGCGGCGAGCGTAAGATTGATATCGCGCAACACCTCGACATCGGCGGGACCTTCGCGATAGGTCTTGGCGAGGCCGGCGCAGTGCAGCGCGGCCTGCGCGGCGATGGCGTCCTTACTCATAGCGCAGCGCCTCCGCAGGATGTACCCGCGCCGCACGCCAGGCGGGATATAGCGTGGCGAGCAGGCAAAGCACGAAGGCGATCACGCCCACCGACCCGACATCGTGCCAGCGCATGTCGGAAGGCAGGTCGCTGATGTAGTACACGTCGGGCGCGAGGAAACGGATGCCGAGCAGGCGCTCCAGCGCCGGCACCACGACGTCGATGTTCTGCGCGAGAGCAACGCCGCCGATCACCCCAAGCACGGTACCGACCAGACCGACCACCGCGCCCTGGACGATGAATACGCCCATCACCGCCGCCGGACTGGCACCGAGCGTGCGCAGGATGGCGATGTCGGCCTGCTTGTCCGTGACCAGCATCACCAGCGTGGAAACGAGATTGAAGGCGGCGACGGCGACGATCAGCAGCAGGATCACGAACATCACCGTCTTCTCCATCTGCACCGCGCGGAAGAAGTTGGCGTGCTGCTGCGTCCAGTCGAGGACGCGATAATCGAAGGGCATGTCGGCGGCGAGATCGGCAGCGAAGCGCGGGGCGAGAAACATGTCGGCGAGACGCAGCTGCACGCCGCTCACGCCTCCGTCGAGCCGGAACAGCGTGGATGCGTCCTCGACGTGCATCAGCGCGAGCGCGCTGTCGTATTCGAACATGCCGATCTCGAACATGCCGACAACCGTGAAACGCTTCAGGCGCGGCAGAAAGCCGGCGGGGGTGACGGTCGCCTGGGGAGTGATGACGACGACCCGATCGCCGATGGTGACGCCGAGCGCGCGCGCCAGCTCACGGCCGAGCACGATGCCGAACTCGCCCGGCACCAGATCATCCATGCTGCCCAGGCGCATCTTTTCGGGAAGCTCGGAGACTTCTCCCTCCAGCAGCGGATCGATGCCGCGCAGCATGGCGCCCGACACCCGCGGTCCGTTGCCGATCATGCCTTCGGCGCTGACGAACGGCGCGATGCCGGTGACGCCCGGGCGCTCGCGCAGCTCCGCCTCGAGCACGCGCCAGTCATCGAGCGGGCCGGTCGCGCCACGCACGGTGACATGCGCGACCACGCCCAGGATGCGCTCGCGCAATTCCTTCTCGAAGCCGTTCATCACCGACAGCACGGTGATCAACGCGGTCACGCCGAGCGCGATGCCCAGCATCGAAATGACCGAGATGAAGGAAATGAAATGATTGCGACGCCGCGCGCGGGTGTAGCGAAGTCCGATATAGACTGGGAGAGGTCTGAACATGACTCGGCATTTAACCACACAAGCGCGGCCCGGTTCACCTTCCGCATCATCCCGGCGCAGGCGGTGGCAGTGTCGCGGCCATCCATCGCCGTCACTCCGAGCCAGGCTCGCCCGCAATTCGCTGGTGCGAATGCCGGTGCGCGATCAGCTCCGCGAATGCGCGTCCGGCGCCACCGCTGCGCGCAGCGTCGCGATGGTGGCCTCATCCAGTTCCATGAACTGTCCGCGCAGCAGATGCGAGGGCAGACTGATGGGACCGAAACGGATGCGCTTCAGGCGGCTCACGCGAACTCCGACCGCCTCCCAGAGGCGGCGCACTTCGCGTTTGCGTCCCTCGCGCAGCACCGATCCATACCAGCGGTTGCTGCCCCGGCCGCCGATCTCATAGACGCGCTCGAACGCGGCCGGACCATCCTCCAGTTCCACGCCGGTGCGCAGACGCTCGAGCATCTCCGGGCTGACCTCTCCCAGCACGCGCACCAGGTACTCGCGATCGATGCCTCCCGAAGGATGCATCAGCCGATTGGCGAGATCGCCATCCGTGGTGAGCAGCAGCAGGCCGCTGGTATTGACGTCGAGTCGACCGATCGATACCCAGCGCTGACCGCCCGGCGACGGCAGACGGTCGAAGATGCTGGGCCGTCCCTCGGGATCGGAACGCGTGCAGATTTCGCCTTCGGGCTTGTTGTAGAGCAGGATGCGACAGGATGGCGCGCTGGCGGCGATCACGCGCCGGCCATCGATCGCGACCTGATCCTCGGCCGTGACCGTATCGCCGAGCACGGCGTTACGACCGTTGATCTGGATGCGACCGGCGCGGATCCACTCTTCGATCTGACGGCGTGAGCCGTGTCCCAGGCGGGCGAGAAACTTCTGCACGCGCTCCGGCGCGGATGGAGCAGCGGGAGCAACGTTGGGGACCGCCGCCCGCGTCGACGCAGGCTCGACCCGGTCACTGCCGGGGCGGCGCTTGCGCGGGCCGCCGCGAGGGGGTGAACGCCTGGCGGCGCTCACGCGTGCTCAGTCGCGGTGACGCGACGCTCCTCTGCGCTTTCGCCCTCGCTATCGTCAGCGGAGGCACTGTCCTCTGCGGATGCGCTGCCCTCGCTGGCAATGGCGTCGTCACGATCTTCGTCCGTCGGTGCGCTCTCGCCTCCGTCGTCGACGACGGCCTCGGGCGCGTCCGCTTCCGCGGCTTCGGCATCGTCCGCCTCCTCGCCATCAGCGGCGATGGGCACGACCACGCCAGCGTCGATTCCGGTGTCGGCTTCGGGCTGAGCATCGGCGCCCGGGTTCCCTTCTTCTCCGCCGCCTTCGCCGTCAAAGAATCCGAGATTGGCCTGGAGCTGATCGAGCGGCTTGATCTCGGCCAGCGCGGGCAGCTCGCTCAGGCTGCGCAGATTGAAATAGTCGAGGAACCGCTTGGTGGTGCCGTACAGCGCGGGGCGACCAGGCACATCGCGATGCCCCACCACCCGGATCCACTCGCGCTCGAGCAGCGTGCGGATGATGTGCGAGCTGACGCTGACGCCGCGGATCTCCTCTATCCCGGCACGCGTGATCGGCTGGCGATACACGATCAGCGCCAGGGTCTCCAGCAGCGCGCGGGAATAGCGCGGCTGGCGCTCCTCGGACAAGCGACCGATCCACGGCGCGAATTCGGAACGCACCTGGAAGCGATAGCCGCTGGCCACCTGCTTCAGTTCGACCGAGCGCCCCTCCCAGTCTGCGGTGAGCTCGTCCAGCGCCGCTTTCACCGCGTCGCTCTCGGGGCGTTCGTCCTCGGGGAACAGCGCCTGCAGGCGCTCGATGTTGAGCGGCTGCCCAGCGTTGAGCAGCGCGGCCTCGATGATGGCCTTAAGTGGCGGCTGATTCATTGACATGCTGTGGCGCCTTCACGTAAATCGGCCCGAAAGCCTCGTTCTGGATCATCTCGATCAGCGATTCCTTCACCAGTTCCAGGATTGCCAGCAGAGTGACCACCACCCCGCGCCGCCCTTCCTCGACCGTGAACAGGGAACCGAATGCGGTGAACTGCTCGCTGTCCACCTGCTGCAGGATGCTGGTCATGCGTTCGCGTACCGAGAGCGGTTCCATGGTGACATGATGGTGGCTGTACATCTCCGCCCGCATCATCACCTCCTGGAAGGCGACCAGGATCTCGCGCAGATCCACCGGCGGCGGCATCTTCACCACCTTGGTCTCCGGCGCGGCCACGTCCACCGGCCAGCTGTCCCGCTGCATCCGCGGCAGCGCGTCCAGATCGGAGGCGGCCTGCTTGAAACGCTCGTACTCCTGGAGCCGGCGCACCAGTTCCGCGCGCGGATCGTCCTCATCCTCCACCGCCGCGGGACGGGGCAGCAGCAGCCGCGACTTGATCTCGGCCAGCATGGCCGCCATCACCAGATACTCCGCGGCAAGCTCCAGGCGCATGTCCTGCATGAGCTCGATGTACCGCATGTACTGGCGCGTGATCTCGGCAATCGGGATGTCGAGAATGTCGAGGTTGTTGCGCTTGATCAGGTACAGCAGCAGATCGAGCGGCCCCTCGAAGGCCTCGAGAAAGACCTCGAGCGCGTCCGGGGGGATGTAGAGATCCTGGGGAGGCATCATCTGCCTGCCCTGCACCAGGGCGAAAGGCATGACCTGCTGGCGGGGGACTGCTTCGTCCCCGATGCGTGGCGTCTCGCTCATGGCGCTAAATGATACCAACTAATCCGATCGCCCGGCGGACTTCTTCCATGGTCTCGCCGGCCACCGCCCGCGCCCGCTCGGCGCCTTCGCGCATCACCTGGCGCACATGGGCGGGATCGTTCTCCAGTTCCCGGGCGCGTTCGGCGATCGGCGCCACCTCCGCGATCACCCGATCGATCACGCGCTGCTTGCACTCGATGCAGCCGATACTCGCGCCGCGGCACCCCGTCAGCACCCATTCCTTGGTGTCCTCGTCGGAGTACACCTCATGCAGCGGCCACACCGGGCATTTCAGCGGCTCGCCGGGGTCGGTGCGACGCACGCGCGCCGGGTCGGTGGGCATGGTCCGCATCTTGCGGGTGATGCTGTCCGGATCCTCGCGCAGACCGATGGTGTTGCCGTAGGACTTGGACATCTTTTGACCATCGAGACCCGGCATCTTGGCCATCGGCGTGAGTGCGGCCCGCGGCTCGGGCAGGATGATGCGCGCCTCGCCCTCGAGATAACCGGCCAGACGCTCGCGGTCCTCCGCGCTCAGGCCCGGCAGCCCGGCTACCAGCAGACGGCCCTCGCCCAGCGCCTCATGATCACCTCGCTCCTGATAAGACTGACGTAATTCTTTGTATTTCTTAGCCTTGATACCTTCGATCCCGGCCAGCACGGCCTTGGCTCGCGGCACGAAATCCGCTTCCCGGCCATAGAGGTGATTGAACCGTCGCGCCACCTCGCGGGTCAGCTCCACGTGCGCGACCTGGTCCTCTCCCACCGGCACCAGGCCGGCCCGGTAGATCAGGATGTCCGCGCTCTGCAGCAAGGGGTATCCGAGGAAGCCGTAGGTACCGAGATCCTTCTCGCGCAGGCGCTCCTGCTGATCCTTGTAGGTGGGAACGCGTTCGAGCCAGCCGAGTGGTGTGATCATCGACAGCAGCAGGTGCAGCTCGGCATGCTCGGGCACCTGCGACTGCACGAACAGGGTCGCCCGGCTGGGGTCGATGCCGACGGCCAGCCAGTCGATCACCATGTTCCGGGTGGCGTCGCCGATGATGGTCTGGTTCTCGTACTCCGTCGTCAGTGCGTGCCAGTCGGCGACGAAGAAGAAGCAGTCATATTCGTGCTGCATGGCCAGCCAGTTCTTCAGCACCCCGTGGTAATGCCCGAGATGCAGGGCGCCCGTGGGACGCATGCCGGAGAGTACCCGCTGCCTGTCGGAATGGATCACTTCCATCATCCTTCTATCTGATTCAACAGCCTGAAGAAAACACCTGAGACCCGTCGACGGCTCAACTCACCACCTGCATCGCCCACAGGAAGTGCCTCAGGCCCGTCTCACTGAACGAGAACAGTATCTCAAAGAATCCCCACATCAGGGGGCGCATCACTGGGCCGAGCAGGCCGGTGGCGATCAGCAGCACGAGGATCAGCAACCCGAACGGCTCGAGTCGTCCGTAGCCGGCGCGCAGGGAGCGCGGCAGCAGCGCCGCCACCACCCGGCTGCCGTCGAGCGGCGGCACGGGCAGCAGATTGAGCACCATGAGCACCGCATTGATCAGGATACCCGCCGCGGCCATGTAGATCAGTCCGCGGGCAAATGCCATGTCCTGGAGTGCGATGCCAAGCAGCAGCACCAACAGCCAGATGACCGCCATCAGCACATTCGCCAGCGGCCCCGCCAGCGCCACCAGCGCCATGTCGCGCTGCGGCCGGCGCAGATTCTCCCAGGTCACCGGCACCGGTTTCGCCCAGCCGAACACGAAGCCGCCGAGCATCAGCAGCACCGCCGGAACCAGGATCGTTCCCACCGGATCGATGTGCCGGATCGGGTTGAGCGTGAGCCTGCCGAGCATCTGCGCAGTACGATCGCCGAGCCGCAGCGCCATCCAGCCGTGCGCCACCTCATGCACCGTGATGCCGAAGACCACGGGCAGGGCCCAGATCACGATCAGTTCGAAAGGACTCACCGGCCGGCTATCCGGCCATCATGGCCAAGCCGCGGGAGGCTCACCCGCCCCCCAGGAAGGAAACGTCTCCCTTGCCTTCGCGCAGCACCACGGGCGCCTGGCCGGTAAGATCGATGATGGTCGTCGGCTCGTGCCCGCAGGGACCGCCATCGACGAGCAGATCGATCTGGCTTCCCAGTTGTTCGCGTATTTCCTCGGGATCGGTGAGCGGAAGATCGGCACCGGGCTCGATCAGGGTGACGCTCATCAGCGGCTCGCCAAGCAGTTCCAGCAGCAGATTCACCACCGGATGGTCGGGGACGCGCAAGCCGATGGTCCGACGTTTCGGATTCTGCAACCGGCGCGGAACCTCGCGCGAAGCGGCGAGGATGAAGGTATAGGGTCCCGGCGTGAGCGACTTGAGCAGCCGGTAGGCCTGATTATCTACCTGCGCGTAGGCGGAGATATCGGACAGATCGCGGCAGATCAGCGTGAAGTTGTGGTCCGGCGGCAGCTGGCGCAGGCGCAGAATGCGCTCCATCGGCTCCTTTTCGCCGATATGGCAACCGAGGGCATAGCAGGAATCGGTGGGATAGGCGATCACGCCGCCCTGCCGCACGATCTCGGCCGCCTGGGACAGCAGGCGGCGCTGCGGATTCTCCGGATGGACCTCGAAGTATTGCATCGTCAAGCTCCTGCTCAGGCAGCCCAGTCTAGCCACACCGGCGTGCAACCGGCCGGCAGCGGCGCCAGTCTGCCGAGCTCCGGTCCGGCGCCTGGCTCGTGGAAATCGGAACCGCGCGAGGCGAGCAGTCCCAGCGCATGGGCATGCGCCGCCAGCGCCGCGGTCACCTCGGGGGTCTGGTTTCCGGAAATGATCTCCATCCCGACGCCTCCCGCCGCGCTGAATGCTTCCAGCGTGCGCCTGAGCGCGCTGCGACTCATGCGGTAGCGCGCCGGATGCGCGAGCACCCCTTGACCGCCGGCAGCGGCGATCCAGGCGAGCGCCTCTTCCAGCGTCGCCCACTGACAGGCGACATAGCACGAGGCGCCGCGCACCAGATAGCGCTTGAAGGCGCGCTGCAGATCGCGGGCATGTCCGGTTTCGACCAGATAGCGGGCAAAATGATTGCGTCCCGGCACGGTGTCGCCGGCCTGCGCCTGCGCACCGGCGAGCGCGCCGGCGACACCTGCCCGCTCGAGCTTGGCCGCCATGCGCTCGGCACGCTCGATGCGCACCCGTTCCAGCCGCTGCAGACCCGCGCTGAGCTCCGGATGCCCGGGATCGATGTTGAGCCCGAGAACATGGAGCACCTGGCCCTTCCAGCTCACCGAGATCTCGACGCCGGCTATCAGCCTCAGCCCCAGACGCTCCGCGGCCGCCCGGGCGTCCGCCACACCGGCCGTGGTATCATGATCCGTGATCGCGAGCAGCTCGACCCCCTGCGCCGCAGCCCGTTCGACCAGCGCCGAAGGCGACAACACGCCATCCGAGCAGTTCGAATGACTGTGAAGATCAGCCCGGAGCAGGGATGGATGTTCGTGCCTATTCATCGGAATCCAGGTAATCAATCTCTCGATATGCCAATCCGCATCGGTCTTCCCGGACACGGACAGTGAAACTTCTCTTCGATCTGTTTCCGGTTCTGCTGTTTTTCATTGCCTTCAAGGCCTCCGGCGGAGACGTCTACGTCGCCACCGGTGTCGCCATCGTCGCGGGAGTGATCCAGGTCGGACTGGTGTGGCTGCGGCAACGCCGGCTCGAGTCCATGCACCTGATCACGCTCGGCCTGCTCGTCGTGTTCGGCGGCGCCACACTGCTGCTGCACGACGAAATGTTCATCAAGTGGAAACCGACCGTGGTCAACTGGCTGTTCGCGGCGGTGTTCCTGGGCAGCCATTTTATCGGTAAACGTCTGCTGATGCAGCGCCTGCTCGAAAAGAACATCGAACTTCCGCCGCCGGTATGGACACGGCTCAACCTCGCCTGGGGGCTGTTCTTCCTCGCGGTTGGCGCGATCAATCTGTGGGTTGTGTATAATTTCTCCACCGAAATCTGGGTGGACTTCAAGCTTTTCGGCATCCTCGGACTGACGCTCGCCTTCGTGCTGCTGCAGTCGATCTACCTCATGCGGCACGTCAAGCCAGACCAGGATTCTGAAAAGGGCAAGGCAGAATGATCTATGTTTTCTATTGCGAGGATGCAGAGAACGCGCTTCAGGCTCGCCGTGAACATCGCCCCGCGCACCTCGAGCGCCTGCATGAACTCAAGGCCCAGGGACGGCTGGTCCTCGCCGGCCCCTTCCCCGCCATCGACAGCCCGGACCCCGGGGAAGCCGGATTCAGCGGCAGCCTCATCGTCGCGGAGTTCCCCTCGCTGGACGACGCGGAGCGCTGGGCCGCGGCGGACCCTTTTTGCAGATTCGGTGTCTACAGAAAGGTGACGGTCAAGCCATTCCTGAAGACACTGCCCTGATTGGCCGACACAGCGAACGATCGCAAATGGGGACTCCTGCGCCCGAGTCCCGCCGCGCACAACTGAACTCGAGGACCGACATGTTCGAACGCGACATTACGTTCCGCCGCTATCTTACTGCCCTATTGTTGGTTTTTGTTCTCCTCCCGCTCCAGGCAATAGCCACCGGCGCCAGCACTGGGGAACCCGGTGACAGAGTGATCGCGGTGGTGAACGGCAAGGAACTCACGCTCGGCGACTTCAACGCCTTTGTCAGCACGCGCATCGGCGAACGCCAGGTCAACCTCAATCAGCAGCAGATGAACGCGCTTTTTTCCGAGTACATCAACCGCGAACTGGTGTACCAGGATGCCATGGACAAGGGTTGGGATGACGCGCCGGAAGTGGTCAGCGCCGTGGAGAATCATCGCCGCAACATCGTCGCTCGCTATGCCTTCAGCCAGTTACTGCAGACGCCCATCGCGCGGGACGAGCTCGAAAAAGCCTATCGCGAACTCAAGCCGGTCCGGGAATATCGACTCAGCCACATTCTGACCGCCGAGGAAGGCACGGCGCGCGAAGTGATCGGGGCGCTCGGCTCGGGCAAACCATTCGGAGACCTGGCCCGGGAAAAGTCGATCGATTCCACCGCTGCCCAGGGCGGCGAAATCGGTTGGATCAGCGCCGAACAGCTCTCTCCCGCCCTGCGCGAGGCCGCAGCCGGCCTGCGCCCGGGCAGTCACGGCAAGGAGCCGGTCAGAACCGAGTTCGGATGGCATGTGCTGCGTCTGGACGAAACCCGCATCGTACCCGTACCGCCCCTGGAAGAGGTGCAGGACGACCTGCGCCGCCAGCTCTCCAACCGCAGCATCACCCGCTACATCAGCGAACTGCGCGAGGAAGGGAAGATCGAGATAAGGCAGTAGCGAGAAGAAGCGCGCTTCTCCGAACCGGGGTCAGACCCCAGTACGGAGAAGCGCGCAGAGCATGGGGCATTCGTGTCCAGCGGATGAGCCCCCTGCCGCACCGGCGGAAAAAAGAGTCCGCCCCCTCAGGAACATTCAGCTTTCATCCTTGCATCTTTCCTCTTTCTCCAATTCCGCAGCCACCGCGGCGGCTTCGCGCCAGGCGGTCAGGGAATGGAGTTCATCCCGGTTCGGGCATGCGCCGCGCGGTCGCAGACGGGCCAGTCTTGCGGCGCTTTGCGGGGCCGGGCGCCAGTCGGCGATGCGATCGGCGGCTGCGGCGGCTGACTCGAGTCCGCGGCAGACCAGCACCATGTCGCAGCCGGCGTCGAATGCGGCGATCGCCCGCTCCGGCACATCGCCCGCGCCTTCCGCCGCCGCCATGAGCAGATCATCGCTGATGATGGCCCCATCGAAACCGAGACGCCCGCGCAGCACTTCCTGCAGCCAGAACGGAGAAAATCCCGCCAGCCGCTCATCGACCGCGCTATAGCGCACATGGGCGACCATCATCGCTTCCAGCCCCTGACGGGCGAGATGCGCAAACGGAACCAGATCCTCCGCCTCGATCCGCTCCCAGGGACGCGGATCGACCGGCAGCGCCAGATGGGAATCCTCCGCTACGGAACCATGACCGGGGTAGTGCTTGCCGGTCGCGGGCATTCCCGCGCGCCGCATGCCGCTCACATAACGGGACGCGAGCGCCGCGACGACATGCGGATCGGCGGCGAAGGCACGACTGCCGATGACGCTGCTCACACCGCGATGCAGATCGAGCACCGGGGCGAAACTCAGATCGATGCCCACGCTGCGCATCTCCATCGCCATCAGCCAGCCACAGGTTTCGGCCAGCGCGGCGGCACGCTCAGGCGCTTCGGCATGCATGCGGCCGAACACCGACAGCGGCGGCAGGAGAGTGAATCCCTCGCGCAGGCGCTGTACCCGCCCTCCCTCCTGGTCCACCGCGATGAGCAGCGGCGGATCACGCAGCTCATGTATTTCCCTCGTCAATGCAGCAAGTTGCGCGGCAGACTCGAAGTTTCTGGTGAAGAGAATGACGCCACCGACGCGGGGATGCCGCAGCAGTTCGCGCTCCGCCGCATCCAGTTCCGTTCCCTCCACGCCGACCATGATCGGCCCGATATCGCCTTCCATCGTCTCTCCTGCCTGCTCAGAGTTGGTCGCGGTCCGTTTTCACGTCAAGCCGGTCACGCAGGCGATCACCGAGCGCGTTGACCGCCAGCACCACCAGCATCAGCGCCGCGCCGGGCACGATCACCATGTGGGGCGCGACCAGCATGTAGCGGCTGCTGTCGCGGATCATGCTGCCCCAGGACGGCGCCGGCGGCTGGATGCCGAGCCCGAGGAACGACAGCCCCGCTTCGGCGATGACCACGGCCGCGATGCCGAAGGTCGCCTCCACGATCAGCGGCGCGGCGATCAGGGGCAGCAGATGACGCCACAGGATGCGGGTGCGGCTGGCGCCGAGGGTGATCGCTGCCTGGACATGCTCGCGCTCGCGATAGGTGAGTACCTGCGCCCGCGCCAGCCGCGCAAAGCCGACCCAGCCGACCACGGCCAGCGCGATCACCACATTCCCCAGCCCCGCCCCCAGCACCCCGGCCAGCGCGATGGCGAGCAGGATACCTGGAAAGGCGAGAAACACATCGATGATCCGGGTCAGAACGTGATCCACCCAGCCGCCCGCCCAGGCGCTCGCCGCACCGATGCTGGTACCGAGCACCGCGGAGATCGACACCACGAACAGCGCCACGAAGAACGAATAGCGCGCGCCGACGGCGATGCGATCCCACAGCGGGCGGCCGAGGTCATCGTAGCCCATCCAGGCCGACGGCCCGGGCGGGGCAAGAATGCGCTCCAGGTCCATCGCCCCGGGATCGAGCGGCAACAGCCAGCCGAAGCAGGCGAGACCCGCCCAGCACGCGAGGATCGCGCACGCCCACCAGGGTCTCATCGCTCGCCCCCCTCCCTGCCGCCGAGGCGTACCCGCGGATCGAGCCAGCCGTATGCCAGATCGGTGAGTGCATTGACCAGCACGTACGACACGGCGATGAGCAGGATGCAGGCCTGCACCACCGGATAGTCGCGGCGGTGGATCGATTCGATGGTGAGCTGGCCGATGCCAGGCCAGGAAAACACGATCTCGGTGATGACCGTCCCCGCGAGCAGCGCGCCGAGTTGCAGACCGAGCAGCGTCATCACCGGCAGCAGCGCATTGCGCAGCGCATGGCGCAGGATCACGCGGTACCATGGCAGGCCCTTGGCGCGCGCGGTGAGTATGTAGTCCTCGCCGAGCGCCTCAAGCAGCGTGGCGCGGATCATGCGCGACAGGATCGCCGCCAGCGCCGTTCCCAGCGTGATCGCCGGCAGCACCAGCGATCCCCAGCCGTCACGGCCACTCACCGGCAGCCACCCCAGCCACAGCGAAAACACCAGGATCAGCAGCGGTCCCATGAGAAAGTTCGGAATCGATACCCCGAGCATGGAAAACATCATCGCGCCGTTGTCCCAGGCCGTGCCGCGCCGCATCGCCGCCAGCACGCCGAGCGGCAGCGCCAGCAGCAGCGCCACCGCCAGGCCCGCCACCGCCAGTTCCAGCGTGGCCGGGAACCTTTCGGCGAGAATCTCCGCGACGGGCCGGCGCGAGTAGAGCGAAGTGCCGAGGTCGAAATCCAGCAGTCGCCGGTAATACTCCGCCATCTGCACAGGCAGCGGTTGATCGAGGCCGAGCGCGCGCCGGAGTTCCTCGCGATCGGCAGGCTGGCTGGTTTCGCCCAGCATCACTTCGACCGGATCGCCGGGCACCGCGTGGATGAGCAGGAACACCAGCACGGAAACGCCGAACACCACCAGCAGGGCGCTGGTAAGGCGCGACAGCAGGAACGCGATCATGCGTCACCCGCGCCGACGCGCCGGACCATCACCAGGCTGTCGTAGTTACCGTCCGCTGCGATCTGGTAGCCGCGGATGTCGGAGCGCGCAACGAATACATGATCCTCGTACCACAGGGGGACATAGGGCAAGGCTTCGAGCAGGCGGCGCTGCAGCGAATGCAGCGGCTCGATCTGCGCCGGCGTCGAGATCGCCGCTTCCGCGCGCTCGATCAGCCGATCGGCGACGGTGTCGACGAAGAACCCGCGGTTGGCGCCGAGCGGAGGCAGCGCCGTGCTGTGGAAGGCATAACGGTATATCTCCGGCAGCTTCACGCCGACCCAGCTCAGGCTGTACATCTGGAAGTTGCCGGCCTTGATGTCGCCGTAGAATGTGCCCCAGTCGTAGCTGCGCAGATCGACATCGATGCCGATCTCCGCGAGCTGACGCTGGATCGCGGTCGCCAGACGCAGCCGCACCGGGTCGGTCGAGGTCTTGTAGACGATGCGCGCACCCTGTGCGCCGATCGACGCCAGCAGCCTTCGCGCCTCATCCGGATCGTAGGGCACGCCACTGTCGCCCAACCCCGCCCAATGCTCGGGCGGAAGTATGCCGCCCGCCGGCCGCGCGGTATCGCCCAGCACGTAGCGGATGAGCGCTTCGCGGTCGATCGCGTGGGCGATGGCACGGCGAAGCTCGGGCTGGCCCGTCAGCGGATCGCGAAGGTTGAAACCGAGGTACGCGAAGTTGCTCCCCGAGCCGGCGCTGACACGCACCTCCTCGCGTTCGCGCAGCCAGGACACCAGTTCCGGCGGGAGATCATTCTGGATCATGTCGATCTCGCCGCGCAGCACCTTGAGTACCCGCACCGTCGGATCCGACACCGCGAGGAAGGCGAAATCCACGCCGTCCGCGCGCCGGCGCAGCCGAAGCTCGCCATCGGCTGGCCAGGCGACGAACTCGAACGGTCCACTGCCGACCGGCGAACGGTTGAACTGTTGTCCGGCCTGCAGCAACTGGCGCGGCATGATGCCGATGGTCAGGCGGCCGGGGAAGAGCGGATCGGGACGATGGAGCAGGAACTCCACCACATCGTCGCCAACGGCGCGGACCGCCGCCACGTTCTCCAGCGAGATTCGGTGCGCGGAACCGGTGCGCTCGTCGAGCACCGATTCGTAGCTCGCGACGACATCAGCCGCGGCAAGCTCGGCGCCGTTGCTGAATCGCGGGCGCGGCGACTGCAGATTGAAGCGATAACGTGTGGGTTCGGGCGTTTCCCAGTCGGCGATGCCGGGTACCGGCATGGCGTGCTCGTCGAATTCCACCAGTCGCTGGTAAAGCAGGCGGATGATGCGCGCCGAAGCAGCATCGGTGGCGTGGCGCGGATCGAGCGTCACCGGCATCGCGGCCAGACCGAAGCGCAGATCCTCGCGCGGCACATCCGCCGCGCAGCCGAGAAGCGCGGCGACCAGGCACAGCAACCCGAGCATCCGGGACATCGGCCGGCCGGCGCCGCGCCGCTTACCCCGTGCTGTCACCATGTGGTATAGGGATTCCGCGCCAGCCAGACATTGTAGTAGCGGCTGTCGTGAGAGACCTCCTCACCCAGCCACGGCGGGCGAACGAACTCCTCGTCGGCGCTGTCCAGTTCGATCTCGGCCACCACGAGACCTTCGTTCTCGCCTTCGAACACGTCGACCTCCCAGGTCTTGCCTTCATGGGGCACGAACCAGCGCCTCTTCTCCACCAGCCGCCCCTCGCACAGACGCGCCAGCATTTCCTCGCCGTCCGCGAGCGGAACGGCATACTCGTACTCCAGCCGCTCGATATCCAGCGTTGCGCTCTTGATGTTGAGCCAGGCATGATCGCCGTCGACGCGGATGCGGACCGAGGAGCGCGCGCCGTTGGCCAGGTAGCCCTGCAGGTAGCGGGCGGATCCGGTCGCGCCATGTCGCCAGCTATCGCTGGCAACCAGAAACTTGCGTTCTATTTCCTTTGCCACGCCTCGAGGAACTCCTGGAAGTGCGGCTGGTCTGCCTGGGCGAGATGCTCGCGCAACATCTGGCATTCGGCTTCATAGCGTTCGGGTTGAATGCGTCCGCGCAGCAATTCGAAGCGCAGATAGACCAGATAGGTGTTCAGCACGTCGGTTTCGCAGTAGTTGCGAATGCCGACGATATCTCCGGCCAGATACTGATCCCATACCCGCGCCCCGCTCATGCCGAGCTTGCCCGGCAGGCCCAGCATGACGGCGATCTCGTCGAGCGGTGCGCAGGCGCGCGCCTGGTATCCGGCCAGCACATCCATGACATCGATGTGACGCCAGTGGAAGCGGCTGAGATAGTTGTTCCAGCGGAACGACTGATCGTCGTCGCCGGTATCCCAGTAGCGCGGCGCCGAAATGCCGTGCAGCAAGGCACGATAATGCAGTACCGGCAAATCGAATCCCGAACCGTTCCAGCTCACCAGGCCCGGCAGGTAGCGATCGATCCCGTCGAAGAAGCGCTTCACCAGCTCGGCTTCTCCGGCGTCGGGATCTCCCAGCGACCAGACGCGGATGCTGTCTCCTTTCCTGAGCACCGCGGAGATGGCAACGATCCGCTGCAGATGCAGACGAAGAAAGTCGCTGTCGCCGGTCTCCTGGCGGCGGCGTTGAAACATGACGCTGGCGACATCGGCATCGCTCAGCCCTTGCAGATCGTAGAGCCGCCTTCCCGTCTCGACGTCGGGCACGGTCTCGATATCGAACACAAGAACGTTGAGGCGCGTCATCGGGCGGGGAAAACGCTGGTGGACAGGTAGCGGTCGCCACGATCGGGAGCAATGGTGACGATCACCGCGTGCTCGACCTCGGCCGCCACCCGCAGCGCGGCGGTGACGGCGCCGCCCGCGGAAATGCCGGCGAACACACCTTCCCGCGCAGCCAGTTCGCGCGTGGTGCGTTCGGCATCCTCTTGGGTGACGTCGATGATGCGATCGACGCGCGCGGGATCGTAGATGTGGGGAAGGTACTCACTGGGCCAGCGACGGATGCCGGGAATCGAGGAGCCATCGGCCGGCTGGACGCCGATGATGCGCACCGCCGGATTCTGCTCCTTGAGATAACGCGACACGCCCATGATCGTGCCTGTCGTCCCCATGGAACTTACGAAATGCGTCACCCGTCCGCCGGTGTCACGCCAGATCTCCGGACCGGTGGTTTCGTAATGCGCGAGCGGATTGTCCTGGTTCGAGAACTGGTCGAGCATGACGCCCTCCCCGGCCGCGACCATCTCGCGCGCCCGGTCGATCGCCGCCTCCATGCCGCCATCCTGCGGAGTCAGCACGATCCGCGCGCCGAAGGCGCGCATGAGCGCCCGGCGCTCGATGCTCATGTGCTCGGGCATCACCAGGCACATGCGATAACCGCGGATCGCCGCCGCCATGGCCAGCGCGATGCCGGTGTTGCCACTGGTCGCCTCGATGAGCGTGTCGCCGGCCTTGATCTCGCCCCGCTCCGCCGCGCCGCGAATCATGCGCATGGCCGGACGATCCTTCACGGAACCGGCCGGATTGTTCCCCTCGAGCTTCACCAGCACGACACTGCCGGTTTCGGGTATCAGGCGCTGCAACCGGATAAGCGGGGTATTACCGACGAAGGATTCAATGGTCGGGTAAGTGATGGACACGAAAGCCCCTGACGAGAGCGAAGTAGCGAAAGGCCATTCTAGCGCCGCATCTCGCGCAGGGGCAAGGCGAGCGAACGGCGGCTAAAGCGCGCCCTGCGGCGGGACGATACAGAGATGCCGGAACGGGGACGTCGGACAGGGGACAGACGTTCTGAGCAATGTCACGCGACGCATTCACCGGCCCGATAGAACGTCGCATGGCCTCATTGAAAACAGCCCCCGGAAACAAGAGCGATGAGCATCGACAAGCGATTCAATGCCCGCGGAATGGTGCGGTGCGGCAAGGAGGCGCGCTTCTCCGTCAAGTCCGAAGACGGGGTCTACACCATCACGCGCCTGTGCGATGTATCCCTGAGCGGAGCCGGTGTGGAAACCCGCTATCCGCTGCGCCAGGGTGAACGCATCCGGCTGAAGTACCGCAGCGATGAACTGACCGTCGCCGTGAACGGGACCGTCGCCTGGTGCACCGCCACGCCGGGAGACATCTTTAACATCGGCGTCTCGTTCTGTCCCGAAGAACGACAGCGCAACGCCGTCTTCTTCCTCGCCCTGCGCCGGTATCTGAGCGAGCTCGGCGGGGATGCGATGCAGGAGAAGAGCGAAAAGTGAAAAGGTGACGGAAAGAGGAAGTCGAACGCGCGAACCATCAAGGCGACGTCTGCGCCTCTTGCTTCCTCTCTCCTACTCTGTCCACTTTCCACCGACAAAAAAAAGGGGACCGAAGTCCCCTTTTTCTTCACTCCGGAAAAGCTCAGACGCCTTCGTCTTCGATTTCCTTCATGCTGAGGCGGATGCGCCCCTGCTTGTCGATCTCGAGAACCTTCACGCGCACGATCTTGCCCTCGGAAAGCTTGTCGCTGACGCTGTCGACGCGCTCATGGGAGATTTGCGAGATGTGCACCAGTCCGTCCTTGCCGGGCAGAATGGTCACGAAGGCGCCGAAGTCCATCAGCTTGGACACGCGCCCCTCGTAGATCGCGCCCACCTCGACATCCGCCGTCAGCTGACGGATGCGACGGATCACCTCCTCGCCCGCGGTCTGGTCGACCGAAGCGATCTTGACGGTGCCGTCATCGGTGATGTCGATGCTGGTGCCGGTTTCCTCGGTGAGCGCACGGATCGTGGCGCCACCCTTGCCGATCACGTCACGGATGCGATCGGGGTTGATCTTCATGGTGATGATGCGCGGCGCGTGACGCGAAATGTCGCTGCGCGGCTCGGCGATGATGGCATTCATGCGCTCGAGGATGTGCAGACGTCCGTCGCGCGCCTGCTCCAGGGCCTGCGCCATGATCTCGCGGGTGATGCCGTCGATCTTGATGTCCATCTGCAGCGCGGTGACACCCGAGGAAGTGCCCGCAACCTTGAAATCCATGTCGCCGAGATGATCCTCGTCGCCGAGGATGTCCGTCAGCACGGCGCTGCGATCACCTTCCTTGATCAGGCCCATGGCGATGCCGGCAACCGGCGAACGCACGGGGACGCCGGCATCCATCAGCGCCAGGCTGGTGCCGCATACCGAGGCCATCGAGCTCGAGCCGTTCGATTCGGTGATTTCCGAGACGACGCGGATGACGTAGGGGAAGTCTTCCATGTCCGGCAGCACGGCAGCGACGCCGCGACGAGCCAGATTGCCGTGACCGATCTCGCGGCGCTTGGGCGAACCGATGAAACCGGTTTCACCGACGCTGTACGGCGGGAAGTTGTAGTGCAGCATGAACGGCTCGCGGCGCTCGCCTTCGATCGCATCGATGATCTGCGCATCGCGGCCGGTGCCGAGGGTAGCGACCACCATGGCCTGGGTCTCGCCGCGGGTAAACAGCGCCGAACCGTGCGCGCGCGGCAGCACGCCGACACGAATGGTGATCGGACGTACCGTGCGCGTATCGCGGCCGTCGATGCGCGGCTGGCCAGCCAGGATCGCTTCGCGGACTACCTTCTTCTCCAGACGCTCGATCTGGCCCTTGACCTCTTCGACCGTCCACGCCGGCTCGGCGCCTTCGGCGGTCAGCGCGGCGACGATGGCGGAACGGATCTCGGAGAGCCGACCCTGGCGCTGCTGCTTGTCGCGGATCTGGTAGGCCGCCGAAATCTGGCCGACGTTATCCTCGCTGCGGACGCGGGCGAGCAGCGCCTCGTCCACGCTCGCCTCGGGCAGTTCCCAGGCCGGCTTGCCGGCTTCGGCCACCAGCTCACGAATGGCTTGGATCGCGACCTGCTGCTGGGTGTGACCGAACAGCACGGCTTCGAGCATCACTGCCTCGGACAGTTCCGAAGCCTCGGACTCCACCATCAGCACGGCGTTCTCCGTGCCGGCCACGACCAGGTCGAGCTGCGAAGTCTCGAGCTCCGACAGCGTGGGGTTGAGCACGAACTGCCCGTCCCGGTAGCCGACGCGGGCGGCGCCGATCGGACCCTTGAACGGCAGACCCGAGATCGCCAGCGCCGCGGAGGCACCGATCATCGCGGGAATGTCGGGGTCGATCTCGCGACCGTGCGAGATGACGGTGGCGATGACCTGAACTTCATTGGTGAACGACTTGGGGAACAGAGGACGCAGCGGTCGATCGATCAGGCGGGAAGTCAGCGTTTCCTTCTCGGACGGCCGTCCTTCGCGCTTGAAGAAACCGCCGGGGATCTTGCCTGCCGCGTAGGTGCGTTCCTGATAGTTGACGGTGAGCGGGAAGAAATCACGCCCCGGAACAGCTTCCTTCTGCGCGACGGCGGTCACCAGCACCACCGTTTCGCCCATGCTCACCATGACGGCACCAGTCGCCTGGCGTGCAATCTCGCCGGTCTCGAGGGTTACCTGATGAGCGCCATATTGAAAGACTTTCTTCTTTACGGTCACTGGTTGGATTCCTGTAGGGTTAGAGCGTACGACTCATCGGCAGCCGCCGATCGCGCACCCGGAATGGAAAAGCGGGCCCGATGGACGGGCCCGCCGCGAGACGTGATGAGGCGCCTCGGCGCCGGCTCACTTGCGCAAGCCGAGCCGCGCGATCAGTTCCTGGTAACGCGACACATCGCTCTTTCGCAGATAGTCGAGCAGCTTGCGCCGCGCGCTGACCATTCTCAGGAGCCCCTGGCGGGAATGGTGGTCGTGCTTGTGCTCCTTGAAATGGCCGGAGAGCTGATCGATCCGGGCGGAAAGCAGGGCAACCTGCACTTCCGGCGATCCGGTGTCACCCGCGCCACGCTGATAATCCTTTACGACTTCTGCCTTGGTCTGCGCATCTAATCCCATGTCGTCCTGCCAATTGTCACAGTCTAATTTTCGAGCGCGTATTTTATCTTGCAATCGCTACTCGGTACAAGGAGGAAAAGCCCCACGCCGCCCGGCTCACTGGTTCACCAGGCGTTTTGGCGCCACCCGGCCATCATCCAGGATGTGGCCAACGCCGAGAAAGCGGTCTTCCCCGGTATAGATCCGGACCAGGCCCCGGGAGGGGGCATGGGGCACGAACACCGGCTGCCCCTGCACCAGAAAGTAGGCGACATCCTTGGACAAACGGACATCCGGCCACTGGGCCAGCGCACTTTCCATGGAAACCAGACAGGCGTCCAGCGCCGCCTCCCCGCCTTCTTCCGCCATCGCCTGCAGCGCCTCCATCGTGACCATGCGCGAAGCGTCGAACGCCCCCACGCCGGTGCGACGCAGCTCGCAGATATGCCCGCCACAGCCCAGCAGCTCGCCGAGCTCGTCCGCCAGAACACGGATATACGTCCCCTTGGAGCAATCGACTTCGATGGTCACGCGATCGTCGCTGAAATCGACCACTTCGAAGCGGTGGATCGTGACTTCGCGTGCCTTGCGCTCGACCTCTATGCCCTGATGAGCGAGCTTGTAGAGCGGCACGCCGTTCTGCTTGATCGCCGAGTGCATGGGCGGAATCTGCAGCAATTCGCCGCGAAAGGATGCGGCGGCCTGCTCCACCCGCGCGCGGTCGATGCCGGCAGTGTCGCCGCGCCGAATGACCTCGCCTTCGGAATCGCCGGTCGTGGTGCGCTCCCCCAGCCGCACGACGGCACGATAGCTCTTGTCGGCCTCCAGCAGAAAGCCCGACAGCTTGGTGGCCTCACCGAAGCAGATCGGCAGCAGGCCGGTGGCAAGCGGATCGAGGCTGCCGGTATGACCGGCCTTGCGGGCACGAAACAGGCGCTTCACCACCTGCAGTGCGCCATTGGAGGTCATGCTGGAGGGTTTGTCCAGCAACAGAATGCCGGTGACCTCGCGGCCCCGGGAATGACGGTGTTTCATCAAGATTCCTTACCAGACTTCTTCTTGTCCTCGGCGACCGAACGTTCGATCAGGGCGGCGAGGCGATTGCCTTCGACCATGGCGTCGTCGTGGACGAACTGCAGATGCGGCATGATGCGCAGCTTCATTCTGCGAAACAGCGTCTGGCGCAGGAACGGGCCAGCGCCGTTGAGGATCCTCACCGACTCCGCCGCCTCGTCGCTCTCCTTGCCAAGCACGGTCACGTATACGCGCGCATGCGAAAGATCGCTCGACACCTTCACCGCCGAGACGGTGATCATGCCGAGGCGGGGATCCTTTACCTCCTGCGGGATCAGTACAGCCAGCTCGCGCTGAAGCTGTTCACCGATCCGCCGTGCGCGCGTGAACTCCTTGGGCATATGCCGCTCCCTCTCTGCCGTCGCTGCCCGCTACCCGCGCCTGCGCGCGGATGATCACAGTTCGCGCTTGACCTCGATTCTCTCGTAAACCTCGATCTGGTCGCCGGCCCGGACGTCGTTATAGTTGCGCACGCCGATACCGCACTCGGTACCCGCACGCACCTCGTTGACGTCGTCCTTGAAGCGGCGCAGCGACTCCAGCTCGCCTTCGTAGATGACCACGTTGTCACGCAACACGCGGATCGGGTTGCTGCGTCGCACCGCACCCTCGACCACCAGACAGCCGGCGATCTGGCCGAACTTCGGCGAGCGGAACACCTCGCGCACCTCGGCGAGTCCGACGATCTGCTCGCGGATCTCGGGCGACAGCATGCCCGAGAGCGCCTGCCTCACCTCATCGATCACATCGTAGATGATGCTGTGATAGCGCAGTTCGACGTTGTTCTCCTCCGCGGCCCGCCGCGCCGCGGCGTCCGCGCGCACGTTGAAGCCGATCACCACGGCGCCCGAGGTGAGCGCGAGGTTGACGTCGGATTCGGTGATACCGCCGACACCGGAAGCGATAATCTTCACCGAGACCTCGTCGGTGGACAGCTTGATCAGCGACTCGCGCAGCGCCTCGACCGAGCCCTGGACGTCGCCCTTGATCACCAGATTGACCGAAGCCAGTTCGTCCTTGGCGATCTGCGAGAACACATCCTCCAGGCGGGCCGCCTTGCGGGCCGCGAGCTTCACATCGCGATACTTGCCCTGGCGGAACAGCGCGATCTCGCGCGCCTTGCGCTCATCCTGCAGGACGTGAACCTCGTCGCCGGCATTGGGCGTGCCGGACAGACCGAGCACGACCACCGGAATCGACGGGCCAGCCTCGTCGACCGCATGCCCGCTCTCATCGAACAGGGCGCGCACGCGTCCATACTCACCACCGGCAAGCACCATCTCGCCGCGACGCAGGGTACCGTTCTGCACCAGCACCGTCGCCACCGGACCGCGCCCCTTGTCCAGGGTCGACTCGATGACCGTGCCGGTTGCCGGCCGGTCCGGGACAGCCTTCAGCTCCATGACCTCGGCCTGGAGCAGGATCGCATCCAGCACCTCGTCCACGCCCTGGCCGGTCTTGGCCGACACGTGCACGAACATGGTGTCGCCGCCCCACTCCTCGGGCACGACCTGATGACCGACCAGCTCCTGCTTCACCCGATCGGGCTCGGCTTCCGGTTTATCGATCTTGTTCACTGCGACGATGATCGGCACGCCGGCTGCGCGCGCATGCTGTACCGCCTCGATCGTCTGCGGCATCACGCCGTCGTCGGCAGCCACGATCAGCACCACGATGTCCGTCACCTTCGCACCGCGGGCGCGCATCGCCGTGAACGCGGCGTGGCCCGGGGTGTCGAGGAAGGTGATCATGCCGCGCGGCGTCTCGACGTGATAGGCGCCGATATGCTGGGTGATGCCACCAGCCTCGCCCGCGGCGACGCGCGTGCGGCGGATGTAGTCGAGCAGCGAGGTCTTGCCGTGATCCACGTGACCCATGATGGTGACCACCGGCGGGCGCGCCACCGGCTCGCCGCCGCTCTCGGTCTCGAACAGTACCTCTTCGACCGCATTGTCCTGAACGGGACGCGCCTTGTGGCCCATCTCCTCGACGACGATGATCGCAGTCTCCTGATCGAGCACCTGGTTGATGGTGACCATGGTGCCCATGCCCATCATGGTCTTGATGACCTCGGCGGCCTTCACCGACATCTTCTGCGCCAGTTCGCCGACCGTGATGGTCTGCGGAATCGAAACCTCGCGCACGATCGGCTGCGTGGGCATCTCGAAGCCATGGCGGGGAGCATTGGCGCCCGGACGTGACCAGCCCTTCTTCTTGCCGCGACCACGCGCCGCACCGCCGCGCGAAGGAGCGACGTGCAGCTCCTCGCGACCGTAACGGGTGCCGCTGTCGTCACGCTTCTTGCGCCGCTTGCCCTTCTTGTCGCCGGACTTGTCCTCGGTCGCGGCCGGACGGGGCGCCGCGGCAGGCTCCTCGGCCGGAACCGGCGGAGCGGCGGCGACTTCCGCCTCTTCGGCTGCCTGCGGCGCGGCCGCTTCGGGCGCGGCCTGCTCCACCGGCTGTTCGGCGGCGGGCTCCGGAGCGACGGCCTCCACCGCCGGAACCTGCTCCGGCACGGGCTGGCCGATGACGGCCAGTTCCGGCGCCTGCTCTTCCTGCGGCGCCTCGGCAGCCTCGCTCGCCGCCAGGTCGCCACGCATGGCGTAGGTCCGCTTGCGACGATACTCGACGTTCACCTTGCGGGCCTTCGGCTTGACGCGGCCGGGGCCGGCCGCCGGCACCGTCTGGCGAAGCTCGCTGACCGTCTTGCGCCGCAGCGTGATCTTCTTGGGCTCACCCTGCGCGGCGGTCTGGGAACCGCTGAGATGCGTCAGCAGCTCCATCTTTTCCTTGTCGCTGATGGTCTGGTCCGCATCGGTGATCGGTAGACCGGCCTCGCCCAACTGAGAAATCAGCCGGTCGACGGGAATGCCGACCACCTCCGCGAGCTGTCTTACCGTTACGTCTGCCATATTCGCAATCTGTACCTTTGTGTTCGGATGTCGTCCCGCCGCGCGGAAACGTGTGAGCAAAGCGCCGCGTCAGATCATTCGGCGGCCTGGCCTTCCTCCGCGAACCACGGCGCGCGCGCGGCCATGATCAGCTGGCTTGCCCTTTCCCTGTCCATGCCCTCGATCTCCAACAGATCGTCCACCGCCTGCTCCGCCAGATCCTCCTGGCTGAGGATGCCCATTTCCGCCAGCTTCTCGGCCAGCTCGGGATCCATGCCTTCCAGTTCGAGCAGACCTTCGCCGGACGCCGTGCCTTCGCCGGCGATGGCCCGGGTCAGCAGCACATCACGCGCCCGCTCGCGCAGTTCCTGCACGATGTCCTCATCGAATTCCTCGATCTCCAGCAGCTCCTTGGTCGGAACGTAGGCGATCTCCTCGATGCTGGAGAAACCCTCCTGCACGATGATGAGAGCGATCTCCTCGTCGACGTCGAGCTGCTCCATGAACATCCGGCGCAGGGCCTCCGCTTCGGCCTCGCTCTTCTCCTCGGCCTGGGCCTCGGTCATGATGTTCAGTTCCCAGCCCGAGAGCTGGCTGGCAAGCCGCACGTTCTGCCCGCCGCGGCCGATCGCCTGCGACAGATGCTCCTCCTTGACGGCGAGATCCATGCTGCCCCTTTCCTCGTCGACCACGATCGACTCGACCTCGGCCGGAGACATCGCATTGATCACGAACTGGGCCGGGTTCTCGTCCCAGAGGATGATGTCGATGCGTTCGCCAGCGAGCTCGTTCGACACGCTCTGCACGCGCGAGCCGCGCATACCGACGCAGGCGCCGACCGGATCGATGCGCTCGTCATTGGTCTTGACCGCGATCTTGGCGCGCGAACCCGGATCGCGCGCCGCACTGACGATATCGATCAACTGCTCGCCCACCTCCGGCACCTCGAGGCGGAACAGCTCGATCAACAGCTCGGGCGCGGTACGGCTGACCAGCAGCTGCGGTCCGCGGGTCTCGCTGCGCACCTGGCGCAGATAGACACGGATGCGATCGCCGGGACGTACCGATTCGCGGGGAATGAGGTCCTCGCGCGGCAGCAGCGCCTCGGCGTTGCCGCCGATGTCCAGGATCACATTGCCACGGTCGATGCGCTTGACCACGCCCGTCAGCAGCTCGCCGACGCGGTTCTCGAACTGCGCGACGACGTGCGCGCGTTCGGCTTCGCGCACCTTCTGAATGATGACCTGCTTCGCGGTCTGCGCGGCGATGCGACCGAATTCGACCGACTCGATCTGCTCCTCGATGTAATCGCCGGGCTGCACGCCGGGCTTCTTCGCGCTCGCCTCGGTCAGCGTGAGCTGCGCCTCGGGATTCTCGATCTCGGCGTCGTCCTCGAGCACCTGCCAGCGGCGGAAGGTCGTGTAATCGCCCGTGCTCCGGTCGATCGCGACACGCACATCCACTTCATCCGTGTAGCGCTTCTTGGTCGCGGCGGCGAGCGCCGACTCGAGCGCACCAACGATGACTTCCTTCGCGATGCCGCGCTCGTTCGATACCGCATCGACGACCAACAGTATTTCCTTGCTCATCTCAAGCCTCTGCAAACGCCTGGTTCCGTATCCCCGGGAACCGCCCGGATTACCGCTAGACCCGCCTCAGATATCGGGGATCAGCCGCGCCTTCTCGATGCGATCCAAAGGAAGCGCCACTTCCTGCCCTTCCATCTCCAGCACCACATCGCTGCCGCGCAGTCCCCGCAGCAGCCCCTTGAAATTCCGCTGTCCATTGATCGGTCCGTCGGTGCGCAGACGGACGTTGTGTCCGCTGAACCGCTCGAAATCACGCGCGGTACCGAGCGGCCGATCGAGCCCCGGCGATGACACCTCGAGCACGTACGATCCGGAGATCACGTCCTCGACGTCCAGCACTCCGCTGACCTGATGACTGACGCGTTCGCAGTCACTCACCGTCACGCCTTCCTCGCGGTCGATGTAGATCCGCAGGAGCTGTCCGCCGCCACCGCCACGCATCACGTGTTCGATCGCGACCAGCTCGCAGCCGAGCATATTCACCGTCGGTTCGAGTAGCGCCCGCAATCCGTTATCGCTGTGCAGCTTCATCTGTCACTGCCAAAAACAAAAAGTGGGCCTATAGGCCCACCCCGTCACGCGGCAAGAACCACTGCCGCGGCCATTATAACCGGCCCCTCGAGGGGCAGCCGCCGTTACTCGACCGTTGAAAAACTCTCCGGGAGGCGCATCCTGGCGCTGGAAGCGAAGTACTCATTCATGCGCCTGACATCCCTGATCACGCCCTTCAACGGTCCATCCAACCCGCGACTCATCCGCCCGGCAGAAACACCCCCGGCGGGGACGGTTATTATAGGAGCATGTTTTTCTTTTTTCAATAAAGACTTATACGCACAAAAAAGCCACGGGATCAGCAACCTGCATGAGCCACCGAGCTCATTCAGCATGCATTCCGCGGCCAGCATCACGCAACGCCCGGCGCGTGCCAGGGCCACCACCCGCACGCAACGGGCAAAAATCAGGCCGTGGCGCCGCGCATCTCGTGCGTCGCCGCCGAAGACGCTGACGATGCTCGCCGTCAAACGCCTCACATGGACCCGCGGCCCCCTCCCCAGCCACCACCGAGCGCCCGGAACAGGGCGACCTGGGCGCGCAGGCGCTCGGCTCGCAGCTGGACTTCGGAGTCGCGCGCCTGATAGAGGGTGCGCTGCGCATCAAGCACGGCAAGCAGATCGGCGGCGCCAGCGCGGTAACGCGTCTCGGCGAGCGACAGGGCGGTTTCCGCCTCCCGGCGCGCCTCGGTCTGCCACCGCGCCTGTTCCTGAAGCGCTTCGAGATCGGCGAGCACCGTGTCGACATCGGCGAAGGCGGCGAGGATGGCGGCGCGGTATCCATGCAGCAACTCCCGGTGCCGCGATTCGGCCAGATCGCGGTTCGCGGCCAGGCGTCCGGAATTGAAGATCGGCATCGCGAGCGCCGAGGCCACGCTCCACAGTGGATCCCCATCGAACAGCGTCGACAGTTCATCACTGCGCAGGCCCAGGGAACCCGTCAGGCGCAGGCTCGGATACAGCGCAGAACGCGCGATCGCGATGTCGGCCTCGGCGGCGATCAGCTCCATCTCCGCGCGGCGGATGTCGGGTCGACGCTGCAGGAGTTCGGCCGGCAGGCCCGGCGCCACCTCCGGCACGGCCATGCCAGTCAGCCCCGGGGCAGCGACGTCGAAACCCTGTGGTGTCTCCCCGAGCAGGAGGGCGAGCGCCGCGCGCGCCTCCCGTTCCTGCTGCTCCAGCGCGGGAATGCCGGCGCGCTGCTGGGCGACCGCAGCGCGCTGCTGCGCAAGATCGAGCGGAGAGGCGGAACCAAAGCGCTCGCGCACTTCGACCAGACGCAACACGCCCTCGGCGACTTCCAGATTGAGCCGGGCAACGGCGATGCGCTCGCGCAGGGACAGTATCTGCAGATAGACATCGGCGACGCCCGCGGACAGGGTCAGCGCCACCGTCTCCTGGTCGTGCACACTCGCGGCCACCAGCGCCCGCGCGGCGGCCCGGTCCGCGCTGTTGCGGCCCCACAGATCGACCTCGTAGGCAGCGCCCAGCGAAAGCCCGAAAATCGATCCCGCGCCGCCACCGATGGCGCCCGAACGCCCCGCATCCGCGGCGAAGTCGAGTTCGGGAAGCAGCGAAGCACCGGCGATCCGCGCCCGGGCCTCGGCCTGCAGGATGCGCTCCCAGGCGGCGGCGAGATCCGGGCTGGACTCCCGCGCCCGCTCGATCAGCGCATCGAGTTCGCCGCTGCCGAAGCCACGCCACCAGTCGGCTTCGGGCCACAGCGCTTCATCGACGCTCACCCGGCTCCATTCGAGCGGCACCTCCACCACGGCATCGGGCTCCGCGGGCCGAAAGGTGGCGCATCCCGCGAGCAGCGCCGCAGACAGCGCCGCGATCATGCCCGCCCGCAGCAGCGCAGGCGCGGACTTTCGTTTCATCTCATCGTCCCGAGTCATCTCAATCGCTGGCAAGGGCCACCACCGGATCCAGGCGGGATGCCTTGCGCGCCGGCACATAGCCGAAGATCAGGCCGGTCGCGAAGGCGCAGCCGAAGGCCAGCAGCACCGGACCGGTGGTGAACTGGATCGAGGTGCCAAAGGCCTGCAGCGCCGCTGCGGTAGCGAGCCCTCCGATCACCCCGACGGCGCCGCCGATCGCGGACACCACCATGGCTTCAGTGAGGAACTGCTGCATGATGTTGCGCTGACGGGCGCCGGCGGCCATGCGGATACCGATCTCGCGGGTACGCTCGGTCACGTTCACCAGCATGATGTTCATCACCCCGATACCGCCGACCAGCAGGGAAATCGCGGCAATGGAGCCCAGCAGCCTGGTCAGCGTGTCCTGGGTCTCGGACGCGGTGTCGATGAGCGATGCCATGTTGCGGATGCGGAAATCCTCCGTACCGTGACGGATCGCGAGCAGATCCGATACTTCCTGCTGGGTAGCGTCGATGAGCGAAACGTCATCGACAGCGATGGTGACAGCGCGCAAATGGTGCTGGCCGAACAGGCGCATGCCGCCGGTGGTATAGGGAACGAACACGACATCGTCCTGATCCATGCCCCAGACCGATGCGCCCTTGGTATCCATGACACCGATGACCTGGAACAACACGCTGTTGATCAGCACGTACTCCCCGACCGCGCCACCGCCGGGAAACACGTTATCGGCGACGGTACGCCCGAGCACCGCCACGGTGGCGTAATCGAACACGTCGTCCGCATCGAAGAACGTCCCTTCGACCGGATACCAGCTGCGGGCCAGGGGAAAATCATGCCCGGTAGCCGTCGCCTGGGTCTGCACGTCGAAGTTGTCCACCCGAACGGTGACCCGCCCTTCCAGTTCCGGGACCGCCGCAATCACGTTCGGCACTTCTGCCATCGCCGCGGCATCGGCGGGAGTCAGCGTGGCGATGTCGTCGCCGCGTCCGCGCACATTGGGCGCTCCCGGACGCACGATGAGGAGGTTCGTTCCCATGGCGCTGATGCGGTCGAGCACTGCCTGCGAAGAGCCGTTGCCGACGGCGAGCATGACGATCACCGAACCCACGCCGATCACGATGCCGAGCAGCGTGAGCACGGTGCGAAAGAAATTGGCGCGCAGTGCACGCAGCGCCGTCCGGACGGCCTCGTGCGCATCGCTGATGATGGAGCCGCGCGTGGCCGCGCCGGCATCCGGAACGGGGCTGGCCGCCTGCTCCGGCGCCCCCGAGCTCTCGGCCGCGGGCTGGCGCCGGTCGGCGACGACGCGGCCATCGCTGATCTCGATGACCCGGCGCGCATGAGCCGCGACCTCGCGGTCATGGGTGATGAGAATCACCGTATGTCCGCGCGCAGCCAGATCCTCGAGCAGCGCCAGCACTTCGCGTCCGCTGCGGCTATCGAGCGCGCCGGTAGGCTCATCGGCAAGAATGATACGGCCGCCGTTCATCAGCGCCCGTGCGATGGACACGCGCTGCTGCTGACCGCCCGAGAGCTGGCTGGGACGATGATGCAGCCGTTCGCCGAGTCCGAGCGTCTCGAGCAGTTCGGCCGCGCGGCGCCGCCGCTGCTCCGGGGGCATGCCCAGATACACGGCCGGCACTTCCACGTTCTCGAGCGCGGTAGCGGTGGAAATGAGGTTGTAGCTCTGGAACACGAAGCCGAACGCTTCGCGCCGCAGTTGCGCGAGATCGTCCGGCGACATCGACGACACATCGCGCCCCATGAACTGATACTGTCCGCCGCTCGGCCGGTCCAGGCAGCCGAGAATGTTCATCAGTGTCGACTTTCCTGACCCCGAGGCGCCCACCAACGCAACGAATTCCCCGGGATGGATCGTCAGCGTGATGCCATGCAGCACCTGCACCGCCAGTTCACCATTGCGGAAGGTCCTGGTGATGTCGCGCAGCTCGATGAGCGGAGCGGACTCGGGCCTGGCGGCCTCCGCGGGATCCGGGCTGATGATGGGTACGCTCATAGCCGGGGAGGCGGTCCGGAACGCTGCTCCGCCTGACCGGGCGCTGATGAACGCCGTTCGCCGACGATCACCCGCTCACCGGCGTCGAGGCCGGAGACGATCTGCACCGAGACACGATTGCTCACGCCCGTGACCACCGCGCGCTCCTCGATGTCACCGCGTTCGTTTGTCACCCTGACGTAGGCGGCGGAATCCGGCCGGCCGTTGCTGCCGGCGGCGCCCGCAGCCACCGGGGTCGCGCCGGCACTGCCTGCAAGACGCTGGATTGCATTCGCTGGAATCACCACCGTGTCCCTGGCAGCGGACACCACAAAGAACACCTGTGCCGTCATCTGCGTCATCAGACTGCGCTCTGAATTCGGCACATCGAACAGCGCGTTGTAGAGCACGACGTTGTTCAGGACCTCCGGTGTCGGCATGATCTGGCGCAGCGTGCCGTAATAGCGCTCGCTGCGATTGCCGAGCGTGGTGAAATAAACGTCCATACCGAGGCGCAGCTTCCCCACATCCGCCTCCGAGACCTGAGTCTGCACCGTCATCACCGACAGATCGGCGATCCGCAGCACGATCGGCGCCTGCTGGTTGGCATTCAGCGTCTGGCCCTGGCGCGCACTCAGCGACACCACGGTACCGCTCATGGGGGCATAGATCTTGGTATAACCGAGATTGGCCTCGTCGCCGCTCAGGGTCGACTCGGTCTGTTCGATCTGGGCGGCCAGCGCCTCGATCTGTGCCTCGATGGAGCGCAGATTGGCCTCGGCCGACTGCAGCGCCTCGGTGGTGGTCGCGTTTTCTTTCATGAGGTTCTGCTGGCGCTGGTACTGATGCCCGGCCAGGGTGAGCTGCGCCCTGCGCTCGAGAAGCTGGGCGCGCTGGTTGCGCAACTGGGCGCGGCTGGCTTCCACACGGGACAGATAGATCGAGGGATCGATCTCGGCCAGCAGATCCCCGGCCTCGACGGTGTCACCCACGTCCACGTGCAGCTTCATGAGCTGCCCCGAGACCTGAGTGCCGACATCCACATAGTCCCGCGGCTGCAGCGTACCGCTGGCGGTGACCAGATCCTCGATGTCACCCTGCCTGGCCACTGCAGTGATCCACTGGCCCCCGGTTTCCGCCGGCCAGAAGCGAAACACCGCAGCGCCCAGCAGCAAACCGGCACCGAGGATGATCAGAACAGCCTTGAAACGTCCCATTATCCCGCCACATCCGTATCTTCGTACGGGCACACTCTAGGACAGCGGCAAGGACGGGATCAATCCGTTTTACAAATATTTACACGGCAACCGAACGGACGTCGGCAGCAGATAGGCCAATCCGCCTGCCCACTGCCAGCAGCCCGCCTGCCGTCTGACAATGTCGATCGCGGGTAGACCGACGCGCCTCATCGACCGCCTGGTTCCGGCCGATGAGACACTGGGAATCGCTGATCAATAGAGATAGACGGCACCGCTTCGGGGAAGAGAGTTGTCGGTCTGGTCGCCGCCGATGCCACTTGCCCCGCTCGCTTCATTTGGCGCGGATACTGCCATGACACTGGCATCGGCGGACAGCGCAACCCGAAGACCGAATAGATCGCCGGCGTCAGTGTTGGATGCCTTTACGTATGCGGCATACTCCCAGTTCCCGCTGCGGCGGACGAACAGGTGAACGGCGCCGCTGGCCTCAGCCGAAGTGTCCTGGTCATCCCCGCCGATACCCGTTGCGGCGCTAGGGTCGAACGGCGAACCCAGAGCTATCACATCTCCATTGGCAGACAGCGCGATGGCGCTTCCCCCGAAAGAACGTTCGCTGCCAAGGTGGGATGTCCGGAGTCGTTCCTGCAGCGCCCATATCCCTTCGCTCCGGCTATACACATAAATCGGGTCGACATTCTCACCCACATGGGCAACAGCCAGAGTATCGCCATCGGCCGAGAGCGCGGGATCACCAAATCCTGTCGCCTCCGAATTCTCAGACTTTATGTACGCCTCCTGACGCCAGGCATCGCCATCGCGGACAAACACATAGATGGCCCCACTCAGCGGCGCCGATATATCCTTCTGGTCGCCATCGATGCCGGTCGCTCCGCTCGGCTCGTAAGGAGCCTTTACCGCCAGCGTGTTACCGTCGGCGGAAAGTGCGAGCCTGGCTCCAAACCCGAGGCCAGAATCGACTCCCTCGAAATGGAAGCGTTTCGTATTCGAAGCCTTGATGTAAGCCTGCTGAGACCACGTACCGTTCTTGCGGACGAAGACGTACACGGCTCCCGCCCCTTCGATAGAATTGTCGATCTGATCGCCGTTTACACCGGTAGCAGCGCTGTCCTCCCACTGCGCGCCGACTGCGAGCGTATTTCCATCATGGGAAAGCGCGACATCCGTACCGAAGAAATCTCCTCCCTCGCTATTGGAAGAACGACAGCCAGAGTCCTGCCATCGGCTGAGAGCGCCAAGCTGCGTCCGAACTCACGCGATACTCCATGAGCGAGGTTGTCGCGAACATTGTTCGACGCCTTCACATAGGCATCCTGAACCCATTGACCATCGCGTGCCCTGCGGCTGAATACATAGACCGCGCCGGCGCCTGGCATGGAACGATCCGATTGATCGCCGTTGATCCCGGACGCCGCGCTGGATTCGTTTTCCATGCCGAAGGCGAGCGTGTTGCCGTCCGCGGACAGGGCAACCGGTAAGGCACCCGCATCAATAGGCCCGGGATTCGACGCCTTGAAATACCCCACCGCCTCGGCCAGCGTTCCACTCACATTCACCGGCGCCGAATCGACGCAGCCATCGGCATTGCAAGCCTGCAGGACATAACGGGCATTGATGCGCAGCGGCAGGAAGACTTCGTGCTCATGAACCCCAATACCTGAACCCAGCCGCGCAATCACCGAGTAGCCGGACACGCCATCCGGATCTTCGAGCAGCACGTACTCATCCCTTCCGTCCACATCTTCCCAGGCGAAGCGGAATGTCTTGATCGCCTGCGGCGTCAGCTCGAGCACCGGGATGTTCGCAGACGCTGCTGCCGCAGCTCCTCCCGCGCCGGATTCTTCCGCTGCCGGATCGGCTTCGGCCAGGCGTTCTCCGGCCGCTATCGAAGGCGCCGCATCACTGATATCCGTCGGATGGTCGCCGCGACATCCGGTCAACAGCGCGAGTCCGAGCACGATCGAGAAGAACGCATATCTGTACAACAGATGGCGTGATAGCGAGAGGTCCACGCTGACTCCTCCTTGAGCCAAACTACCGGTCCCCAACATAGAGCGACCGGCGGCCGGCAGCAATCAGGAGTGCAGCATGGGTAACTTCCGTACGATGTGACCCTGATGGACTGTTTGACGGTGCGGAGTCAATCCTCGGTGATTCGGATGAAGGCAATCAGCCCCTGGGAGTCAGCCGGAGCAGTGCGCCCTTTCCGCCGCGATTCCCATCCTCCAGCAGCCAGATCGCCCCGTCCGGGCCCTGCTCGACCTCGCGGATGCGTCGCTTCATATCGAAGCGTTCCGCCTCCCGAGCATCGTCGCCATTGAATTCGATGCGCACCAGCGCCTTTCCGGACAGGGCGCCGATGAAACCGCTACCCTGCCATTCCGGGAACAGCTCGCCGTCATAGATGATGAAACCTGCCGGTGAAATCACCGGTGTCCAGCTTATAACCGGCGCCTTGAACTCAGGCCTCGTATCGTGGTTCGGAATCGGGGTACCGTCATAGTGGTTCCCCTCGGACACGATCGGGTAACCATAGTTGGCGCCCTTTTCGATCAGATTGAGCTCATCGCCTCCCTTCGGCCCCATTTCATGAGCCCACAGACGTCCGTCGTCGTCGAAGGCAAGCCCCAGGATGTTGCGGTGCCCCAGGCTCCAGACCTGCGCGGAGATCCCGCCTCGATCGAACAAGGGATTGTCTTCGGGCACGCTGCCATCGTCCTCGAGCCGCACGATCTTGCCGAGATTGGACTCCACATCCTGCGCCGGATCGAACTTCTGGCGCTCGCTGGAACTGATCCACAGCATGCCGTCATCGTCGAAGGCAAGGCGATAGCCGAAATGTCCCTCGCCGCGCATCTTCGGATGCTGGCGCCAGATCACCTCGAGGTCCTCGAGCGTGCCGCCGCCCTGCTCGTCCAGCGCCAGCCGGGCACGCGCCACGGCCGCGTCAAGGCCACTGGCATCGGCCTCGACGTAGCTGATGTAGATGAGTTCATTGTCCTCGAAGTCCGGATGCAGCACCACATCCCCCAGGCCGCCCTGTGACACATGCGCGACCTTCGGCACGTTGCGAATCGATTGTGATTGCCTGCGCTCCACGTCGACCAGCCGCAGCGCTCCGCCCATCTCAGTCACCAGCAGCCTGCCATCCGGAAGGAAGGTCATCGCCCAGGGGTAATCGAAACGCATCAGCTCGGTGGCAGTGAACTCATGGCCTGGTCCGCTCTCCTCCTGCGCCTGCGATACGCTGCCGGCGGAGAAAAGGAATCCGGCAACCATGATCATCAGATACCGTTTGCGATCGATCATGTCGGCTCCTTTTACATGGGGACTCGATTCACGTTACGTGATCCATCATCTGCCCATTCGCATTACAGAAACAACGAGACCTCGCTTCGGTACGTAGTAGCACTGATGCGGGCCCGGGTGACGGTCTACATGCGCGCACTGACGCCGGCATACCAGTTTCTCCCCGGCGCAGGCTCAAAATAGCGCCCGCCGGCGGCGTCGACGCGAATATTGCTGAACCATTTGCGGTCC
>JAVEZY010000005.1:0-6043 GCA_034002745.1 Gammaproteobacteria bacterium
GATCGCGGAAAGCGTCAGATTGCGCAGCTCCTCGTCGAACGCGACCCGCACCCGCTCCTTTGAGCTGCTGAAGTAGAGGATCCCTTCTTCGCAGGTGTAACCGTGTTCCTCGAGGATCATGCCTTGTACGCAGAGCTGAACCCGTTCGGGATCATAGGCGCCGCGTGCGACGTGCGGGCGCTTTCCGCGTTTCGATGTTCACCTTCCAAGCGAGCTGATCATCAGGCTGGTCAGTGCGCGGCAGCCGGGAGGTTCCTGTGGGTATCAACTGCCCCGGTGTCGACATGGCGCCAAGCGCGGAGAAGGACGGTATTGGATTCTGCCAGTGGACGAGACCGGCGTCGGCCAGGCGCTGGATGCGCTGGCTCGATGGGCGCCCGGGCGCTGTGCTGCAAGCATGTCGTGGCGACGGGGTTGGCATGGATCGCCGAGATGTAGGCGCGCGGGGGGGGGCGCCGGAGCCGGCTCGGTGCCAAAAGTGTCCATCCGGCCGACTGTTAGGGATCGGACGGATGAGGGTTAGAGAATCTACATAAGGCTGATGTTTTCGTTTTTAATACAATGAAATACTCCTTGTTGATGCAGGTGTTCGGGGTGGGAGATCTGTTTTGCGTATATTGAACCGCATACTTGATGCGCATAGAATATGCGCATCAAGTATGCGGGCGATGCGCGATGCAAAAAATCTATGATCCGGATGCGCCGAAAAGGCCCACAAATCTGTCGGTCAACGGCGATCTGCTCAGAAAAGCGAGGGAATGTAATTTGAACCTCTCCGCAATATTCGAAGCCGCCCTGGTTGAGCAGGTGAAGAAGAGTCAGCGCGAACGCTGGCTGAGGGAGAATCGCGAAGCGATCGATGCCTACAACGAGCACATCGAGCGCAACGGCGCATTTTCTGACGAACTGCGGAGTTTCTGAGTGCCTCAGTTCGCCGTTCACCGCAACAGAAACGCCAGGACTGCCGGGCTGTATCCCTATCTCCTCGACATTCAGAACGATCTGCTCGACGACCTGAAGACCCGCCTGGTGGCGCCACTCCACAGAGTCTGCGACCTCACGAGAAAGCCGCTCGATCGCCTTATGCCCGTGATCACCATCGACGGTGAGAGGTATGCAGTGATGACGCCGTTGATGGCAGCTATCGCTTCGTCCGAGCTGGGCGAGATCGTCGGCGATGCGAGTCAGCATCGGAGTGAGATTGTGGAGGCGGTGGATTTTCTGGTCGTTGGTGTTTGATCGGGGGTTTCCATCCGCTGGTCCCAGCGTCAGGCGACGCTGTAGAAGACTCGCGCTGAATCGCGGTTACGCGATGAGCCGCTTCGAGTGGCCGGTTCACTTCGGCCTACTCAACAACGACTGCCGATGGCTCATCGATGAAGTCCAGCTCATGGGGCCGGGCTTGTGGACGGCGTCGCAGCTCGACTGGATGCGCCGTAAGCGGTTCCAGTCGCTGAAGCCATGCCCGACGACATGGATGAGCGCTACCCCCGGGAAGTCGTTCCTGAGCACCACGGATCGAGTGTGTGACGCGCTCGATAAGCCATCGGTGGAACAGGTCTCATTTGAACGCAAGCTCACAACCGCACTCGATTGCGACAAGGGGCTCAAGTGGTGGCGTGAAGCGAAGCGTCCTCTAGCGTGGTGGCAGCCAGAGGCAACCGCGCAACCAACGAGCGGTGGAGGCAAGAGGCGAGGCGCGGCGAAGTCCGCTGCAGCGACGGCAGTCACGCCGGACGCCATCGCCGCCTCCGTGAAGGCGAAGCACGCGGTGGGCACGCTCTCGCTCGTCATCTGCAACACCGTGGACATGGCGCGCGCCGTGTTCGGCGCGCTCTCGACGATCGACCACAAGGTTCTCCTCACTTCACGGTTTCGCCGGGAGGACCGCGCACGGCATGAGCAACGCCTCATCGACTTCGACGCCCAGCGCAAGGCTGGCACGCTGCCGAAGGACGATCCTGGTCTCATCTGCGTCAGCACGCAGGTCATCGAGGCGGGCGTGGACATCTCGGCGCATCGTCTCTTCACCGAGCTCGCGCCGTGGCCTTCGATGCTTCAGCGTCTTGGTCGCCTGAACCGCAGGGGCGACGACCAGGGCGCTCAGGCTTGGGTCTGGGAGACGCCGAAGGAAGGCGGAAACAAGAAGGTCGAGCGCATCGGCCCCTACGAAACCACCGACATCGAATGCGCCAAGAAGCTCGTCGATGCCTTCGCCCCACTCTCTCAAAACAAAGCGTTCTCCGAGGCCATCGCTGGCCTGAACGCGAGCAAGCAGAAGGAAGTCACCGAGGCCCTGCAGCCGAAACCGAGCCCGCTGCCACGCGCTCTCGACGTCCACGGGCTCTTTTCGACGGAGCGCGACGTTCACGGCGGCTTCACCGATGTCAGAGCCTTCGTGCGCGGCACCGATCCCGATCTCGACGTGACGGTGTTCTGGCGCGACTGGTCTGGCGATAGTCAATGCGTGCGGCCATGTTGAGTATACGTACGCGGGTGGCGATGTTGCCGGCCTTGAGTCCCTCGCTCGCGAGGATCTGTTCGATGCGTTCGCGCAGTGGGGCGAGGTGGCGTCCGAGCATGCCGGGTTCGATTTGGGCGAGCAGGTGCTGGATCACGAGCAGGGCGTAGAGCTCGGTGGAGCTGAACCACATGCCGGGTAATTCGTACTGTTGTCCGGTGTCGAGATTGCGTTCGTAGTAATGGCCGTTGCGTTCTCGGTCGTAGGCGACGGGAGCGCCACGCTGGTTGCGCATTTCGGCGAGAAGCCGAAAGACGGTTGCTCGCGAGCACTCCAGTTTGTCCATGAGCGTCTGGGTGGCAATGGGACGGCGTGCCGAGCACAGCAGGCTGTGAAGCTTATAGAGATTGTCGATGTGGCTCATGGCGCGGACCTGGATGCGCCCGCCTGCGCAGGCGCGACGACACCTTGAAATCGCTCCGTATTCCCCTCGCGATCATTGATAGCTTTAGCGTCTTGGGCGCGGGCATCTTGAGCCTGCGCTTGCTTCTCCAGGCGGTTGCCGTTATCTTCCTCCCACCCAGGTGTCCCCGAGGAGCTTCCGCTCCGGGGATGAAACGGGAAGTCGGTGCGCCACGGTTTCGAGCCGCGGCAATCCCGACGCTGCCCCCGCAACGGTAGGCGAGTAAAGGGCCGGCATCAGCCACTGTGCTTGCGCACGGGAAGGCGCCGGTTCCGGATCGAGAGATCCGCTCGCGAGCCCGGAGACCGGCCTGGGAGGAACCGTGGAAGTCGCGGCGGGCGACCTGGCTGGTGCTGGATACTTCGCAGCTCCCGTATTGTCCGTTCTTCGCATCTTCCGCGGCGATCGTTTCGCTTGCGCACGCGGGTGTGCGCGATGAACGGAGTCTCTCATGTTTTTTCTGCCTTTTCCCCGGCGGGCGGGTGTGCTGCTCGCTGCCGGTTTCGTCACCGCTTTTTCTTCTTTCACTCAGGCGCGCGAAGCTGTGGTGGTGACTGCGACGCGTACCGCGCAGTCCGCCGATCAAGCGCTCGCGCCGATGGTCTTGATCGAGCGCGAGGAACTGGAACGGCTGCAGGCCGCGGATCTTGGCGAGGTGCTGCGCCTGCACGCGGGGCTGGATATCGGCCGTAACGGTGGTCCGGGCCAGGCGACTTCGCTGTTCATGCGCGGCACCGACAGCAATCATACGCTGGTGATGATCGATGGAGTGCGCATGAACCCGGCGACCATCGGCGGCGCGGCGATCCACAACCTGGATCCTGAGTTGATCGAGCGCATCGAGGTGGTGAAAGGGCCGCGGTCTTCCCTCTATGGATCGGACGCGATCGGCGGCGTGATCAATATCATTACCCGTCGGGCGGCGCAGGGCGCGCAGGCAGACGCGTCGGCTTCTGCGGGCAGTCATGGCAGCAACCGTTTTGCCGCCGGATGGAGTCTGGCCGACGGTGATTTCCGTTACGGCCTGCGCGCGTCCGTCTACGATTCGGATGGCTATGCGCCGCTGACCGCGTCGCCGATCGAAGCGGGTCACGAGCGTGTTTCTCTCGATGCGCACGCCGGCGGGCGCATCGGGGCGCTCGATGTCGAGCTGAGCCATGTCCGCGTCTCGGGCAATACCGAATACGTGGACAGCTTCACGCTGGCGCTGCTCGATCAGGATTTCCTGAATACGGTCACCGCGCTGCGGCTGGAAGCGACGCCGGGCTCGACCTGGGTGACACGGCTTCGCCTCAGCGAGATCCGCGACGAGATCGACCAGAACCAGGGCGTCGACTTCGCGCACACCCAGCGGTTCGCGGTCGACTGGCAGAACGACGTGCAGCTTGGCCGCGCGCAGCTGCTCACCGCGGGCATCGAGCTGATGCGCGAAGAAGCGGACGTGGTCAGTTTCGGCAGCGGCTTCGATGAGGAACGCGACATCGCTGCGGTTTATCTGCAGGATGCGATCGAGCTGGGTGCGCACCGTGGTCAACTCGCTGCGCGCCATACTGATTACGAGGGTTTCGGCAGCCATGTGACCTGGGATGCCCAGTACGGATACCTGCTGACTGAGGCGACGCGGATCACGGCCGCAGTCGGTACCGCGTTCCGCGCACCGGATCAGACCGATCGCTTCGGCTTCGGGGGCAATCCGGATCTGGCGCCCGAGGAATCGCGTAACGTCGAGTTCGGTCTGCGCCATCGCTTCGCGCCGGCACACGGTGTCGCGCTGCAGGTGTTCCAGAACGATATCGACAATCTCATCGAGTTCGACTTCATCGGCACGGGCGGGATGACCAATCTCGGCGAGGCGCGCATCCGCGGTGTCGAGCTCGGCTATGACTGGGCGAGCGGGCCGTGGCGCCTGATTTCGGCGGCGACGCTGCAGGATCCGCAGCTGCGCAGCGGCGGTCAGCTGCCGCGCCGCGCGAAGCGGAGCCTGACGCTCGGCATCGTGCATGACGCGAAGCGCTGGCAGCTTGGCGCGGATCTGCTGGCGACGTCGTCGCGGCGGGATTCGGGGTTCAGTGATGTGATCCTGGGCGGCTATACGCTGCTCAATGCCTCGGCGCTGCTGCGCCTGGGTGATGACTGGACGCTGCGCGGCAGGATAGAGAATCTGTTCGATCGCGATTATGCGCTGGCCGATGGTTTCCGCACCGGAGGACGCGAAGCGCGTATCGAGCTTGCTTGGCGCTACGGAGCCGGAACGCGGTGAGCTTGAGGGCGCGCATGCCAGCGTTCGCAGCCCTGTCGGCGGCGCTGCATGTCGCGCTCCTCGGCGTTTGGCTGGATCTTCGGGAGCCGATCCCCGAAGTGGACATCCACGCCGCAGCCACTCGTCTCAGCCTGAACCTATTGCCCCCGCAGCCGCTCGAGTCTCCCCGGCCGCGATCGGAGCCTGACCCCGATCTGTCGTTTGTTCAGGAGAAGGTGGGGTCAGACCCCATTGAACGCAGTCCGGCTTCGGCGCCTCGGCATTCCACTGTGGGGTCAGACCCCATCCATTCTAACTCCATGACTGGGGAGGAGAAGTTGGGGTCAGACCCCATTGAGCGCAGTCTCGGTCCTGCGCCCGGGCCGTCATTCGAATCTCCCCGGGCGGAGTCAGCTGTTCCGTCGGGGTTTGACCCTGTCAGGCCTAAGTCCGCGATTGTCGAGGAGGATTTGGGGTCTGACCCCGTGGGGCCGGTGACGGCTGAGCAGCTTGCGGTGCGCGTTCATGAGGCGGTGCAGCCTTACTTTGAGTATCCATTGTTGGCGCGCAGGCAGGGCTGGGAGGGGGAGGTTCGCCTCATGCTGCGCGTCGAGGCGGACGGCCGTCTCAGCGTCCTTCGCGTGCTGTCCAGCTCCGGCCATCGGCTGCTCGATCGCGCGGCGGTAGAGGCGCTCGATCGACTTGCACGCCTGCCGGATGCGCGTGGCCTTCCTCACATGGGCATGGAGACCGAGCTGCCGGTGCGTTACCGCCTGGTCGATCCGGCCTGATAGCGGAGCGAGTTGCTGCAGGCCCGAAGCCGGGCCGGATTCCACAGGGCCCGGCCCGGCGGTCGCTTTCCCTGCGAAGCGCGCCTGGG
>JAVEZY010000005.1:6143-118838 GCA_034002745.1 Gammaproteobacteria bacterium
AGCTGCCGGTGCGTTACCGCCTGGTCGATCCGGCCTGATAGCGGAGCGAGTTGCTGCAGGCCCGAAGCCGGGCCGGATTCCACAGGGCCCGGCCCGGCGGTCGCTTTCCCTGCGAAGCGCGCCTGGGTCTGATTGCGGCGATCTGAGTCGCCGATGCGGCGTCAGAACCGATAGACGAACCCGGCGGAAATCGCTCTCGGCGTTCCGCCGAAAGTGGTGCCGACCTCGTCGCCATGACCCGAGGTTGATCGCGCCGGAGTTGCCCAGGCCGCGCCGATTCCCCGCATACATCAGTTGCCCGTCGATCCGGTTCTTCCCGAAGCGGTAACTGCCGTTGATGGATCATGTTGCGGTCGAGTTCGGCCATTTCGGCGCCGGAGGTGTCGATGGTCTCGAAGATCAGGCCTGCATCGTTGTTCCCGGATGGTGCGTCCCGTCTGCCCCCGCACCGATCTGGTGCCAGCGAGGGCGCGGGACCGTTGTGGTGCGCTTCTATGTGTTTGATATCAAAGACCGCTCCAGCCTGGTGCGCTTCTTGCTCTGATGGCCCGGTGAGCAGGGTCGCAGAACACGGGGAGAACAATGATGGACGAGTTCATGTCCGGAGGGGATGTGCTGTTCATGCTCGTGGGCGCCGTCATGGTGCTCGCGATGCACGCCGGATTCGCCTTTCTCGAGGTGGGCACGGTGCAGGCCAAGAATCAGGTCAATGCCCTGGTCAAGATCATCGGTGATTTCGGTGTTTCGACGGTCGCCTACTTTTTCATCGGCTACGGCATCGCCTACGGTATCGGTTTCTTCGAAGGCGCGCCGGCGCTGTCCGAACGCAACGCCTATGAGCTGGTGAAGTTCTTTTTTCTGCTGACCTTTGCGGCCGCCATACCGGCGATCATCTCGGGCGGCATCGCGGAGCGGGCGCGCTTCTATCCCCAGCTCGCGGCGAGCTTTCTGATCGTGGCGCTGATCTATCCGAGCTTCGAGGGCATGGTCTGGAACGGCCTGTTCGGATTCCAGGACTGGCTCGAGGCACGGTTCGGCGCGCCCTTCCATGATTTCGCCGGCTCGGTGGTCGTCCACGCCATGGGTGGCTGGCTGGCGCTCGCCGCGGTGCTCCTGCTCGGCCCGCGCCGGGGGCGCTACGGCAAGGGCGGCGCCATTACCGCGCATCCGCCTTCCAGCATTCCGTTTCTCGCCCTCGGCGCATGGATCCTGTCGGTCGGCTGGTTCGGATTCAATGTGATGTCGGCGCAGTCGGTCGCCGGCGCCAGCGGACTGGTCGCGCTGAATTCGATCATGGCCATGATGGGCGGAGTGCTCGCCGCCCTGTTCGTGGGCCGTACCGATCCCGGCTTCGTCCACAACGGCGCGCTCGCCGGTCTGGTCGCCATCTGCGCCGGCTCCGATATCGTGCACCCCATCGGTGCGCTCGCCATCGGCCTGGTCGCCGGTGCCCTGTTCGTATGGACTTTCATCCTCACCCAGAATCGCTGGCGCATCGACGATGTGCTCGGCGTCTGGCCACTGCATGGCCTGTGCGGCGTGTGGGGCGGTATCGCGGCCGGCATCTTCGGTCTGGAGGCGCTGGGTGGCATGGGTGGTGTCAGCCTCGTCGCGCAGTTGTTCGGATGCGCCGTCGGTGTGCTGGTGGCGCTGGTCGGTGGCACGCTGGTCTACGGGCTGCTGCGCGTCACCGTGGGCATCCGCCTGAGCGCCGAGCAGGAGCATCTCGGTGCGGATCTGGCCATCCACCGTATTCGCTCCACGGCTTCAGGTATAGAATATCGCGCAAAATCATAGCCTTGATACGGCGCTGCCCGGCGGGCGCGGACGCCGGGCGAGTGCGGAGTGGGCAGCGGTTTGGCTGGAAAAGTCGACGTCAACGTAGTAGCTTAGGAGCCTTCGCCACTGCGTTATCCGGGGAGCATGAAACGCAAGCTATATATCAAGACCTTCGGCTGCCAGATGAATGAGTACGACTCCGCCAGGATGGTGGATGCCTTGGTTGAATGTGGTTTCGAGCTTGCGAACCAACCTGAAGACGCGGACGTCATCCTGGTCAACACCTGTTCGGTGAGAGAGAAGGCCCAGGAAAAGCTGTTCTCCCAACTCGGCCGCTGGCGCCCCTGGAAGCAGGAGCGAGCCGGCCGCGTGCTTGGCGTGGGCGGTTGCGTTGCCAGTCAGGAGGGCGAGGCGCTGCGCGAGCGTGCGCCCTATGTCGATCTGGTCTTCGGTCCCCAGACGTTGCATCGCCTGCCGCAGATGCTCGAGGAGCACCTGCGCACCCGGCGCGCGGTGGTGGACATCAGCTTCCCCGAGATCGAGAAATTCGATTGTCTCCCCGCGCCGCGCGCCGAAGGCACGACGGCGTTCGTTTCGGTGATGGAGGGATGCAGCAAGTACTGCACCTTCTGCGTCGTGCCCTATACCCGCGGCGAGGAAGTCAGTCGCCCGTTCGAATCGGTATTGCGGGAAGTGAGGGCGCTGGCCGCCCAGGGCGTGCGCGAAGTGACGCTGCTCGGGCAGAACGTCAACGCCTACCGCGGCATGATGGATGACGGCACCGAAGCCGATCTGGCGCTGCTGCTGCACTACGTCGCGGCGATCGAGGGCATCGGCCGCGTCCGTTACACGACCTCGCATCCCGTGGAATTCAGCGACAGCCTGGTGAGTACCTATGCCGAACTGCCGCAGCTCGCCGATCACGTCCATTTGCCGGTGCAGAGCGGTTCGGATCGCGTCCTGGCGCGCATGAAGCGCGGACACACGGTGCTCGAATATCGCTCCCTGATCCGCCGGCTGCGTCAGGCGCGACCGACACTCAGCCTGTCCTCGGATTTCATCGTCGGGTTCCCCGGCGAGACCGAGGCGGACTTCCGGGCGACGATGGATCTGATCGAGGAGCTGCGTTTCGATCACGCTTTCAGTTTCATCTATAGCGCGCGACCCGGCACGCCGGCGGCAGCGCTGCCCGACGATGTTCCCCAGGAAGTGAAGGAGGAGCGCCTGGCGCGCCTGCAATCGCGGCTCAATGAGATCGCTGCCGAGTTCAATCAGGCGATGATCGGTACCCGGCAGCGGGTGCTGGCGGAGCGCGTATCGCGCAAGTCCGCCTCCGAACTGGCGGGTCGCGCCGCGAACAACCGCATCGTGGTTTTCCCCGGCAATGCCCGGCTGATCGGCCGTTTCGTCGATGTGCGGATCACCTCATGCAATGCCAACTCCCTGCGCGGCGAACTCATCGCCGGCGCATCAACGGACAGGACAAGTGAAGTCAGCGCAGCAAACTGGTGTTGAGCAGTTCAGTCCGGACCCGGCGCCGTCGTTGCGCGCGGCAGCATCGGAAGCACGAGCATGAGCGCTGAGGCTGCGCCCGAAACCTGTGAGCTCGTGCTCGAGCCCGAGGACAACCAGCGACTGGCCAGCCTGTGCGGCCAGTTCGACGAGAATCTGCGGGAAGTCGAGCGGCGGCTCGGTGTGGAGCTCAACAACCGCGGCAATGTCTTCCGCATCATCGGGCCGGAGGCGTCGGTGGAGTCGGCACGACGTGCCCTCCTGCGCCTGTATGCCGATACCGAGGCCGGGACGCTGACGGCTGCGCGCGTGCATCTCCTGCTGCAGGCCGAGGATGACGGCGCCAGTACGGTGAATGCCGGCGCGGACGAGGTTGCGCCCGAGCGTGGTGCGCGCATCAGCACCCGCAGCGGGGCCATCGTGCCGCGCGGCGCGAACCAGCGCCGCTACGTGGAAAACATCCGTTCCTGCGACATCAATTTCGGCATCGGACCGGCGGGTACGGGCAAGACCTATCTGGCGGTCGCCTGCGCGGTCGAGGCCCTGGAGCGGGAGCAGGTGCGGCGCATCCTGCTGGTGCGGCCGGCGGTGGAGGCGGGCGAGCGCCTCGGTTTCCTCCCGGGCGATCTGGCGCAGAAGATCGACCCGTATCTGCGGCCGCTCTACGACGCGCTCTATGAAATGCTCGGCTTCGACCGTGTCAGCAAGCTCATCGAGCGCAATGTCATCGAGGTGGCGCCGCTTGCGTACATGCGCGGACGCACCCTGAATGAATCGTTCATCATCCTCGATGAGGCGCAGAACACCACCACCGAGCAGATGAAGATGTTCCTGACCCGCATCGGCTTCGGTTCCACCGTGGTCGTCACCGGAGACATCACTCAGGTCGATCTGCCGCGGGACAAGGAATCCGGTCTGCGCCATGTGATCGAGATCCTCAAGCACATCGAGGGCATCAGCTTCGTCTTCTTCCAGTCGCGCGACGTGGTTCGTCATCCGCTGGTGCAGCGCATCGTCGCCGCCTACGAACAGGCGGAACTGACGAAAGGTGGCGGCAGGGATGGTGCGCGTTCCGGCCGCAAGGGCGGAGGCAATCCCTCGTGACGATGCGGCTGGAAGTCGATGTCCAGTATGCGCTGGATGACGAAAAGGGCGATGCCTGGCTGCCGGAGGCGGAAGGGATCGAGGCCTGGGCGCAGGCCGCCCTCGGCGGTCGCCGCGATGCCGCGCAGTTCGTGCTGCGCATCGTCGGGGAACAGGAAGGCCGCGAACTCAACGAACATTATCGCGCACGGAAAGGGCCGACCAATGTCCTGTCCTTTCCGTTCGAGCATCCCGATCTGCTCGATCCGCCGTTGCTCGGCGACGTGGTCATCTGCGCTCCGGTAGTGGAGCGCGAGGCCGCGGAGCAGGGCAAGACGGCGCAGGCCCATTGGGCGCACCTGGTGATTCACGGGTTGCTGCATCTGATCGGATATGACCATGAAGAGGAGAATGAAGCCGTGATCATGGAAAGCGTGGAACGCAAGGTCCTGGCTGGACTTGGCTTCCCCGACCCGTACGCCGGCGAGACCGCCATTGCGGAATCCTTGCCCGGAGGCGGGGCATGAACGACAGTCAACCTGCGAGTACGGAGCCGCAGCAGCGCTCCTGGCTCGATCGCATCAGCAAGGCCCTCACCGGCAGCGACGGGCCGCGCAATCGTGAGGAACTGCTGGAATCGCTGCGCGAAGCGCAGCAGCGCGGTCTGATCGATGCCGAGGCCCTGGTCATGCTCGAGGGGGTGCTCGAAGTCAACGAGATGCAGGTCGGCGACATCATGATCCCGCGCGCGCAGATGGTCGTGGTTCAGCGCGACGCCACGCTGGAGGAAATCCTGCCCATCCTTGCCGAGTCACAGCACTCACGCTTCCCGGTGATCGGCGAGAGCAGGGATGAAGTGCTCGGCATCATGCTGGCCAAGGATCTGCTGCCCTATTTCGCCTCCAGCCGGGAGAAGGAGTTCCACGTTGGAGACATCCTGCGTCCCGCGCTGTTCATCCCCGAAAGCAAGCGTCTCAATGTGCTGCTGAAGGAGTTCCGTTCCAGCCGCAATCACATCGCGCTGGTGGTGGACGAATACGGCGGCATCGACGGGATGGTGACCATCGAGGACGTGCTGGAACAGATCGTGGGAGAAATCGTCGACGAGCACGACGTGGATGACCAGATCTACATCATGAAGCATGGCGAGCGGCACTTCACGGTCAAGGCGCTGACGCCGATCGATGAGTTCAACGACTATTTCGGCGCCGCATTCAGCGACGAGGAGTTCGATACCATCGGCGGTCTGGTGATGAGTGAGTTCGGTCGTCTGCCGCGGCGCGGCGAGACGCTGGACGTCGATCGCTTCCGCTTCAAGGTGCTGCATGCCGACAGCCGTCGGGTGCATCTGCTGCAGGTGGTGCCGGCTACCGGCGAGGCCGCGGTCGATGCGTCGGCGACCCGGGCTCATCAGTCCTGATCCGTAGAGTCGGATTCCTCCGATGAGGCGCATGCCGCGCTGGGTGGGCGCCTCGGCGGCTCTGGCCGCTGGCGCCGCCTGGCCCCTCGCCTTCGCTCCGTTCGCATGGTCGCCGCTTGCGCTGGCGGCGCTCGCCGTGCTGTTCGCGCTGTGGCGAAGCGCGAGTCCCTGGCAGGCGTTCCGCCGCGGATATCTCTTCGGGCTGGGCATGTTCGGCGTGGGGGTGTACTGGGTTTACATCTCCATGTTCTGGTACGGCGGGATGGGGGTCGCGCTGTCGACCTTCGTCACCGCGCTCCTTGCCGCGACGATGGCGTTCTTTCCGGCGCTGGCCGGGCTCGCTGGCGTCATGCTCGCGCGCGGCCGCGGGCCTTTCGCCGCTGTGCTCATCCTGCCCGCGGCCTGGACGCTGGCGGAGTGGGCGCGTGGCTGGTTTCTCACCGGGTTCACCTGGCTGCAGATCGGCTACAGCCAGATCGATACGCCGCTCGCCGGCTACGCGCCCGTGCTCGGCGTGTACGGCATGTCGCTGTGCGCCGCCCTGAGCGCCGCGCTGCTGCTCGCAATGATCGCCAGAGATGCGCCGAAACGACTGCGCACCGGCGCGCTGGCCGCGGTCGCGGTGCTGTGGCTGGGTGGCGCCGCGCTCGAGCGGATCGAGTGGACGCGCGAAGCCGGAGCGCCGCTGCGTGTCGCACTGGTGCAGGGCAATATCTCCCAGGATCTGAAATGGCAACCGGCAATGCGCGAGGTCAGCGTCGAGCTCTATGCCCGGCTCAGCAGGCCGCATTGGGAAGGCAGCGATCTGGTGGTCTGGCCGGAAACGGCGATTCCCATGACCTATGCCGATGCCCGCCCATGGCTGGATGAACTTGCCGCCGAGGCCGGCGCCGGTGGCGCCTCGCTGCTGGCCGGCCTGATCTACGTCGACCCGCGCAGCGGCCGTTATTACAACAGCATGGTCAACGCCGCGCGTCATCAGGAGATCTATCACAAGCGCCATCTGGTGCCGTTCACCGAGTACCTGCCGCTCAGGGCATTGTTCGGCGACCTGGTCGATGCCTTTGCCATCCCGATGTCCGATTTCGCATCCGGCGCTGCCGATCAGCCGCCGATCTCCGCCGCCGGTCAGCGGCTGGGGGTGTCGATCTGCTTCGAGGATGCATTCGGCGAGGAACTGATCCGCGATCTGCCGGAGGCGACGCTGCTGGTCAATGTCAGCAATGACGCCTGGTTTCGCGATTCGTCGGCTCCCGCGCAGCATCTGCAGATCGCGCGCATGCGCGCGCTGGAGGCCGGGCGCTGGATGGCGCGGGGTACCAATACGGGCATGACAGCCATCGTTGATAACAAGGGAAGGCTGGTCGACATCGCGCCTCCGTTCGTCGCCCATGTGCTGGCCGGAGAGGTGCAGCCCCGTGCCGGTTCGACACCCTATGTGCGCATCGGCAACCTGGGGTTCCTGCTGCTGGCGCTGTCCATGTTGGGCGCGGCGTTCATGCAGCGGAGGGCCGCATGAGCGCGCGCAAGCCCCGCATCGGTCTCGTGCTCGGCAGCGGCTCGGCCAGGGGATGGGCGCACATCGGTGTCATCCGTGCGCTGGAAGCGGCCGGGCTGCGGCCGGATGTGGTATGCGGCACCTCGATCGGCGCGCTGGTCGGCGCCGCGTATGCGGCGGGTGAACTCGATCGCTTCGAGGCCTGGGTACGCAGCCTGGACCTCAAGGACGTGGTGTCGTTCATGGATGTCAGCCTGAGCAGCGGTCTGCTCAAGGGCGAGCGCCTGATGGCATTTTTCCGCGCCCACTTCGTGGATCGCCCGCTCGAGGAACTGGCGATCCCCTTCGGTGCGGTGGCGACCGCGCTCGATACCGGCGCCGAGGTCTGGCTGCGCAGCGGATCGACCGTCGATGCGGTGCGCGCATCCATCGCGCTGCCGGGACTGTTCGCGCCCGCGCTGCGCGGCGATGAGGTGCTGGTCGACGGCGGTCTGGTCAATCCGGTGCCGGTGTCGCTGGCGCGGGCGATGGGTGCGGACGTGCTGATCGCGGTCGATCTCAATGCCGCCATTCTCGGCCGCCACCTGCGTGACTCGACCCCCGGCGAGATTCCTGCCAGTGATGTCGGCGACTGGATGAGCCGCCTGCACAAGAGCCTGAGCGCGCTGGTGCCAGCCCGTGCCAGCGCCCCGAAGAAGCCATCGATCCTCGACGTGCTCGCCTCCAGCATCAACATCATGCAGGTCCGGATCACGCGCAGCCGCATGGCCGGCGAACCCCCCGACCTGATCGTCGCGCCCCGCCTGTCTCATCTCGGCCTGCTGGATTTCCACTGCGCCGCCGAAGCGATCGAAGAAGGACGCAGGGCGGTCGAGCGGGTGGCGCATAGCCTGCCGCAATTCGACTGAACAAGGGCGGAGCAGACCCCGTTCCCTCGCTCGCGCCGGGACCGTCCCCTGGTATCTAGCCTTCCATTCGGGCCGCCAAGCAAGCGCCGCTCGCTACGTCTGCAGTTCCGATGATTCGCGTCTCTGTGTGATCGCCCTGCGGCCAGAACTCATAAGACGTTCGCATTATGCAGGGCCGAGCGTCCCTGCCGATACGTGGGGATGACTCAGTCATTGTCCGCAAGGGGGAGAGAATCATGAAGAACGTCATTCGAGCGGCTGTGGTTGCCGGCCTGGTGCTTTCGTCTGGTGCATTGCACGCCAAGGATATCGAGCAGGGTACGGTCGCCATACTCGGCGATCTCGATCTGTCGTTCGTGTCGACCACGCTGGACTTGGGGGGCGGCGCGGAGCTGGAGACCGATACCACATCCATATCGGCTTCGGCGCTGTACTTTGTATCCAGGAATTTCGGGTTGGGGTTCAGATGGAGCTATGAAAATCAGGAGGTTGCTGCAATGGGGCTCTCCGCCGAAACCACAATCAGCACGATCGGTCCAGCGGCTGCGCTCAACATCAGCATGAATGATCGCACGAGCTTTCAGCTTATCGGAAGCCTGGATTATGCGGCCATAGAAGAGAGAGATACGTTCGGGTTCTCTGATGATGTGGACGGCTGGGGGTTGTCGGCGGTAGCCAGACTGAGCTACTTCCTCAACGATTTCGTATCGGTCGATGGCAGCCTTTCCTATTCCTTCCTCGAGCTGGAGGATGATTCCGGTAACTCCGCTGATCTGGATGGTGCTGGCATCGGCCTTGGCCTTACCGTCTATGTTCCGTGATCGCGGGGAGATACGAATGTTGATCAAGGGGACAAAATTGGCTTGTTTGATGGCTGTGGCGTCCATTGTGGGGGGCTGCGCAACCATATTCACCGGGAGCACGCAGGAGGTCAGCCTGCAGTCGAATCCAAGCGGTGCAACGGTGATGATCGATGGCCGGATCATGGGCGAGACACCGCTGACGGCCCGCATCGACAAGACGACCAACCGCACCCTGATTGTCGAAAAGGAGGGATACAAGACGTTTACTACGCGCATGGATACGCGGATGAACCCCCTGTTCTGGGGCAATATCGTCATCGGCGGGTTTCTCGGCAGCACCACCGATGCGGCATCCGGCGCAGTGCATGAGTATTCTCCAAGCCAATTTATGATCTCACTGGAACGAGACGACCAGGGTTTCGAGGCCGTAGTGGTCCAGGATGCCAGGAGGAAGGCCAAGGATTTCATTGTGGTGGGATACAGCAGCCTTGTGGAAGATTTGCATCGGGGCGAAGGGCCTCATCTCGCCTCGTTGCTCGCCATGCTGTCGGTGCCCGAGGATTCCAGGGGAGACGTCGTGCGTAAGATGAAAGCGCTGTCGGATGTCTATACGGAGATCCCTGTCTTCGCCGATCACGTGATCGATATCGCCCACTGATCGATCTGCCGTGCCCATCCGACACCCCCTGCTTAACGAAGGATGGGTGCCGGGATATTGGTTCTTCCATGACATTCTGACCCGCGTGCGAGGCCGCATCATGACTGCCGTACCGGCATGGGACGCTGCCGGTTTGACGGCGGGAGCGAAGACTCGCAACTCAGGTCCCGCGCTGGCTTGTTGAGGACAGTCCCCTAACAGCGGGGACTGTCCTCTTCCCGTGTCCCCAGATGACTTCCCGCCCCCATCTGACGCATCATGATCCCCCATGATCGAAATCATCACCGCCATATCGCTCTGGGAGCTGGTCAAGCATACCGGCAGCTGGGTCGCGAATCTGAAGCGGGCGCGGGGTGCGCGCAAGCGGGAGTCGATCGTCGCGCTGCGCAAGGTGATTCTGGCCGCGGAGCGCACGGCGGTTTATCTGCGCGAGATTCGCGATACCGGCAAGCGTTCGCACCGTGCCGAGGGCGAGCTGGCGGCGCTGTGGACCGAGCTCGGCTTCGCGCTCGAGGATCTGGGCATCGAGCGCCTCGCGCAGCGTTGCCGCATCAGCGGCAAGCAGTGGGCGAAGCCGGACGACATGGATCCGGACTACCTGAGCAAGGCGCACCTCGGCCTGCTGCGCATGGAGGCGATGGCGCGGGGCGTGCTGAAGGACATCGGCAAGTGAGCGGCGGCGCGCTGGTTCGAATGTCAGGAGTTTCCCGGCGCGCCGGTGTTTGGATCTGATCGATGAGCGCCTGTCGTCCGATGGCAATCAGCGTCTGACCCACTGAACAGCAAATTTGTTCTCGGGTGAAAATGTCTGTCTCCAGCGTGGGCCGGGAGGTCCGGGTATGAACCATCGCATCGAGATCCACTACTGTACGCAATGTCGCTGGCTGCTGCGTTCCGCGTGGATGGCTCAGGAGCTGCTCACCAGCTTCGAAGGAGATATCACCGAACTGGTCCTGAAGCCTGGCACCGGCGGCGTGTTCGAGATTCGCGTCGATGGCGAGATGCTGTGGTCACGCAAGGAGCAGGGACGCTTTCCCGAAATCACCGAACTGAAGCGGGCGCTGCGCAACCGCATTGCGCCCGATCGCCCGCTGGGGCATATCGATCGGAAAAATGAATAGCAGCGGCGGTGGCAATCGGGGTCAGATCCCAGCGTGAAGGCGCGCCGAGCGTCGGCGTTCATGTCCGGTCGATGATGCGCCTGCTGTTGGGCGGCGATCAGGGTCTGACCCCACGTGGCAACCGGGGTCAGACCCCGTTGTGAAGGCGCGCCGAGCGTCGGCGTTCATGTCCGGTCGATGATGCGCCTGCTGTTGGGCGGCGATCAGGGTCTGACCCCTCGTGGCAACCGGGGTCAGACCCCAGCGTGAAGGCGCGCCGAGCGTCGGCGTTCATGTCCGGTCGATGATGCGCCTGCTGTTGGGCGGCGATCAGGGTCTGACCCTCCGGACGTTCAGTGATCCGGCTGCGCCGACTTCCCACTTTTCACTGAATATCAATCCGGCGCGCTTCCCGTTCTCACGAACACGCTGCCGTGGCAGCCGGGACAGGGCGGGATGCGGCCGGTGGCATGGAAGCGTACGGTGTGATGGCACTCCGGGCATTGCAGGGTGCCGATGCCGGTGATCTGGCCGGTACGGTACTCGGTGACGTCGTCGGCGCGGGCCTGCATCTCCAGTTCGAGCAGCTCGAAGCGGGTCCGGTCGGCCACCGAGGAGAACAGGTCGAGCAGGCGTTTCTCCACGATTTCGAGATCCAGGCGGAGCCAGTCGAGGAGTTCGCTTTCCTTGTCGCCGGCGAGGAAGGCGGCGGCGTCCTCGATATCGCGGCGCAGGTAGTTCCCGATCCGTTCCGCTTCCTCGCGGCTGAGTTCGCCGAGTTCGACGGCGCGGTCCTTGGCCGCATCGAGCAGCCGGGAGAGTCGGGGTTCTCCGGTGGCCTGGTCCGCGCCGTCATGCCGGAGGCGTTCCAGCATGCGTTCATAGGCCGATATGAGGCGTCTGTCATTGTCGTGTTCAGCCATGGCACGGGCTCCCTGTTGTCCATGCAGGTCACGCTACGGTATCCTAGCACTCTTTCAATCGCCCCCGGCATCGCAGGCTAAGTCGCTGCATTCATGGAAAAAATATCAGAATCCGAGTACCGTCCCGCCGAGCTCGAGCAGCGCGTCCAGCAGATATGGGAGGAAAGCGGTGCGTTTCGCGTCGTCGAGGACCCGGCGCGCGAGAAGTACTACTGCCTGGCCATGTTCCCCTATCCGAGCGGGCGGCTGCACATGGGGCATGTGCGCAATTACACCATTGGCGACGTGATCGCCCGCTATCAGCGCATGCTCGGCCGCAATGTGCTGCAGCCGATGGGCTGGGATGCGTTCGGGCTGCCTGCCGAGAATGCGGCGATCCAGAACCGGGTGCCGCCGGCGCGCTGGACGCGCGAGAACATCGCCTACATGCGCGGTCAGCTCAGGCGCCTGGGCTTCGGCTACGACTGGTCGCGCGAGATCGCGACCTGCGATCCCGACTATTATCGCTGGGAGCAGTGGCTGTTCACGCGCCTGCTGCGCAAGGGGCTTGCCTATCGGCGCACCTCGCCGGTCAACTGGTGTCCCAATGATCAGACCGTGCTCGCCAATGAACAGGTGGTGGACGGTTGCTGCTGGCGCTGCGACACGCCGGTGGAGCGGCGCGAGATCTCGCAATGGTTCCTGAAGATCACCGACTATGCGGAAGAGCTGCTCACCGGCCTCGACCGCCTCGATGGCTGGCCCGAGCAGGTGCGCACCATGCAGCGCAACTGGATCGGCCGCTCGGAAGGCTTGGAGTTGGAGTTCGGCCTCGAGGGGCGTGAGGACCGGCTTACGGTCTATACCACCCGCCCCGATACCCTGCTTGGCGTGAGCTACGTGGCGGTCGCCGCCGAGCATCCGCTGGCGCGCGAAGCCGCGGCGCAGCGCCCTGAGGTGCGGGACTTCATCGACGAGTGCGCCCGCGGCGGCGTCGCCGAGCAGGCGCTGGAGACGATGGAAAAGCGTGGCATGGATCTCGGGATCGCCGCGATCCATCCCGTCACCGGCGAACGCATTCCGGTATGGGTCGCGAACTTCGTGCTCATGGGTTACGGCAGCGGTGCGGTGATGGCGGTTCCGGCTCATGATCAGCGTGACTGGGAGTTCGCCCGCGCCTACGGGCTCCCGCTGCGCCAGGTGATCGCGCCGGCCGACGGCGCGCCCGTGGATCTGACGCAGCAGGCCTGGACCGAGCGTGGCGTGCTCGTCGACTCCGGAGAGTTCAGCGGGCTCACTTCGGCCGAAGCCTTCGATGCCATCGCCGACTGGCTGGCGGCGCGCGGCCGCGGCCGGCGCAAGGTGAACTACCGTCTGCGCGACTGGGGCGTGTCGCGCCAGCGTTACTGGGGCGCACCGATTCCGATCATCAAGTGCTCCGCCTGTGGCGATGTGCCGGTGCCCGACGAGGATCTGCCGGTCGTGCTGCCCGAGGAAGTCACTCTCGATGGCGTCGGTTCGCCGCTGAAGAAGATGTCCGGGTTCTTCAGCGTGAAGTGCCCGTCCTGCGGCGGGGAGGCGGAGCGCGAGACCGATACCTTCGATACCTTCATGGAATCGTCCTGGTACTACGCGCGCTATACGTGCCGCGACAGTGACGAAGCCATGCTCGACGCTCGCGCGGGTTACTGGCTGCCCGTCGATCAGTACATCGGCGGCATCGAGCACGCGATCCTGCACCTGCTCTATGCGCGCTTCTACCATCGACTGTTGCGCGACGAGGGGCTGGCCCCCGGCGACGAACCGTTCACGCGCCTGCTCACCCAGGGCATGGTGCTCAAGGACGGCGCCAAGATGTCCAAGTCGAAAGGGAATACAGTCGATCCGCAGGAGCTGATCGAACGCTACGGCGCCGATACCGTGCGCCTGTTCATGATGTTCGCCGCGCCGCCGGAGCAGTCGCTCGACTGGTCCGACAGCGGCGTGGACGGCGCATCGCGCTTTCTCAAGCGTCTGTGGAAGCTGGTCACCGGCGATGCGGCGGACGACCCCGCGCCGGCGCTCGATCCGGCGGCGCTCGATGGCGGGCAGCGCGAGCTGCGTCGCAAGACGCACGAGACCATCGCCAAGGTCAGCGACGACATCGGCCGGCGCTACACTTTCAATACCGCGATCGCGGCGGTGATGGAACTGATGAACGTGGTCGCGAAATTCGAGGATCGCTCGCCGCAGGGGCGCGCCGTTCTGCGCGAGAGCATGGAAGCCGTGGTGCTGCTGCTCTCGCCGGTGGTGCCTCACATCTGCCAGGAGTTGTGGGCGGTCCTTGGACGGGAGGGCCTGGTCATCGACGCACGCTGGCCCCAGGCCGATCCGGACGCCCTGGTCCGGGATACGGTGGAGATCGTGGTCCAGGTCAACGGCAAGCTGCGCGCCCGCGTCTCCGTGCCTGCCGGCGGCGGCAGCGCGGCGATCGAGGCGGCGGCGCGCGCGGATGACAACGTGCAGCGTTTCCTCGAGGACGTCACGGTGCGCAAGGTCATCGTGGTGGCGGACAAGCTGGTCAATTTCGTGGTTTCCTGAGCAGGGCCGCGGCGGCTCGGAGGGGATGGTGAGCAGATCGCGGACGGGTGTGCGATGCATGATGCTGGCGTTGGCGCTCGCCGTGCTGGCGGGCTGCGGCTTTCATCTGCGCGGGTCCCAGGGCGAGTTCGAGTCGATTCCGCCGGTTTTCGTGCGCGGCGGCGATCCCGCGGCGCTCGAACTGCGCCAGATGCTGCGCATGGCCGGATCGACGGTGGCCGAGACTCCCGCGCAGGCCGGGCTGATCGTGGCGGTAACCGACGTCCGGCGAGAGCGCCGCGTGCTGTCGGTGGGTACGCGCGGACGAGTGCAGGAGTACCAGTTGCTCTATCAGCTCGACTGGCACGGCGAGGATCGCGAAGGCCGTCAGATAGTCGCCGCTGAAACCATCTCACAATCGCGCAGTTTCTCCTTCGACGAGACCGATGTCATCGCCAAGAGCAACGAGGAGGATTTCCTCTTCCGTGACATGCAGCGCAATGCGGTGATGCAGATCATGCGCCGGCTCCAGGTCGTCGACTTCGATGAACTCGAGGCCGCGACGGAAGACGCGGTCGACGCCCCGCCGGAGTCGGTGCTGGAGGCTGCGCCTTGAAGCTGCGCGCGGATCAACTCGCCGGACACCTCGAGCGACCGCTGGTGCCGATCTATCTGGTGAGTAGCGACGAGCCTCTGCTGGTGCAGGAGGCCTGCGATGCGATACGTGCTGCCGCGCGTGCCCAGGGTTTCAGCGAGCGTACGGTGTTCGAGGTTGACGGCACCTTCGACTGGAATGCGCTGCGCCAGGCCACGGGCAACCTGTCCCTGTTCGCCGAGCGCCGGCTGGTCGAGCTGCGTTTCGCCGCTCCCAGGATCGGAGACGGGAGCGAGCCGCTTCAGGAGTTTGCCGCGCAGCCGCCGGGCGACACTCTGCTGCTGATCGTTTTCCCCAGGCTGGACAGCCAGTTGCAGAAAAGCAAATGGTACGCGGCGATCGAGCGCGCCGGCGCTGTGCTGCACCTGTGGCCGCCTGACCAGGCGCAGTTGCCCGGTTGGGTGGCGCGGCGCATGACGATGCGCGGCCTGCGGCCGGGCAAGGGAGCCGCCGACCTGCTCGCCGAGCGCTCGGAAGGCAATCTGCTGGCCTGCGTGCAGGAGATCGAGAAGATTCTCCTGCTGCGTGGTCCGGGTCCGATCGAAGCCGAGGAAGTGTTGCAGGCGGTGGCGGACAGCGCCCGCTATGACATCTATGACCTGTCCGACGCGGCCCTCGCCGGCGACGCCCCGCGCTGTCTGCGCGTGATGCGGGGGCTGCGCGAGGAAGGCGTGGAACCTCCGCTGGTGCTTTGGGCCCTCACCCGCGCCATTCGCGATCATGCCGGTTTCGCTGCCCGGCGCGAGGCGGGAGAGAATCTGGAGCAGCTGCTGCGCTTCGATCGCGTGTGGTCGCGTCGCCAGGGCCTGATCGAGCGTGCCCTGCGGCGGCACGGCCGGCAGGCGTGGTGGAATCTGTTGCGCCGCGCCGCCCGCATCGATCGCGTGGCCAAGGGGCAGGCGCCGGGCAATGCCTGGGACGAATTGCTACAATTGACCCTGATCATCGCCGGTGCGTTTCCGGTCACCGCCATTCGGGAAGAAGAAAGTGGATATCGCTGAATACATGCAGGACGTCGGTCGCCGCGCCCGCGGCGCCGCCCGCGACATGGCCCGGGCTTCCACCGCAGCCAGGAACCGCGCGCTCGAGGCGATCGCCGACGCGCTGGAAAAGGCCGAGGAGCGCCTGCTCGAAGCCAACGCGCGGGATCTCGATGCGGCACGTGAACGCGGCCTTGCGAGCGCGCTGATCGATCGCCTGACGCTCAATGCCGACCGCATCCGCTCGATGGCCGATGGATTGCGCCAGATCGCCGCGCTGCCCGATCCGGTCGGGACGGTGACTGACCTGTCCTACCGGCCCTCCGGCATTCAGGTCGGCCGCATGCGCGTCCCGCTCGGCGTCATCGGCATCATTTACGAGGCGCGTCCCAACGTCACCGCGGATGCCGCGGGTCTGTGCCTGAAATCGGGCAACGCTGCCATCCTGCGTGGCGGCTCCGAGGCGCTGCACGCCAACCAGGCGATCGCCGCCTGCGTCCATGCCGGACTGGCGGAAGCGGGGCTGCCGCCCCACGCCGTGCAGGTGATCGGCGTGACCGACCGCGCCGCGGTCGGCGAGCTGCTGCGCATGCAGGAATACGTCGACATCATCGTGCCGCGCGGCGGCCAGAGCCTGATCGACCGCGTGATGCGCGAGTCGCAGGTGCCGGTGATCAAGCATTACGCGGGCGTCTGTCACGTCTACATTGACGATCATGCCGACAGGGACAAGGCGATTGCTGTGGCCGTGAACGCAAAGACCCAGCGTTACGGCACCTGCAATACGATGGAGACCCTGCTGGTGGCCAGCGGCATTGCCGCGAGCATCCTGCCGGTGCTGGCGGAGCGCTATCGCGAGAAGGGCGTCGAGCTGCGCGGCTGCGCGGCCACTCGGGCGATCCTCCCCGAAGCGCTGGAGGCGACGGAGGAGGACTGGAGCGCCGAGTACCTGGCGCCCATCCTGTCCATCCACATCGTCGCCGGACTCGACGAGGCGATGGAGCACATCTACCGTTACGGAACCGGACACACCGATGCCATCGTTACCGAGGATCTGGCGCGCGCACGGCGTTTCCTGCGCGAGGTCGATTCGAGTTCGGTGATGGTGAATGCCTCGACCCGTTTCGCCGATGGCTATGAGTACGGCCTCGGCGCGGAGATCGGCATCAGCACCGACAAGCTGCATGCCCGCGGGCCGGTCGGACTCGAAGGGCTGACCTCGCAGAAGTTCGTCGTCATCGGCGACGGACACGGCCGCACGTGACCGCCCGGGCGCACGGAATTTCGACTGGCCGCCGCGTGTGGCGCGCGGACCGGCCGGCATGCGGCACGTGATCGGTATCCTGGGGGGCACTTTCGATCCGGTCCACTATGGGCACCTGCGTTGCGCGCTCGAAGTGCAGCAGGACTGTGGGCTGGAGCAGGTGCGCTTCATGCCCTGCGGACAGCCGCCGCATCGCCGGCCGCCCGCCGCCGATGCCGCCCGGCGCCTCGCCATGCTCGAAGCCGCGACCTGCGATCATCCCGGCTTCAGGGTCGACACCCGCGAACTGCGCCGCGATGGTCCGTCCTACACGGTGGACACTCTGCTGTCGCTGCGAGAGGAACTTCCCGATGCGCCGCTGTGTCTCCTTCTTGGCATGGATGCGTTCCTCGGCCTGCCCTCCTGGAGCCGCTGGGAACGTCTGATCGAACTGGCCCACCTGATCGTCATGTGTCGTCCGGGGGCGGATCCTGCACTGGCGGCGGCGCCGCTGCGGGAATTGCTGCAGGCGCGCCGGGTGGAGTCCCCGCGCGAACTGCGACAGCAGCCGGCGGGCGCGATCCTGCTGCAGCCGGTGACGCAACTCGACATTTCCGCGAGCCGGATCCGCGATTTGATCGCGCGCGGGCGCAGCGTCCGATACCTGCTGCCCGATCGCGTGCTCGACCATATCCGCCGCGAACGGCTTTATCTGGACATCCCGATGGGCGAAACGGAGTTGGCATGACACCCGAAGAATTGAAGGATCTTGCCCAGGCGGCGCTGGAGGAAATGAAGGCAGTGGACATCACCGTGCTCGACGTGCGCAAGGTGTCCAGCATCACCGACTACATGCTCGTCGCCAGCGGCACGTCCGATCGGCACGTTCGTTCGGTGATCGGCGGCGTGGTGGAGAAGATGCGCGAGCGCGGCGTGAAGCCGCTCGGCGTGGAAGGGGAAACGCATGCACAGTGGGCGCTGGTCGACCTCGGGGATGTCATCGTCCATGTCATGCGCCCCGAAGTGCGCGAGTTCTACCAATTGGAGAAGCTGTGGGGATTCGACGGCGGCGAGGCGGAGGGCGGGACGGCGCGGTGAGCCTTTCCGGTTCTCGGCGCTGAGCGGCAGCGATGCGCATCCATCTGCTGGCGGTGGGCGAGAAGCCCGACGCCTGGGTCAGCGCCGGCTATCGCGAATTCGCGCGGCGGCTGCCGCCGGAGTGCGCGCTGCATCTGACCGAAATTCCCGCTGGCCGGCGTGGCCGCAACGCCGACATCGCGCGACTGATGGCGCAGGAAGGCGAGCGGCTGCTGCAGGCCGTGCCTTCCGGTGCGTGCATCGTGGCGCTCGACGTGCGCGGGCAATCATGGAGCACCGAGGAACTGGCCGCGCGCATGGCGCGCTGGATGCAGGAAGGGCGCGATCTGGCGATCATGATCGGCGGCCCCGACGGCTTGTCGCCGGCCTGCCTGGAGCGCGCCGAACTGCGCTGGTCCCTGTCGCCGCTTACGCTTCCTCACGCCCTCGTGCGCGTCCTCGTCGCCGAGCAGCTCTACCGGGCATGGTCCATCTGCCGCGGACATCCCTATCATCGGGGATGAGCCCGTGAGCACGAGACATCTTGTGCTGGCGTCGGCCTCGCCGCGGCGGGCTGCGCTGCTGGAGCAGATCGGCGTGGCGCATGGCATCTGCGTCGTCGATGTCGACGAGACTCCGCTGCGGGGCGAGGCCCCGAGGGATTACGTCGGGCGTCTGGCGCTGGCCAAGGCGCAGGCGGGGGCGCGGGCGGCCCAAGGCGCGCTGGTCCTCGGCGCCGATACCGCGGTCGTGCTCGGCAACGAGGTGCTGCAGAAGCCGAAGGATCGCGACGATGCGGTAGCCATGCTGGTGCGTCTGGCTGGGCGCGAGCACCGGGTAATGACGGCGATTGCGCTGGCCGGACCTGGCGCGCGGCCGGATGCGCTTCGCCTGTCCGAAAGCAGGGTGTGGATGCGGCCGATATCGCGGGGCGAGGCGCTTGCCTACTGGGAGACGGGTGAGCCGCGGGACAAGGCCGGAGGCTACGCGATCCAGGGCCTCGGCGCGATCTTCGTCTCCCGCGTGGACGGAAGCTACAGCGGCGTGGTGGGATTGCCGCTGTGCGAGACGGCCGAACTGCTGGCGGCGCACGGCCTGGGGCCGAAGCCGATGAGGGTGGCGGATCAAGCATGAGCGATGAAGTCCTGGTCAATGTGACGCCGAGCGAGACTCGCGTCGCGATCGTCGAGAACGGACTGCTGCAGGAGCTGTTCGTGGAGCGCGCCAGCCGGCGTGGCCTGGTCGGCAACATCTACCGCGGGCGCGTCAGCCGCGTGCTGCCCGGCATGCAGGCGGCGTTCGTCGAACTGGGACTCGAGCGCACCGCCTTTCTTCACGCCCAGGACATCCTGCCGGCCGGCGAACCGGACGGCGGTCAGGGCGAGCGACGGCCGCAGGACAATATCAACTCGCTGCTGCGCGAGGGCCAGGAAATCCTGGTCCAGGTGATCAAGGATCCGCTCGGCAGCAAGGGCGCCCGCCTCACCATGCACATCAGCATTCCTTCGCGCTATCTGGTCTTCATGCCGGCGATGAGCAACATCGGCATCTCGCAGAAGATCGAGGACGAGGACGAGCGTACGCGGTTGCGCGATCTGCTCGCCGAGATCCGCACCGATGCCAGTGGCGGCTACATCATCCGCACCGCCGCCGAAGGCGCCGCGCGCGAGGAGCTCGAAGAGGATGAACGTTTCCTGCGCAAGCTGTGGGGAAATGTGCAGGAACGCGCGTCCATCGCATGTCAGGGTGGCGAGCGCCTGGTCTATCGCGCACTGCCTCTGGTGCAGCGGGTGCTGCGCGATCTGCGCCGCGGACGCGTGGAAACGGTGCGTATCGATTCGCGCGAGACGCTGCAGGCCGCGGTCGAATTCGCCCGCGCATTCGTTCCCGAGCTCGTCGATCGCATCGAGCATTATCCGGGCGAGCGCCCGATCTTCGATCTGTATTCGATCGAGGATGAGATCCGCAAGGCGCTCGAGCGCAAGGTGCAGCTCAAGTCCGGTGGTCATCTCTATATCGATCAGACCGAGGCGATGACCACCATCGACATCAATACCGGGGCGTTCGTCGGGCACCGCAACCTCGAGGAGACGATCTTCAAGACCAATCTCGAGGCGGCGCAGGCGATCGCGCGCCAGTTGCGGTTGCGCAATCTCGGCGGAATCATCATCATCGATTTCATCGACATGACGCTGGACGAGCACAAGCGTCAGGTGCTGCGCGCCCTGGAGAAGGCGATGGAGCCGGACCGCGCCAAGCGCTACATCTGCGAAGTGTCGTCGCTCGGACTGGTCGAGATGACCCGCGAGCGTACGCGCGAAAGCCTGGAGCATATCCTCTGCGAGCCGTGTCCCACCTGTGAGGGCCGGGGCTCGGTCAAGACGCGCGAGACGACCTGTTACGAGATCTTCCGGGAAATCCTGCGCCAGTCCCGCCAGTTCGAGGCGCGCCAGTTCCTGGTGATGGCATCGCAGGGGGTGGTAGACATGATGCTCGACGAGGAATCGAACAGCCTCGCCGATCTGGAATCCTTCATCGGCCGAACCATCAAGCTGCAGGTCGAAACGCTCTATACCCAGGAGCAGTACGACGTAGTCATGATGTGAGCGCGCCGTGGCATTGATCAGATCCCTGCTGGGAAAGCTATGGCTGGCGGGCGCGGGAGCGCTGGTGCTGCTGGCGGTGCTGCTGTCGATCGTGCGCGTGCTGTTGCCGCATGTCGATGGCTGGAAGGAAGATATCGAGCAGCGGGTCGGTGACGCGATCGGTCGCGAGATCGCCATCGGCATCATCGCCGCCGACTGGCGCGGGCTCAACCCCCGGCTGGTGCTCGAAGACGTGCGCATCGTCTCGGGAGATGACGACGACGGTGTACATTTCGAACGCGCCGAACTGGAAATGGACAGTTGGCGCTCGCTGTTGCACCGGAGCATCCACCTGCGCCGGCTCGATCTCACCGGCCTGCGGTTCACCGCCGTACGGGACAGCGCCGGCCATGTGTCGATCGCCGGCTTCAACCGGCAGATGAGTGGCGAGGCGACAGCGGGCGCGCTGCCTCCTCTGCGCGGACGGTTCCGCCTGCGCGATATGCAGGTCCGCTGGATCGATCACGCCCATCCCGCCGGCCCGCGCGAACACCTCTTTACCGACGGCGATTTCTCGCTGCACAGCGACGGCGAGCGTCACCAGATGGACGGCGAGTTCTCGCCTCCCGTCATTCTCGGCCAGCGCATACATCTGATGGCCGATCTCCGTGCGCCGGTATCCGGCCGGCCCGAAGCGTCGATTTTCGCCGAGGGTGTGGGACTCCATCTGGCCGAATGGCTGGACGGGCGCGCGGCGGGCGGGCTGCGCCTCGCCGGCGGCGTGGCCGAAGGCCGCATCTGGGCGGAATGGCGCGAAGGAGCGCTGCTCGATGTGGCGGGGCGGCTGACGCTCGCCCAGATGGCCATCGTGCCGGTTTCGTCCGCGGATCCGGCGCCGCTCGCCAGTGATCTGTCGGCGTCCTTTCACTGGCGACGCGCCGATGGCGGGTGGCGGCTCTACGCCGATCGCGTCGGACTCGGTGCAGATCACGAGGTCCGCGGCGAGCGCCGTCTGGCGCTCGGCATGGGCATCGCCGGCGCCGAGCCGGATGCGCTGATCGGTCGCCTGAAGGGCTTCGCGCTGGAGGATGTGCTCGCGCTGGCGCTTGCCAGCGGCCGCGTGCCCGAGACTGTCGTCAAGGCGATCGAGGGCATGCGTCCGCAGGGCGAGCTCGATGACCTTGGCTTCGCCGTGGCGCCGGGCGAGGGCGGATCGCGCTATCGCGTGAGCGCCGCCTTCGCCGATGTCAGCGCCAGCCCCTGGGCAGGCGCTCCCGGTGTCTCCGGCATCGCGGGCGCGCTTCACATGGACGAGCGCTCGGGCAGGTTGGAGATGGACTCCAGCGAGAGCGCAGCCACCTTCGACGGGCTGTTCAGGGATTCGCTTCCGGCCGCGCGCATGCGCGCCTCGCTTTCCTGGGAAAAGATTCCCGAGGGTTGGCGCGTGCGCGCGCCGGTGTTTGGTTTCGCCAGCGCCGATGTCGCCTTCGACGCCTGGGGTCGGCTCGACATGACCGCGGATGCGCGTCCCGCGCTCGCGCTCTTTGCCCGCTTCCAGGCTTCGACCGTCGAGCGCATTTCCCGCTACCTGCCGGCCGGCATCATGTCCGACGGTCTGGTCGGCTGGCTCGATCGCTCGATTCTGGCCGGAGTGGTGCCTTCGGGCGAGCTCATCGTGCATGGTGAACCCGAGGATTTTCCCTTCGAGGACGGGACCGGCACCTTTCGCATCGAGTTCGATGTGCGCGACGGCGTCCTGGAATATGCGCCGGAATGGCCGCGCATCGACGGCATCGATGCGCATTTCGCATTCCGCGGGAAGACCATGCGCATCGATGCCGGCAAAGGCGCGACGCATGGCGCGCAGATTGCCTCGGCACGCGTCGCCATCGACGATCTCACCGCTCACCCGGCGGTGCTCACGGTGCGGGGGGAGGCGAGTGCGCCCACCGCCGATGCCCTGTCCTTTCTGCGCGACACGCCGCTCGCCGAGCGCTTCGGCGCCTATGTAGAAAGAGTGGAGGCGCAGGGGCGGACGAGTCTCGATCTCGATCTGCGTCTGCCGCTGGGTGGGCACGCGCAGGTTCAGGGTACGGTAACGCTGGCGGACAGCATGCTGCGGCTGGGGCCTGACGGGGTGGAGATCTCCGGCATCGATGGCGCGTTGCGATTCTCGGAAGCCGGACTGAGTGGTCAGGGAATACGTGGGCGCGTCCTCGATCTGCCGGCAACGTTCAATGTCAGCGCCCGTGGAGAGGACGCGGCCCGGATCACGCGGGTGGAGGCTCGCGGCGGCATCGATGCCGATGGGCTGTCCGGTCTGCTGCGCCTTCCTCGCGCCTGGTTCGAGGGGCGGGCAGGGTGGCGGGCATGGGTCGACGTTCCCGCGGTCGCGCCGGACGGCTCCGGCATGGAGCTGCGCGTTGTCTCGACGCTGGAGGGCCTGGCCCTGACGCTCCCGGAGCCTCTCAACAAGCCCGCGGCCCGAACTCTCGCCGCATCCGTGCGGATGCCCCTGGATGATGATGCCGAGGCGCATCCGGTCCTCGTCACGCTGGGAGACGATACGGCGATCGCCGTCGCGCTGGATGCGGAGCGTCGCTTCACGCGCGGCGAACTGCGCTTCGGTGGCGGCGCGGCGCAGCTGCCGGATGACGAGGGGCTGCGGATCGCGGGCACCGTCGCACACGTATCCGTCGATGCCTGGCGACGTATATTCGATGGCAAGGGCGCATCCGCCGCGACAGGGGGGGTGCCGGGGGTGCGTCATCTCGATCTGCGGGCTGGCGTCGCGGAAGCCTTTGGCCGTCGCTTCCACGATCTGACCGTGAACGCGCAGGTCGCACAGGGCGCGTGGGGGCTGCGCCTTTCCGGCCGAGAGCTGGCCGGCACGCTGCGCATTCCGCAGGATCCGACCGCGCCGTGGACGGCTGATTTCGAATATCTGCACCTGGCGCGCGCCGATGCCGATGCCGGCCTCAACGGTGACGTCGTCGACCCGAGGCAGTTGCCAGCGCTGCGCGTGCGCAGCGAGCGCTTCGTCTGGGATGGCGCGGAACTCGGCCGCATGCAGCTCGACGCTGTTCCCCGGCCCGCCGGCCTGCGTCTGGAGCGCCTCGAGCTCGATTCTCCGATCATGCACGTCAATGCGCGTGGCGACTGGGTGCGCGTCGATGATGTCCAGTATTCCTCGTTCAACATCGATCTGGATGCGGCGGACTTCGGCAAGGCGATCGCCGGCTTCGGCTATGCCGATTCCTTTCGCGGTGGCAAGGCGGATGCTGTCATCTCGGCGCGATGGGATGGTCCTCCCACCGCGTTTGCGCTGGAAAAGCTTCATGGGTCGATGAATATCGCCATCGCCGACGGGCGGCTGCTCGATGTCGAGCCGGGCGCAGGTCGCGTGTTCGGGCTCATCAGTCTGCAGGCATTGCCGCGTCGCCTGACGCTCGATTTCAGCGATTTTTTCGGCAAGGGCTTCAGTTTCGACCGCATCAATGGAACTTTCGAAGTGAAGGACGGTATCGCGCGCACGGACGACCTGGTGATGACCGGACCCGCGGCGCGCGTCGAGGCCAGAGGCGATGTCGATCTCGCGCGACGTCTCTATGATCAGACGGTGGTGGTCACTCCCAGTGTCAGTTCCGGTCTCCCGCTCGCCGGCATCGTGGCGGGCGGCGTGCCGATGGCCGCGGCACTGCTATTGATGGAACGCGTGTTCAAGAGCGACATCGATCGCATCGCGCGCCTGCGCTATCGCGTGTCGGGGCCATGGCACGATCCGCGCATAGAGCGCTTACAAGACAGTGACCAATCTGGTAAAAGGTAACATTCGCTCCACAGGGGGCATTTTGCAGCGGAGACTCGATACGGTGCGTGGCGCCATCGCGGTGATACAGATGACATCCGGACCCGACGTTGCGGCGAACCTCGCCGAGACGCGGCGCCTGGTCGCGCATGCAGCAGCATCGGGCGCAGGACTGATCGTGCTGCCGGAGAACTTCGCGCTGATGGGCGTGCGCGAGGAAGACAAGCTCGCCGCCGCGGAGCCTGCGGGCGCCGGCCCTCTCCAGGATTTGCTGGCGGAACTGGCGACGCGGCATCACGTATGGATCGTCGGCGGCACGGTGCCGCTGGCTTCGAGCGACAGCGATCGCGCGCATGCGGCCTGCCTCCTTTACGATGAGCGGGGCGAATGCGTCGCCCGCTACGACAAGATGCACCTCTTCGACGTCATGCTGGAGAACGGCGAACGCTACCTCGAGTCGCGCACCACGATCGCCGGCGACCGCATCGTCGTCGCCGACACGCCCTGGGGGCGTCTCGGTCTCGCGGTGTGCTACGACCTGCGTTTCCCCGGGATGTTCCGCGCCATGCTCGATCACGGCGCGGAGATCATTGCATTGCCGGCAGCGTTCACGGCGGTTACCGGTCGCGCGCATTGGGAAGTGCTGCTGCGCAGCCGCGCGATCGAGAATCAGTGCTTCGTCGCGGCAGCGGCGCAGAGCGGCATGCACGGCAATGGCCGCGAAACCTGGGGGGGTAGCATGATCGTCGATCCCTGGGGCTCGGTGATCGAACGGTTGGAGCGCGGAGCCGGTGCGGTGTGCGCGCCCTGTGACCGCGAACAGCTGCAGCGCATCCGCCGCAGCTTCCCCGTGCTGGATCATCGCCGCGAGCTGGATCGCGCTTCGGGCAGGTCATGAGCGCCGCCGACGAAGCTCTGGTCACTCTGCGCGACGTTTCCTTCGGTTTCGGGAAGCGGGTCATTCTTGATCACTGCGACTTCCGCTTCATGCGCGGTAAGGTCACCGCGATCATGGGTCCGAGCGGCAGCGGAAAGACCACGCTGCTGAGACTGATCGGCGGTCAGGTCCGTCCGCATGGCGGCAGTATCGTCGTCGACGGCAAGGAAGTGCCGAAGCTGCGGCGCGCGGAGCTGTACGAGCTGCGCAAACGCATGGGCATGCTGTTCCAGAGCGGGGCGCTGTTCAGCGGCCTCACCGTGTTCGACAACGTCGCCTTTCCGCTGCGCGAGCATACCGGCCTGCCCGAATCGCTGATCCGCGACCTGGTTCTTCTCAAACTCGAGGCCGTCGGGCTGCGCGGTGCGCGTGACCTGATGCCGACGGAGCTGTCCGGCGGCATGGCGCGCCGGGTCGCGCTGGCGCGGGCGATCGCGCTCGATCCGATGATGATCATGTACGACGAACCCTTCGCCGGACTGGACCCCATCACCATGGGGGTGGTCATGAAGCTGATCCGGCAGCTCAATGACAACCTGGGTCTGACCAGCATCATCGTTTCCCACGACGTCGCGGAAGTGACGTCCATTTCCGATCACGTCTACATGATCTCGGGCGGCAAGGTCATGGGCGATGGATCGCCGCAGGATGTGCGTGCCAGCGCATCGCCATGGGTGCGGCAGTTCCTCTACGCCGAGCCCGATGGGCCGGTGGCCTTTCATTACCCGGCTGCGCCGCTTGCCGACGATCTGCTGGACGGGGAGACGGCCGGATGATCGATTGGCTGCAGGGGCTGGGGCACCGAACGCTGTCCTTTCTCGAGCGCACCGGGCGCGCGAACCTTTTCATCCTGCGCGTGTTTGCCGGCGTTCCGGCGCTCGCGCTGCAGTTGCGGCTGGTGGTTGCGCAGCTCTACGCGGTCGGCGTGCTTTCGCTGCTGATCATCGTGGTGTCGGCGCTCAATGTCGGCATGGTGCTCGGGCTGCAGATGTACAATACGCTGGTCAATTTCGGCGCCGAGGCGAGCATCGGTCCGGTGGTCGCGCTGGCGCTGGTGCGCGAGCTGGGGCCCGTGGTGGCTGCGCTGCTGTTCGCTGGCCGCGCGGGATCTGCGCTCACGGCGGAAATCGGGCTGATGAAGGCGACCGAGCAGCTTTCCAGCATGGAGATGATGGCGGTCGACCCGGTGCGCCGCATCGTGGCTCCGCGCCTGCTGGCGGGCATCCTGTCGATGCCGTTGCTCGCTGCCATCTTCAGTGCCGTCGGCATCCTGGGCGGATATTTCGTGGCCGTTGGTTTGCTCGGTGTCGATGAAGGGGCTTACTGGGGACAGATGCGCGCCGCCGTCGACTGGAACGACGATGTGGTGAACGGCATCATAAAGAGTATCGTTTTCGGTCTGGTGGTGACCTGGATCGCAGTGTTCGAAGGCTATGATGCGGTTCCGACCACCGAAGGCGTCAGCCGGGCGACCACGCGTTCCGTGGTCTACTCGTCGCTGGCGGTGCTGGCGCTGGATTTCGTGCTGACGGCGCTGATGTTCGGGGATATCTGATATGATGCGCACAAGAACAATCGAGATAATGGTCGGCGCGTTCGTGGCTGCCGGGATCGCCGCGCTGTTCATGCTGGCGATGAAGGCGAGCAACCTCGGCACCGCTTCGATACGGGACGGCTATCAAGTCACCGCCCGCTTCGACAACATCGGCGGCTTGCGGGTGCAGGCTCCGGTGAGTGCCGGAGGAGTCCGGGTCGGCCGGGTCACTGCGATCACCTATGACCAGGAAGACTACGAGGCGCGCGTGCACATGACGATAGATTCGCGCTACGACCGGTTTCCGAGTGATACCTCGGCAAGCATCTATACCGCCGGGCTGCTCGGCGAGCAATACATCGGCCTCGAGCCCGGCGGCGCTGACGACTTCCTTGCCGACGGTGATGCGATTCTGCTCACCCAATCCGCGCTGGTTCTCGAACAGCTGATCGGGCGTTTCCTGTTCGCCATGACCGAGGGCAAGGATGGCTGAGATATGTACTAGGCCGGCGGCTCCGCTCGCGGCGACGCGTCCGCTGATCCTGTCGCTGATCGCGGCGCTCACGCTCGCGCTTGCGGCGGGCACGGCGCGCGCCCACGCGAATGCCCAGGACATGGTGCGCACTGCCGCCACGCAGGCGATCGATGCGCTCGAGCGGAGCAGGGAGGAGCTGCAGGCGAACCCTGCGAAGGTCTACGACTTCGTGCAGGAGTACCTGCTGCCGTACTTCGATTTCGAGTATTCGTCGCGCCTGGTGCTGGGACGCAACTGGCGCAACGCCTCGCCCGAGGAGCGGGAACGTTTTCAGGAGGCCTTCCAGCGCACCCTGATCCGCGGCTACGGCTCGGCGATGCTGAAATATTCCGATCAGGAGATCATTTTCCTGCCCTATCGCGAGGATCCGGGCAAGGACAACGCGACCGTCAAGACCGAGATCGATGTCGGTGACAGCAAGCCGGTGGCGGTCGATTACAACGTGCGCCTGGTGAACGGTGAGTGGAAGGTCTACGACGTCATCATCGACGGCATCAGCGTGGTGGTGAACTACCGCGGCACCTTCGGCGCCGAGATCAAGCGGATGGGGGGGCTGGCGCCCCTGATCGAGAAAATGGAGGAGCGCAACCGCTCCAACACCCTGGACCCTGTCTCCGATGAGTTCCCGGCACCCGGCGTCGACTGAGATTCGCCCCGATCCGGCCCGTCCCGGCGCCTACCTGATCGGGGGAGAGCTCGGTTTTTCGACCGTGCCGGACCTGCTCGAGCGTGGCAGGGCGATCTTCGAGGGCGGCTCGGCGGCCCCCCTCGAACTCGACCTCAGCGGGGTCACGCGCGTCGACAGCGCCGGCCTCGCACTCCTGATAGAATGGCTGAAAGTCGCCCGCCGGACGCGGCGCGAGATCAGCTACGTCAATGTGCCGGAGCAGATGGTGGCGATGGCAAGGGTCAGCGGGCTGGAGAATTTCTTGCCTCTGGAGAAGAAAGAGTAAAGATGGAAGATGAAATGCGATGGGCTGCGGGCACTTGATGTTGCCCCGGATCCTCCCGCCCAGCCGCGCTTTCCTCTTTCCCCTTTTTTTTTGCTAGCGACCAATGACTCCCGATTACATCAAACAGCAGATCGAATCCGGCCTTGCCGGCGCCCGGGTGGAGGTTGCCGGGGACGGCACGCATTTCGAGGCGCTGGTGGTTTCGGATGCCTTTGCCGGCAAGAAGCCGCTGGAGCGTCATCGCATGGTCTACGCCACCCTGGGAGAACAGATGGGTGGGGCGATTCATGCGCTGTCCATCCGTGCCTGCACCCCGGAGGAATGGCAGGGGAAGCGCTAGCAGGCGCATCGGCTCTTTTGACTTTTTTTTCGTGACTTCATACCTTCACTGAATGGACAGGCTCCTCATCCAGGGCGGCAAGCCGCTCGCAGGGACTATCAGCATCTCCGGCGCCAAGAATGCCGCCTTGCCGATCATGGCGGCGACGTTGCTGGCGGACGGACCGGTCACCATTTCCAACGTTCCGCACCTGCAGGACGTTACCACCACCATGGAGTTGCTCGGACGGCTCGGGGTGGGGCTGATGATGCACGAGCACATGAGCGTCGAGCTCGACAGCGCCACCATCCACGAATTCTGCGCCCCGTATGATCTGGTCAAGACCATGCGCGCCTCGATCCTGGTGCTGGGACCGCTGCTTGCCCGCTTCGGCCGCGCGGACGTGTCGCTCCCGGGGGGCTGCGCGATCGGTACGCGCCCGGTGGACCTGCATATCCATGCGCTGGCGGCGATGGGCGCCGATATCGAGGTGAGCGGAGGCTACATCCGCGCCCGCGCCAATAGATTGCATGGCGCCGCCATCGTGATGGACATGATCACGGTGACCGGCACCGAGAACATCATGATGGCGGCGACGCTCGCCCGCGGCACCACGGTGATCGAGAACGCGGCCCGGGAGCCGGAGGTCACCGATCTGGCGAACTGCCTGAACGCGATGGGCGCCCGCATCAGCGGCGCCGGCACTGACAAGATCGTCATCGAGGGCGTGGACAGCCTGCACGGCACCAGCTATTCGATCCTGCCCGATCGCATCGAGACCGGAACATTCCTGGTCGCTGCCGCCATCACCGGTGGCCGGGTGCGGCTCAAGAAGACCCGGCCCGATCTGCTCGACGCCGTGCTCGCCAAGCTGCGTGAGGCAGGCGCCCGGATCGAGACCGGCGAGGACTGGATCGAGCTCGACATGGCCGGGGGTCGCCCGCGGGCGGTGGACGTGCGCACGGCGCCGTATCCAGCCTTCCCGACCGACATGCAGGCGCAATTCACCGCGCTGAATGCGGTGGCGGAAGGCGCGGGTACCATCACCGAGACGGTGTTCGAGAACCGCTTCATGCATGTGCCCGAGCTGCAGCGCATGGGCGCCGATCTGAGGCTGGAAGGAAATACCGTGTTCAGCCGTGGCGTGGAACGTCTCACCGGCGCCCCCGTGATGGCAACCGATTTGCGCGCCTCCGCCAGCCTCGTGCTCGCCGGGCTGGTCGCCGATGGAACGACGGTCGTCGATCGCATCTATCACATCGATCGCGGTTATGAATGCATCGAGGAAAAGCTGTCGCAGCTTGGCGCCGACATCCGCCGCGTGCCGGGACGTGGGCGGTGAGTCCCGATACGAGCATCAGCATCGCGGTTTCCAAGGGGCGCATCCTCAAGGAAGCGCTGCCGCTGCTGGCGCATGCCGGCATCGAACCGCTGGAGAACCCCGATACCAGCCGCAAGCTGATTTTCGAGACCTCGCGCCCTGATGTGCGCCTGGTGGTGATCCGCGCCACCGACGTGCCCACCTTCGTCGAGTATGGCGCCGCCGACGTCGGCATCGCCGGCAAGGATGTGCTGATGGAGTACGGTGGCGACGGACTGTATGAGCCGCTGGACCTGTGCATCGCGCGCTGTCGCCTGGTGGTCGCGGCGCCGGTCGGAGCCACGGAGCCCCCCGGACGGCGCATGCGCGTGGCGACCAAGTACGTCGAAACCGCGCGGCGCTGGTTCGCGGCGCGCGGCGAGCAGGTCGAGATCGTCAAACTCTACGGATCGATGGAACTCGCGCCGCTGGTCGGGCTCGCGGATCGCATCGTGGATCTGGTCGATACCGGAAGCACGCTGCGCGCGAACGGGCTGCAGGAGACCGAAACCATCACCGACATCAGCTCGCGCCTCATCATCAACAAGGCATCGATGAAAATGAAGCACGAAAAGGTCAAGGAACTCGTCCGCCTGGTCGGACAGGCGGTGGTGCCGTGCTGAACATACGGCGGCTGGACAGTTCACAGTCGGGCTTTGCCGCCGAGCTGGAGCGTCTGCTCGCCTGGGAAGCGGAGGTCGATGCGGACGTACAGCGCCGTGTGCGCGCGATCCTCGATGATGTGCGCGAGCGCGGTGATGCCGCGGTTCTCGACTATACCCGTCGCTTCGATCGCCTCGAAGCGGAGAGCGTCGCGGCCCTGGAGGTTCCGGCTGCGCGCCTGCAGGCCGGGTTCGACCGCATTCCGGCTGCCCAACGCGAGGCGCTGGAGTTCGCGGCCGCGCGCGTGCGCGCCTATCACGAGCATCAGAAGACCGGATCGTGGTCGTATCAGGAAGCCGATGGCACGCTGCTCGGCCAGCAGGTGACGGCGCTCGACCGCGTCGGCCTGTACGTGCCGGGCGGCAAGGCAGCCTATCCGTCCACGGTGATCATGAACGCCGTGCCGGCGAAGGTCGCGGGCGTTCCCGAGCTGATCATGGTTGTGCCGACACCCGACGGAGTCATGAACGACCTGGTGCTCGGCGCTGCAGTCATTGCCGGCGTCGACCGGGTGTTCGCCATCGGCGGCGCCCAGGCGGTGGCGGCGCTCGCCTACGGCACCGCAACCATTCCGCGCGTGGACAAGATCGTCGGTCCCGGCAACATCTACGTTGCCACCGCCAAGGGGATGGTGTTCGGCACGGTGGGCATCGACATGATCGCCGGCCCCTCGGAGATCCTCGTGGTCTGCGACGGCGAAACGCCGCCGGACTGGGTGGCCATGGACCTGTTCTCGCAGGCCGAACATGACGAGGATGCGCAATCGATCCTGGTCAGTCCCGATGCCGGCTATCTCGACCGCGTGGCGGAAAGCGTCGCGCGGCTGCTGCCGCAGATGGAGCGCCGCGAGATCATTACGCGATCGATGTCGCGGCGGGCGGCGTTCATCCGCGTGCGCGACCTCGACGATGCCGCCGAGGTGATCAATCACATCGCGCCCGAGCACCTGGAGCTGTCGGTGGCCGATCCGCTGGCGCTGGCGCGCAAGGTGCGCCATGCCGGCGCCATATTTCTCGGCCGGCATACCGCCGAGGCGATCGGAGATTACGTGGCGGGACCGAACCATGTGCTGCCGACGGCGCGTACGGCCCGTTTTTCGTCCCCGCTCGGGGTCTACGACTTCCAGAAGCGGTCGAGTCTCATCATGTGCACGCCCGAGAGCGCGGCCGCGCTGGGCGGAACCGCGGCCGCGCTCGCCCGCAGCGAGGGACTGACGGCCCATGCGCGCTCGGCTGAATATCGCATCGGCGGCGACGCCGAAAGCAGGGGATAGGTCAGTCCATGGATTCGCGAAAGGATGCGGATGAACGCATCGAGCGCTGGGTGCGTCCGGAAATCCGTGCGCTGAAGGCCTACCATGTGCCGCCCGCGGAAGGTCTGATCAAGCTCGACGCCATGGAGAATCCCTATGTCTGGCCGGAATCGATGATCGATGACTGGCTGGCGACGCTGCGCGGCGTCAGCCTCAATCGCTATCCCGATCCGGCGCCGCGGGAGCTGATGGATGCGCTGCGCGACTGGGCGGGCGTGCCGGCCGATGCCGACCTGATTCTCGGCAACGGATCCGACGAACTGATCCAGATGATCGCGCTCGTCGTCGGCGGTCCCGGGCGCAAGGTGATGGCGGTCGAGCCGGCATTCAGCATGTATCGCATGATCTCCCTGTTCGCCGGCCTGGACTTCGTCGGCGTTGCGCTTCGCGCCGGGGATTTCGCGCTGGATGTCGATGCCATGCTGGAAGCGATCGGGCGTGAGCAGCCGGCGGTGATCCTGATCGACTATCCCAACAACCCGACCGGTCGCCTGTTCGAGGCGGTGGATCTGCGCCGGATCATCGAGGCCGCGCCGGGCCTGGTGGTCGTCGACGAGGCGTATCACGCCTTCTCGGAGCAGACGCTGATGTCCTGGCTGGGCGAATTCCCCCACCTGATGATTCTGCGCACCCTGTCGAAGATGGGGCTGGCGGGGCTGCGTCTGGGCATGCTCGCGGGCCATCCCGCGGTGATCGCCGAGATCGACAAGATCCGGCTGCCATACAACATCAACGTGCTCACCCAGGCGAGCGCGCTGTTCGCGCTGCGGCATCGTGACGTGCTGGATGAGCAGGCCGCGCGCATCCGGGATGATCGTTCCCGCCTGTTCGCGGAGCTGAGCGCCCTGCCGGGCGTGGAGGCGCTGCCCAGTCACGCCAATTTCATCCTGTTCCGGGTCCCCGCGGGCGAAGGCGAGCGCATCTTCCGGGCGCTGCTGGAACGCCGCGTCCTGATCAGGAACCTCGCCGGCGCGGGTCTGCGCGACTGTCTGCGGGTAACCGTGGGCGCGCCGGAGGAGAATGCGGCCTTCATCGCGGCGCTGGGCGCGATCCTGCACGAACGATAGCGGCGCTGCCACCCGGCATTGGCGCGCGGGCGGCGCTTTGTGACATCATAGGGGCCTATTTCCGGAGGAACCATGCAAGAGCGCAGGGCGGCGGTCGACCGCAAGACGAGGGAGACCGAGATCCGCGTCGAGATCAATCTCGACGGTACCGGCCGGTCGCAGCTGGCGACGCCGGTACCTTTTTTGAACCATATGCTGGAGCAGATCTCGCGCCATGGCGCGATCGATCTGGATGTCCGGGCAGACGGCGACGTGCACATCGACGATCACCACACCGTCGAGGACGTCGGCATCGTGCTCGGCCAGGCAGTGGCGCGGGCGCTCGGTTCGAAGGAAGGCGTTCGCCGCTACGGTCATGCCTACGTTCCGCTCGACGAGGCGCTGGCCCGGGTGGTGATCGATCTGTCGGGGCGTCCGGGACTGGAGTATCACGTCGAATTCCCGCGCGAGCGCGTGGGCGGGATGGATGTCGATCTGTTCCTGGAATTCTTCCGTGCCTTCTGCAACCATGCGGCCGCGACTGTGCACATCGATGTCCTGCGCGGCATCAACGTGCATCACATCGCGGAAACGATCTTCAAGGCGTTCGGGCGGGCTCTGCGCATGGCGGTGGAGGCGGATCCCCGGGCGCAGGGCATCATGCCGTCGACGAAGGGCGCTCTCTGACCCTGGCATTGTCATGACCACCGTGGCAGTCATCGATTACGGAATGGGCAACATCCGTTCCGTATGCAAGGCCCTCGAGCACGTCGCTGACGGTGCACGCATCGTCGTCGCCCGTGACGGCGACTCGGTGCTCGGCGCCGATCGTGTCGTGCTGCCCGGCGTTGGCGCGCTGCGCGACTGCATCGGGGAGTTGCGCCGTCTCGAACTGGTCGAGGCGCTGCTCGAAGCCATCCGCAATCGTCCTTTTCTCGGCATCTGCCTCGGCATGCAGGCGCTCATGGATCACAGCGAGGAGAACGGCGGCACGCCGGGTCTGGGCGTGATCGCGGGCAATGTACCGAGATTCGCCGCCGGGTCCGGCCTCAAGGTCCCGCATATGGGTTGGAACCAGGTTCATCAGACGCGGCCGCATCCGCTGTGGCGAGACGTGCCCCAGGACAGCTACTTCTATTTCGTGCATAGCTACCATGTCAGCCCGACAGCGGCTGCCGACGTGGCCGGGACCACGGCATACGGCATCGAGTTTGCCTCGGCGCTGGCGCGCGACAATGTTTTTGCAGTGCAATTTCATCCGGAGAAGAGCCAGCGCGCAGGGCTGGCGCTGCTTGCCAACTTCCTGCGCTGGGACGGCGAGGCCTGACGGCCCCGCCTGCGCAATGACATAGAGAGTGACGAGGCCAAGGTCATGCTGCTGATACCAGCGATCGATATCAAGGACGGAAAGTGCGTGCGCCTGCGCCAGGGCAGGATGGATGATTCCACCGTATTTTCCGACGAGCCGCTGGCAATGGCGGAGAAGTGGGTCGAGGCGGGCGCCGAGCGCCTCCATATCGTGGATCTCAATGGCGCAACCGCGGGCCGTCCGGTCAACGTGCGCGTGATCCGTGAGATCGCGCAGGCCTTCCCCGGTGTCCCGCTGCAGGTCGGCGGCGGCATCCGCGACGAAGAAACCATCGAGGCCTATCTCGACATCGGTGTCGGCTTCGTCATCATCGGCACCACGGCGGTGAACCAGCCGCATTTCGTCGCCGACGCCGCGGTTTCCTTTCCTGGTCACATTATCGTGGCGCTCGATGCCAAGGGCGGGAAGGTCGCCATCGATGGCTGGTCGAAGCTGTCGAATCACGATGTGATCGACATCGCGCAGCACTTCGAGCGCGACGGGGTATCGGCGATCATCTATACCGACATCAGCCGCGACGGCATGCTGACCGGAGTGAACGTCGACGCCACCGTGGCGCTCGCCCGCTCGGTGCGCATCCCGATCATCGCTTCGGGCGGCATTGCCGGCATGAACGATATCCGCGCGCTGTGCGACGTCGAAGGCGAGGGCATCATGGGCGCGATCCTGGGACGGGCGCTCTATGAGGGTCAGCTCGATTTTGCCGAGGCCCGGCAGTACGTCGAAGGCCGGGGTTGAGCGGAGAGCGTCCCGTGCAGGGTCTCGCCAGACGTATCATCCCCTGTCTCGACGTGGACAAGGGGCGCGTGGTCAAGGGAGTGCGTTTCGAGCAGATCCGCGACGCCGGCGACCCGGTTGAAATCGCCCGCTGTTACGACCGCCAGGGCGCCGACGAGTTGGTGTTCCTCGATATCACCGCCAGCTCCGAGGAGCGCGAGACCATGGTGCATGTGGTCGAGGCGGTGGCTTCCGATGTGTTCATTCCGCTCACGGTCGGCGGCGGCATTCGCTGCGAGGATGATATACGACGCATGCTGAATGCCGGTGCCGACAAGGTGGCGATCAATACTGCCGCCATCGCGGACCCGGATTTCGTGCGTCGCGCCGCCGCGCGCTTCGGTTCGCAGTGCATCGTCGTTGCCGTCGATGCGCGTCGCAGCGGCGCGGGCTGGGAAATCTACACTCACGGCGGACGCCGCGCGACCGGCATCGATGCCGTGGACTGGGCGCGCCGTATGGCGGAGCTTGGCGCTGGCGAGATCCTGCTGACCAGCATGGATCGGGATGGCACACGCGATGGCTATGACCTGGAACTGACTGCGGCGGTGAGCGATGCGGTGAGCGTGCCGGTGATCGCATCCGGTGGTGTCGGCAGCCTGGAGCATCTGGCGCAGGGACTGACCGTCGGCAAGGCTGATGCGGTGCTCGCGGCCAGCATCTTCCATTATGGCGAATTCACGGTAGGTGATGCGCATCGTTATCTTGCCGAGCGCGGCATTCCGGTGCGCGCAGTGGCGGAGGCAGGGTGAGCGGCTCCTGGCTCGACGAGGTGCGCTGGAACGCGGACGGGCTGGTGGTGGCGATTGCGCAGGACGCAGCCAGCGGTCGCGTCCTGATGGTGGCGTGGATGAATCGCGAGGCGCTGGCGGAGACCGCGCGCGGCGGACGCGCCGTGTACTGGTCGCGCTCGCGCCAGCGGCTGTGGCGCAAGGGCGAGGAGTCCGGCCACGCGCAACATGTTCGCGAGATCCGGCTCGACTGCGACGGCGATGCGGTGTTGCTGCAGATCGAGCAGGCGGGCGGCATTGCCTGCCATACCGGCCGTGAAAGCTGCATGTTCCGCCGCCTGGAGCATGGCGCCTGGGTGGAGATCGATCCGGTGCTGAAGGATCCGGGCGACATATATGGTGCCCCCTGATGTCGAAAAGCGTTACCATTCCGTCATGAAGCGCGCGTACGATCATGGATAGCCTGCTACAGGAACTCGCCCGGGTACTGGAGGAGCGCAAGGGCGCCGAGCCCGGCAGCTCCTACGTCGCCGGGCTGTATGCGCGTGGCCCCGAGGCAATCCTCAAGAAGGTGGGTGAAGAGGCCACCGAGCTGGTGATGGCGGGTCTGGGCGCCGACGATCAGGCGGTGGTGCACGAAACGGCGGACCTGTGGTTTCACACGCTGGTTCTGCTCGCGCAGCGCGGGCTCGGTCCGGAGCAGGTGCTGGAGGAACTCGCCCGCCGCTTCGGACGCTCGGGCATCGAGGAAAAGGCGGCTCGGGGCTGAGCCGACATCGTCCCCTCCACCGGGAGTGGGCGTACATGGATCATTCGGAGGTAAGGGGTCATGGGAATCAGCGTCTGGCAACTGCTCATCATCCTGCTCATCGTGCTGCTGCTGTTCGGTACCAAGCGGCTGCGCAGCGTGGGGCGGGATCTCGGTGGCGCCATGAAGGGTTTTCGCGAAGCCGTTCGCGACGAGGACGGTGATGTGGCCAGCCGCGACCGCGTGGAGCGCAGCAGCTCCGAGCGCGTGATCGAGGGGAAGGTCGAATCCAAGGAAGACGAGAAGGCCTGATCCGCATTTCCCTTCCGCTCTCTCGGCGGCTGCCGGGCCGGCGCCGCCAGTCGCGCCGTCTGTCCGGCGCCGGGTGAATCATCATGTTCGACATCGGTTTCTGGGAGATGGTCATGATCGCCGTCGTGGCGTTGGTGGTCGTCGGCCCCAAGGAACTCCCCGGAATGATGCGCACCGCGTCCGGCTGGATGCGTCATGCCCGCCGGGTTGCCGGTGAGTTCAAGGATGAGTTCAGTCGCGAGGTCGCCCGCGCCGAGGAGCTGAAGCAGCTCATCGAAAAGGAAACCGAAATCGCTGAGGTGCACCGGGCCATCGAGGAGGCGCGCGCCACGATCTCCATCGACGGCGATGATGCCGGCAGGAAGAAGACAGGCGAGCAGGCCCCTGCCAGCGCCAGTGATGGCGGGAGCGGAAAGGCCGAGCCGGCACAGCCGGTGAAGGTGCGGGACGATGGCCACAACTCCTGACGACGGAACATCCACCGGCGGCGACATGCCGCTGATGGCGCATCTGCTCGAGCTGCGCTCACGGCTGCTGCGCGTCCTTGGCGTGGTGCTTGCGGTCTTCCTCGTCCTGGCGCCTTTTGCCAACCGGCTCTATACGATGCTGGCGCTGCCGCTGATCGAGCGCATGCCCCAGGGGACGACGATGATCGCCACCCAGGTGGCGGCCCCGTTCCTGGTGCCTTTCAAGTTCACCATGGTGCTGGCAGTGTTCCTCGCCATGCCCTATATCCTGCACCAGGTGTGGCGCTTCGTCGCGCCGGGCCTGTATCGAAGCGAGCGCCGCCTGGCGCTGCCGCTGCTGGTGGCAAGCGCGAGCCTGTTCTACGGCGGCGCCCTGTTCGCCTACTTCGTGCTCTTCCCGCTGGTGTTTGGTTTCTTCATGGCAGTGGCGCCGGAAGGCGTGGCGGTGATGACCGACATCGGCGAATATCTCGGCTTCGTGCTCACCATCTTCTTCGCCTTCGGCATCGCCTTCCAGGTTCCGGTGGCGACCATCCTCCTGGTATGGGCGGGGGTCACCACTCCCCAGCAGCTCCTGAGCAAACGCCCCTACGTCGTCGTCGGCGCCTTCGTCCTGGGCATGCTCCTCACCCCTCCGGACGTCATCTCCCAGACCCTTCTGGCACTGCCCATGTGGGGACTGTTCGAGATCGGCGTGCAGGTGTCCAAGCTCTATGTGAGGCCGGTGGAGCGGGATGAGGCGGAGGAGTAGGAGGTAGAGGAAAGAGAAGAAAGAGGAAAGCAAATGATGCTGTGGCGGTCGCGCGCCGGCACCCGCTCGTTCGATGTTGTTGCTTCTCTCTTTCCCCTTGACCTCTGTCCTCTCATCCCGGCTGCGGTCTCTTGCTGACCGTGGCCTCCATTTCCAGTACCTTGCCATTGCGCAGACCGGTCAGCCGTATCGTTGTGCCAGGGACGCTCTGGGCGATGAGGTTGAGGGCGGAGCGGGCGTCGGCGACGGGCTGTTCGTTGATCCGGGTGATGATGTCGCCGGGCTGAAGGCCGGCGCGGGCGGCCGGGCCGTTGGGAAGGATGCCTGCAATCACCAGCCCGCTGCCGCCCGGGATGCCGAAGGATTCGGCGAGTTCGGGTGTCAGTGTCTGGATCTCCAGGCCGAGCCAGCCGCGGATCGCCTCGCCATGTTCGATGATCTGCGTCATCACGATCTTGGCGATGCTGGTCGGAATGGCGAAACCGATCCCCTGAGAACCGCCGGTGCGGGAAAAGATGGCGGTGTTGATACCGATCAGTTCTCCGCGCGGATTGATCAGCGCACCGCCGGAGTTGCCCGGATTGATGGCGGCGTCGGTCTGGATGAAGTTCTCGAAGGTGGATATGCCGAGCTGATGACGGCCGGTGGCGCTGACGATGCCCTGGGTCACCGTCTGTCCGACGCCGAACGGATTGCCGATCGCCAGTACCACATCCCCCACGCGCAGACGCTCCGAATCCCCGAGGACGATGCTGGGCAGGCCTTTCATCGGCACGTGCAGCACCGCGAGATCGCTTTCCAGATCCCGCCCGACCACGCTGGCGCGTTCCACGCGGCCGTCGAGCAGGGCCACCAGGATCTCGTCGGCGCCGTCGATCACGTGATTGTTGGTGAGCACGTAGCCGTGTTCGTTGACGATCACGCCCGACCCGAGGTTGGTCTGCTGGCGTTCCCGGGGCAGGAATTCCTCGAAGAAGCGCCGAAACGCCGGATCATCGAAACCCGGTCCCTGGCGGCGCACCGTCTTGGTGGTGTGGATATTGACCACCGCGGGCGCGGCGATCTCCACCGCAGCCGCATAGGAAATGGTCCCGGCCACGATTTCATCGGAGGGAGCGGCTTCGCGGAACTCGACCTGCGGGCGCTTGTTGACCATCAGCACCGTGCCGCCCACGATCAGCAGTCCCAGCACGAGGCCGATCGCGATGCCCTGGCTGAAGAAGGGGAGGAGTCGCTTGAGTTTCATGCTCTTGTCTCTGTTGCTGCGCATACTCTAGCACAGCGTCCTGCGCGCGCCGGACGGTTTTGTCCGCGCACAGACGTCGTCGATGCGGCTGAGGCAGCGGTCGCGCGGAACCGCGTGCCACCGGCTGTCGTCGCCGGAGTTCCGGTCGTGGCGGGCAGAGCGATACTCATGCTTCCGCATATCCACGGATCGGCCGCAGCCCGCGGGCTGAGTTCCGAGAGATCAGTCGTAAAGCCTGACTGCGATCCCGGCGACCATGGCGCCCTGATGGCGCGCGATATCGAGCTCACGCCGGTCGGGCTGTCGTGAGCCGTCCGCGCCGGCGATGGTGGAGGCGCCGTAGGGCGTACCGCCGCCGGTCTGGGTGAAATCGGCGAGTTCGGGATGGGTGTAGCCGATGGGTACGAGGATCATCCCGTGGTGGGCGAGCGTCGTCCACGTCGAGGTGATCGTCATCTCCTGGCCGCCGCCGGTGCCGGTGGAGGCGAATACGCTGGCGAGCTTGCCGGCGAGCTTGCCCTGCACCCACAGTCCGCCGGTGCGATCGAGGAAGTTGCGCATCTGGCCCGACATGTTGCCGAAGCGGGTCGGGGTGCCGAATATGATCGCATCATAATCGGGAAGTTCCTCCGGCGTCGCTTCGGGAGCCTGCTGGCCGCTCTTGCCGCCGGCGGCGGCGAAGGACTGGGCATCCATGGTTTCAGGTACGCGCTTCACCGTCACCTCGGCACCGGCCACGCTGCGGGCGCCGTCGGCAACCGCATTCGCCATGGTTTCGATGTGTCCGTACATCGAGTGATACAGCACCAGCACCTTCGCCATGACCGTCCTCCCTGGATTGAGATGAGCGTATTCCAGCAATATGAAGGTCGAGGATAGCCGGGGCAGTGAGGTGCGACAAGACGGGCCGGTACGTGCGCGCCGCGGCACCGGGTCCGGAGTCGTGGCATGCCGCGGTCGCTCGCAGTACACTCCGGAGATGGCCGCGCTGCGTGACATTACTGCTCTGCTGGACGATCTGCTCGCGCCGGATCGTTACACCGATTACGCCCCGAACGGCCTGCAGGTGGAGGGCGCGGCAACGGTGACCCGCATGCTGGGCGGCGTGACGGCGAACCTGGCGCTGATCGAGGCCGCCATCGCCGCCGAGGCCGAGGCGATCCTGGTGCATCATGGCTGGTTCTGGAAAAGCGAGGATCCGCGCGTGCTCGGCATCAAGCGGCGCCGCCTGGAACTGCTGCTGCGGCATGATATTTCACTGATTGCCTACCACCTGCCTCTCGATGCCCATCCGGAGCTCGGCAACAATGCCGGGTTGGGGCGGGTGCTGGGGCTGGAGCCGGGCGTGACGGTGGCCGGACTGCCGGAACTGGTGATGTGCGGCAGGCTGCCGACGCCGTTGCCGGCGGCGGACTTCGCCGCGCTCATCTCCCGGCGCCTGGGGCGCGAACCCCTGCATGTCGGCAGTGGCCCCGCGCGTATCCACCGCATCGCCTGGTGTACGGGCGCGGCTCAGGACTATATCGAGGATGCGGCGCGCGCGGGTTTCGACGCTTATCTCAGCGGTGAAATCTCGGAGCGCACCACCCACATCGCGCGCGAAGCGGGAATCCATTATTACGCGGCGGGCCACCACGCCACGGAGCGCTACGGTGTGCAGGCCGTGGGAGAGCACCTCGCCCGCAGTCTCGACATCGATTTCCGTTTCGTCGATGTCGACAATCCCGTCTGACGGAAAGTGTGCGCGAAGGGTATACCTCATTTGCGGTATATCGCCTGCCCATCGTCAAAACCACTATTTTTACTGCATCAAATTAAGTGTTCACATGTCTCGTGCACATGGCGCATTCATCGTTGACATGCCCGACTGTATTGATCTAGGATTCTTCCCACCACTATAAAGATGTACAAAACAGCCCGTTAGTCAAAAAGGGTCGGCGCGTAAAAGATACGAACATAATGATGCGCGTCACTGATCATCCCGCCGGCTTCGCAAGGGGATTCGGGGGTTCTTCCAGCGCTATCGCACTGCTGACGAGTTGAGGGGTTTTGATCGCCTCCGATCCTTCGGGCGAGGGGCAGTCTTCGATACGGATTCATCGCATGCCGCTTCGTGGCGTCGCCGACTGTTACGTTGCCTGGTCTTTTACGGATTACTAGCACAGGTTGAGGGAAGAGATGTCAGTCACGGGACTACTATTCTCAGGGCGTTCGTCCTGTATGCGCGCAGGAGCGGCGATCAGCCGCAAGGCCCATCGGACAGCTGCAGTCTTCTCGCTGTTGGTGCTCTCCGCCCTCGCGATCCTGGCGATGTCGGGTGCCGCCCAGGCACAGCAGGGCGTCCCCAACGCCGTGCCGCCCGAAGGCTCCTACTCGGGCAGCCATGTGCCGCAGCCGATCGAGTTTCCTCACGACATTCACGTCGAGGACAACGGCATCAATTGCATGTACTGCCATACCTACGCGCGCCGCAGCAAGGTCGCGGGCATTCCTCCGGTCAGCAAGTGCATGGGCTGTCATATGGTGATCGCCACCGACAAGGAGCGCGTCCAGAAGCTGACCGAGTACTGGGAAAACCGCGAGCCGCCGCCGTGGAAGAAGGTCCACGACGTTCCCGACTTCGTGCACTTCACGCACGAGAAACACCTCAAGCGCTTCGTCTTCGACAATGAGGAACTGCCGGTCGAGCGCGTGCAGGAAGTGTGTGCGTTCTGTCATGGCGACGTGAAGTCGATGACGGTGGCGGAGAAGGTCAAGCCGTTGACGATGGGCTTCTGCCAGCGTTGTCACCAGGCCAATGACGGTCCATTCGACTGCTGGAAGTGTCACAAATAACAACTGTCGCGCCGGAGTTGATGATGCGCAGCCGCAATGGGGTGTTCTCCATATGAATCTCAAGATGAAACGCAGGGACTTTCTCAAGGTGATGGGCTGGACCGGCGCCGGCGTGGCCGTTGCGGCCTGCGACCGCCCCAGCTACATCACCCATCGCGAAGGTCGGAACCATGTGGTCTCCTACGTCATGCCGGAGGAGTACGCGATTCCGGGCACAGGCGTCTGGTACGCATCGACCTGTGGGCAGTGTCCGGCGACATGCGGCGTACACGCCCGTGTCCGGGAAGGCCGCGTGCTCAAGCTTGAGGGCAATCCGGATTCGCCCCTCAACAAGGGCAAGCTGTGCGCGATGGGCCAGGCCGCGCTGCAGACCCATTACAATCCCGATCGCATCACCCGCCCGCGCAAGCGCCAGGGCGCCGGTTTCGTCGATATCGGCTGGGACGAGGCGATGCGCCTGCTCGAGGAGCGGGTCGGTCCGAACTCCGGAATCGACGGCAGTCGCTTCGCCTGGCTGACCGATTCGGTCAATGGTCATCAGGCGGTGCTGGTCGATGCGCTGATGGAAAACATCGGCTCGTCCTCGCACTATGTATATGAGGCGGTGAACGACGCGGTCTGGCGCGCCGTATGCCGTGACATGCTGGGCGAGGAGAATCCCCGCCTGGCGATCGACAAGGCTCGCGCCATCCTCACCATCGGCGCCGACTTCCTCGGCACCCGCGGTGCCCCGGTGCCGAATTCGACCCTTTACGCCGAGTTCCGCAGTGCGCCGCGCGGCGTCCTGCTCGCGGCCGAATCCAAGATGTCGGTCACCGGCGCCAACGCCGATTTGTGGGTGCCGGTGCGTCCGGGCGCCGAAGGGGTGTTTGCGCTTGGTGTCGCCAATGTGCTCGCCACCAGCCATGGGCGGGACATCTCGAGCCTGCCGAATGATGTGCAGCGGCAGATCCGTGCCAATGACGTCAAGCATGTGAGCGACGTCACTGGTGCTTCCGAGGAGCACATCCGTCGCATCGCCGCCCTGCTGCACGAGCGCGCGCCGAGCCTGGTGCTCGCCGGCGCCTCGGCCGAGGGCCAGGAGCACGGCTACGACAACGTTGCCGCGGCCATGACGCTGAACCTCATTCTCGGCAACGTCGGTCGCACCATCGAATCGACTGCGGGCTTCCCCTTCGAGATGCTTCGTCCGCGCTCGGGCAGCGGCCGCGGTCTGGCCGATCTGGCCCAGGCGCTGCGTGAAAAGCGCCACGACGTGCTGTTCATCAAGGGCGCGAATCCCGTGTTCACCGCACCGGCGGGAATGGGTTTCCGCGAGCTGCTGGCGAATGTGCCGTTCAAGGTTGCCTTTTCGATGTTCGAGGACGAGACCACGCAGCTGGCGGATCTGGTGCTGCCGCTGTATTCGCACCTCGAGGACTGGGGCACGCACGTGCCGGTCGCGCAGCCGGAGCGCATGTTCATCGCCGTGCAGCAGCCGGTGATGGCGCCGCTCTACCCCGAGACCCGCGGTTTCGGCGACCTGATGATCGATATGCTGCGCATGCGCGGCGATGCGGACTATGCCGGGTATGAGGATTATTACGCCTATCTGCACCACGCCTTCGTCGCTCTGCCGGCTTCGCTCAAGGGCGGCGCCCCGAACGATACCGCGTTCTGGAATGGTGTCCTGCAGAAGGGCCAGCTCGAGCTCGGCACCGCGGCTCCGGCCCGGCTTGCCGCCAGCGCCGTCTCGTTCGAGGTATCGGCTCCCGCGGCGGACGATCGTCCGGTGCTGTTGCCGACCGCGAGTCCGACGCTGTGGGATGGACGGCATGCCAACGTGCCCTGGCTGCAGGAGCTGCCGGACGCCATCAGCAAGGCGGTGTGGGATTCCTGGGCCGAAATGCATCCGTCCACGGCGCGCCGTCTCGGTGGCGTAGAGACCGGCGACGTGCTGCGCATCTCTTCGGATCAGGGCAGCCTCGAAGTCCGCGCCTACGTCTACAAGGGCATGCATCCCGGCGCCATTGCTATTCCGGTGGGGCAGGGACACGAATCTTACGGCCGCTACGCGCAGGGCCGGGGCGTCAATCCGTATGCCATCCTCGCCGATGTGCGTGACCGCAAGACGGGCGAACTGGCGCACAGCGCCACCCGTGTCGACGTGTCGCTGGTGCGCAAGGCCAGCAACGGCCACCATCTGGGCACCGGCATGGATCGCCTGGTGGTGATGGGCGGCAGCGAGACGCAGGTGGGACGCAAACTGGTCGTGACGGTGACCGCCGACCGGTTCGAGCGTACTGAAGGAAGGAGAGCGTAATGTCTCTACAGAACATCATCGAGAACTGGTCGGCCTACCGCAAGGGAATCGAGCAGGGTGGTCACCACCAGTACGAGCACATGTGGGGCATGGTCATCGACCTCAACAAGTGCACGGGCTGCGGCGCCTGCATGACCGCATGCTATGCCGAGAACAACCTCGCCGTCGTCGGCCACGAGAAGTACTCGCGCAACATGGGAATGCACTGGCTGCGCGTGGAGCGCTACTGGGACGAGCCTGATCTCGGCGAGGAAGCGGTGTCCGAGTACCAGCACCATGGCGCCAGCTTCCTGCCCATGAACTGCCAGCATTGCAACGCGGCGACCTGCGAACCGGTGTGTCCGGTGGCGGCGACCTACCACACGCCCGATGGTCTCAACGCCCAGGTCTACAACCGCTGCGTGGGATCGCGCTATTGCTCCAACAACTGTCCGTTCCGCCTGCGCTACTTCAACTTCTACTCGTACTACGAGGAATCCTGGCCGGCGCCGCTGCACATGCAGCTCAATCCGGACATCAGCGTGCGTGACAAGGGCGTGATGGAGAAGTGCACCTTCTGCGTCCAGCGCATTCGTGGCGCGAAGGACCAGGCCGCTCGCGAGAATCGCAAGGTTCGCGATGGCGAGTTCACCACAGCGTGTGCCCAGACCTGTCCGACTTCGGCGATCTTGTTCGGTGATCTGCTCACGTTGCATACGCCGGGCGGCGGTGTCGGTGAGACCGAAGTGGCCAATCTGTGGCGCAAGCACCAGGTGGAACTCGGCAAGGCCCGGCAGCAGAAACAGGATCCGGAGCTTCGCGGTTACCGCGTATTCGAAGCACTCAACGTGGATCCCTGTGTCCTGTTCCTGGAACGGGTTCGCGAAGTTTGAACCTGAATATCTAAGCGGAAAATCGGGCTTGCCATGAACAAACCTAACACTAGCGCGGCACTCACGCCGGAGCAGGAAAAGGATATCAACGAAGATATCCGCTGGGCCAAGATCAACGAGGATGTGCTCCGCTCCATGGAGAATCCCCGGATCGGCTACTGGATCGCCGTGGCGGTCTGCCTTGGCTTGCTGTCACTGGCGGTCATCGCCGAGATCTGGCAGTACAAGCACGGAATGGGCGAAGCCAACCTCAACTGGCCGCAGATGTGGGGTCTGTATATCGGAACCTTCATCTTCTGGATCGGCATGAGCCACTCCGGAACCCTGCTCTCGGCGATCCTGCACATCATCCATGCCGACTGGCGCAAGCCGATCTACCGCTTCGCAGAGGCGATGACGACATTCACCCTGATGACCGCGATGCTGTTCCCGGTGATCCATCTGGGGCGTGTCTGGAACATGTACTGGGTGCTGCCATACTTCAGCGATCGCGGGATCTGGCCCAACTTCCGCTCGCCGCTGCTGTGGGACGCTTTCGCGATCACCACCTATCTGACGGCTTCGTCGCTGTTCCTGTTCATGGGCTCGATCCCCGATCTGGCCATCGTGCGCGACACCGCCCGCGGCTGGCGCAAGAAGCTGTATTCGGTGCTCGCCCTCGGCTGGCGCGGTGACGATCGCCAGTGGCGCAACTTCCGCGTCGCCTATCTGGTGATGGCCTGCTTCCTGATTCCGCTGGCGGTCTCGGTGCATTCCATCGTGGCCTCGGACTTCGCCATGTCGATCATGCCGGGCTGGCACATCACCAGCTTCCCGCCCTACTTCGTGGCGGGTGCGCTGTACTCCGGTTGCGCCGGCATCATCACCCTGTTCGTCCTCCTGCGGTACTTCTTCCGCTTCGAGGCGTACATGACCATTCCGATTCTCGACAAGACGTGCAAGCTCACGTTCGCGATCGCGATGGTGTGGACCTACCTGACCCTCATCGAGTTCGCCTCGGTGTGGTACGGCCACAACGCGGTGGACAAGGAACTGCTGATGTCGAAGTTCAGCCTCGATAGCCCGTACGGCATCTGGTTCTGGCAGATGCTGTTGTGCGGCGCGGTGCTGCCGTTCGCAATGGCTTTCGAGCGGGTACGTCGCAGCATTCCGCTGATGTTCGTGATCTCGATCCTGCTCAACTACGGCATGTGGCTCGAGCGCTGGATGATCGTGTCGCCCACGCTGTCCCAGGGCTATCATCCGTTCGCCTTCCACGTGATCTGGCCGAGCTGGGTACAGTGGTTCATCGTGGCGGGCAGCTTCGGCTGGTTCGGCCTGCTGTTCCTGATCTTCGTCAAGGTCATCCCCTCGGTGTCCATGTACGAAGTGAAGGAAATGATCTACCACCGGCGTCATCTGGCGCACAAGGATCTGGCGCCGGTCATGCATGCGCGCCCCGCGGATTCGCGCCGACCCGCGTCGCCCCCTGGACTTGAGGGAGCCTAACCATGAAGAAGAAGCGCATCCTGGCCCTGTACAGCAATTTTTCCGAGGCCATGGCGGTGATCACCGACGTCCGCAACTACAAGGTGCCGGGCGTCTCGGTGGACGACATCACGGTGGTGTCGCCGATCGAGCATCCGGAACTGGTGGAGCTGCTTGGGGACCGACCGAGCTACGTGAGGCTGTTCACGCTGTGTGGCGCCATTTTCGGGACCATCTTCGGGTTCCTGTTCCTGGCGTCTTCCCAGGCCAGCTTCCTGGTGCAGCCTCAGGGCGGCAAGCCGGTCATTCCGTTGCCGTCGAATTTCGTGCTCACCTATGAGTTGATGATCCTGTTCAGCGTGCTGTTCACCCTGGCCGGTCTGCTGATTACCGCGCGCCTGCTGCGGCCTCGCAAGATGCCGTATAGCGCCAAGGTCAGCGTCGATCAGGTCGGTATCGAGCTGGAACTGGAAGAGAAATACATTGAGCCGGTAAAGAAGCTGTTCATGGAGCACCAGGCGCTCGAGATTCGGGAAGAGGGCAAGTCATGAAATACAGGATCGCACTGCTGGCGGCGCTGTTTCCGGCCGCTGCCTGGGCCTGGCCGTGGTCGACCGACATGGCCGACCAGCCCGCCATCGAGCCGCAGTCGCCGATTTCGGAAGACCGCCTGGAGATGTATCCGTTCCCCAACCGCTCCGTGCCGGTGGGCGGCATACCGACCCAGGTCGCCAACCGCGAAGAGGCGGATAGCCTGGTCAATCCGATACCGGTCAGCGACGCCTCGCTGCGCGAAGGCCGGACGCTGTTCAGGATCTATTGCGGCGCCTGTCATGGCAATACGGGGCGCGCGGAGTCTCCGGTGTCCAGCAAGATCGGCGCGCCACCTCTGGTCGATGACCGCATCCAGAACGGGCTGAGCGAAGGCTGGCTGTGGGGCACGATCACCTTCGGCAGTTATCTCATGCCGGCGTATGGCGCCCCCCAGTCCCGTCCGGATGGTCGCGGAAGCAACGACCTGGACGTGGAAGAGCGTTGGCATATCGTGAATTACCTGCGGCACGGTCTTGCGCAGGAAGCGCCGGTGCGCACCGCGCAGACGCAATGATCAACAGAGGCTAGAAGAGCGATGGAAAACTTTGGCAGCTGGTCGGTACTGACGACGAATTACCTGATCCTGCTCTATCTCGCGCTGGGCGGCATCACGCTGTCGGCGGTGCTGCATCTATGCAACGGTCAATGGCGCTTCCAGGTCCGCAAGCTGGCCTGTTCGTTCGCCGTGCTGTTCCCGATCTGCGGTGTGCTGCTGCTGGTCCTGCTCTTCAACGGGGAAAGCACCTTCCAGTGGTATGCGCTGGTGCAGGCCGGAGCCGCCGACGATCTTCATCTCCCGGGATGGCATGATTACAGCTTTCTGGCCACGCGGCAGATCGTAGGCTTCCTGCTGGTGGCCGGTCTGTGCGGGCTGTTCATCCGCTTCCAGCATCAGAGCGAGATCGATCCCAGCTACCGGGCCAAGCGGCGGTACCGCAATATCGCGCTGCTGATCCCCTTCGTGTATTTCATCTATGGTTCGATGGTCGCCTGGGACTTCGAGATGACGATGTGGCCCAACTGGCACAGCGCCAGCTACGGTGCCTATCATTTCCAGAGCAATTTCCACATGTTCCTGGCGTTCTTCACGATCTTCCTGTTCGTGCTGCACCGCTCGGGACGCCTGGCGCAGCCGTTCGAGATCAAGATCTTCAATTACATGGCGCAGTTCATGCTGGCCATGACGATCCTCTGGACCTACCTGTTCTTCACCCAGTACCTGGTGATGTGGTACGGCCGTCTGCCGGAGGAAATGGCTCGCTACGACAATATGATGCTGGGTCTCGGTGGCATCTGGTGGACGTTCCTGGCGTGCAAGTTCGTGATTCCGCTGTTGACGCTGGTATTTACCAAGAGCCGGCAGAATCCGGTGGTGATCACCTCGGTGGCGGTGCTGATCGTGTTCGGCACCTGGCTCGAGCGGTACACCTGGATCTCCGGAACCGTCGACCCGGTCTACTACCACACCCCGATGACCTCGATGTTCGATATCATCGTCACTGTGGCCGTGTTCGGCTTCGCCGCCTGGGCGGTGCAGCGAACCCTGGTCCGCTACGGTCTGGTCCGCGCCTCCTGAGCCGCGGCCGCGGGACGGGGACGGCGTCCGGGCGGGCGCCGTCCCTTTCCGCTTTCAGGGGGGCGAGGGGCGGCTGAAAGCCCGCCTCCCTTGATTTTTGCCGACAATCCCTTTCTACTTTCCATTTGCGCTCGTCCCGAGGATTCCATGAAAGACAATTTCATTGCGCCTTCGATCCTTTCCGCCGACTTTGCCCGGCTGGGGGAGGAAGTCGCCAAGGTGCTCGATGCCGGTGCCGACATCGTCCATTTCGATGTGATGGACAACCATTACGTGCCCAATCTGACCATCGGTCCGCTGGTCTGTGAGGCGTTGCGCAAGTACGGCATCAAGGCGCCGATCGACGTGCATCTGATGGTAAAGCCTGTCGATCGCATCATTCCCGACTTCGCCAAGGCGGGTGCCGATTACATCACCTTCCATCCCGAGGCATCGGAGCACATCGACCGCAGTCTGCAGCTGATTCATGATCATGGCTGCAAGGCCGGTCTGGTGTTCAATCCGGCCACGCCGCTCGACCATCTGAAGTACGTGATCGACAAGGTCGACATGGTGCTGCTGATGTCGGTCAACCCCGGTTTCGGCGGGCAGAGCTTCATTCCGACCGCGCTCGACAAGCTGCGCGAGGCGCGCCGCATCATCGATGAGAGCGGGCGCGATATCCGTCTGGAGATCGACGGTGGGGTGAAGGTCGACAACATCCGCGCCATCGCCGAGGCGGGCGCCGATACCTTCGTCGCCGGCTCGGCCATCTTCAGCACGCCGGACTACAAGGCGACCATAGACGCGATGCGCGCCGAACTGGCCGCTGCCAGACGCTGAGCCGGAGTTACTCGATGTCCCGCAACGGCTGCGGCGTGCTTGCGCGCCCCGACATGATACTGATCGATCTCGACGGCACTCTGGTCGATTCCGTGCCGGATCTGGCGCATGCCGTCGATGTGATGATGAAAGCCATCGGCATGCCGGAGCGCGGCGAGGAACGGGTGCGCGAATGGATCGGTAATGGCGCCGAGCGCCTGGTGCGCCGCGCGCTGATCGACCGTGTCGACGGAGAACCCGACGAGGCGCTGTTCCGCCGCGCCTATCCGGTCTTCCTCGATGCCTATCAGGAGAACGTATCCCGCGACAGCCGGCCCTATCCCGGGGTCATCGAGGGGCTGGCGGCGCTGAAGGCCGCCGGTTTCATGCTCGGCTGCGTCACCAACAAGCCGGCGTGCTTCACCGAGCCGCTGTTGAAGACGCTGGGAATGTATGACAGCTTCGGCATCGTCATCAGCGGCGATTCGCTGCCCACGAAGAAGCCGGATCCGGCGCCGCTGCTGCACGCCGCTGCCTTCTTCGGTGTCGCGCCCGAACGTTCGCTGATGGTCGGGGATTCGATCAACGACGTGCTGGCGGCCCGTGCGGCGGGCTTCGCGGTGGCCTGCGTCACCTATGGCTACAACCACGGGAACGATATTCGCGAGGCGGACCCGGACGCGGTGATCGACTCGCTTGCCGAACTGCCCGCACTGCTCGAGGTCGAAGCGGCGCAGGCGCGGCTTTCCGGCAATGACGCCTGAGCAGTTCACCGCGCTCGCCGAGGCCGGATATACCCACGTTCCGTTCGTGCGCGAGATTCCTGCGGATCTCGATACTCCGCTCAGTACCTACCTGAAGCTCGCAGCCGGTCCCTTCAGCTACCTCTTCGAATCGGTGCAGGGGGGCGAGAAGTGGGGCCGTTATTCGATCATCGGCCTGCCTTCGCGGCGCGTGCTGCGGGTGTCGGGGGGCGTGATCACCGTCACCGAGGACGGGTGCGAACTCGAGCGCGTGGAATGCGTCGCCGATCCCCTGAGCTGGATCGAGTCCTTCCGCCAGCGCTACCGCGTCGCTCCGCTGCCGGGGCCGGTACGCTTCGCCGGCGGTCTGGTCGGCTATTTCGGCTACGACACCGTGCGTTACATCGAGCCGCGCCTCGCGCAGGCGGAGCGCGCGCCCGCCGATACCCCGGACATCCTGCTCATGTTCAGCAACCGGGTGCTGGTCTTCGACAATCTTTCCGGGACCCTGAGCATCGTCATCTGCGCCGACGTGGCCGAACCCGAGGCATACGAGCACGCGCAGCGCGAACTGGACGATCTGCAGGCGCGACTGGAAGGACCGCTGCCGCCGCGAGCGGTGCGGAAGACGGATGGCGCCGCCGTTGCCGAGACGGATTTCGTCTCGGAATTCGGACGCGCCGGCTACGAATCGGCTGTGCAGCGCATCAAGGACTACATCGTGGACGGCGATGTGATGCAGGTGGTGCTCTCGCAGCGCATGAGCATCGCCTATCAGGCCGATCCGCTCGATCTGTACCGCGGGTTGCGGCGGCTCAATCCCTCGCCCTACATGTATTACCTGGATCTCGACGATTTCCACATCGTCGGTTCCTCGCCCGAGATCCTGGTGCGCCTCGAGGACGGCATGGTCACGGTGCGCCCGATTGCCGGCACGCGCCCGCGCGGCGCGGACGAAGCCTCCGATCGACAGCTGGAGGACGAGCTTCTCGCCGATCCCAAGGAACGGGCCGAGCATCTGATGCTGATCGATCTGGGCCGCAACGATGTCGGGCGGGTGGCGCAGACCGGCAGCGTCAGACTCACCGAGCGCATGGTGATCGAGCGCTACTCGCATGTCATGCACATCGTGTCCAACGTCACCGGCCGCCTGCGCGAGGGATTGGGACCGCTGGATGTGCTGCGCGCCACCTTCCCGGCCGGCACGGTATCCGGCGCCCCCAAGGTGCGGGCGATGGAAATCATCGACGAACTCGAACCCTCGCGCCGCGGAGTCTATGCCGGCGCCGTGGGTTACATCGGCTGGAACGGGAACATGGATACCGCGATCGCCATCCGCACCGCCGTCATCCGCGACGGACGGCTGTGCATCCAGGCGGGCGCCGGGATCGTCGCCGATTCGGTTCCGGCCTCGGAATGGGAAGAAACGATGAACAAGGGCCGGGCGGTGTTTCGTGCCGTGGCCATGGTGAGCGGAAAATGAGCATGCCGTGTCAGTCTGTCGTCTCCGGCCGGGCGGATTCGCGTTCCTTCCGCGATCCTGTCACACGCGAGGTTTCGCCGTGCTGTTGATGATCGACAACTACGATTCCTTTACCTACAACCTGGTGCAGTATTTCGGCGAGTTGGGTGTGGAGGTCGCGGTTCGGCGCAACGATGAAGTGGATGTGGACACGATCGTGCGCATGGCGCCCTCGCACATCGTCGTGTCGCCGGGTCCGGGCACGCCCGAGGATGCCGGAATTTCCATGGAGCTGATCCGGCAGCTGAGTGGCCGCATTCCGTTGCTTGGCGTCTGCCTGGGACACCAGTGCATCGGCCAGGTCTTCGGCGGCCGCATCACCCACGCCCGGGTGCTGATGCACGGCAAGACCTCGCAGGTCCATCATCATGGCGCCGGCGTCTTCCGCGATCTGCCTTCGCCCTTCGAGGCGACCCGCTATCATTCGCTGGTGATCGCACCCGACAGTATTCCCGACTGCCTGGAAGTGACCGCATGGACCGTCGATGAGCGTGGCGAGCGCGACGAGATCATGGGCGTGCGTCACCGGGAGCTGGCGGTGGAGGGGGTGCAGTTCCATCCGGAATCGATTTTGACCGAGCACGGTCATCGGATGCTGAAGAATTTTCTGGAAGGGCAGAGGAAAGAGCAGAGATGAAGGGGCCTGCGTGCCCTCCATCGGGGTCAGACCCCGATGTGGAGAGGCGCGGGGCGCTGGTGCTCCTCTCCGGCGGATGGGGTTGCCTGCCGCCGGGTGGGTGAAATGGGTCTGACCCCTCGCGGCAGATTTCTGGCAGAATAGGACTCTTGCGGAGGAAAGCGGAAAGTAACGCCGCAGTATCATGATCAGATGCGCCGCAGGCGCACGTTCACTTTCCTCTCTCGACTTTTCACTTGCGTCCGTTAACCACCACCGCCGGGTTCAACCACAGCTGCACGTCAAAGACATGGATCTCCCAGCCGCAATCCGCGCCGTAACCGAAAACCGCGATCTCGATCAGGAAGAGATGGACGCCGTGATGCGTTTGATCATGACCGGTCAGGCGACACCGGCGCAGATCGGCGGGTTTCTGATCGGGTTGCGCATGAAGGGCGAAACGGTGGACGAGATCACTGCCGCCGCCCGCCTGATGCGTGAACTGGCAGTGAAGGTCGAACTGGACAAGCATCATCTGGTGGATACCTGCGGTACCGGTGGCGACGGTGCGCGTACCTTCAACATCTCGACTGCCGCCGCCTTCGTGGTCGCCGCGGCCGGAGGGCGTGTCGCCAAGCATGGCAACCGTTCCGTTTCCAGCCGAAGCGGCAGTGCCGATCTGCTGGAGATCGCCGGCGTCCGGCTCGACCTGACGCCGGAGCAGGTCGCCATTTGCGTGGATCGTGTCGGCGTCGGCTTCATGTTCGCGCCGCTGCATCATGGCGCCATGAAGCATGCCGTCGGGCCGCGCCGCGAGATGGGCGTGCGCACGCTGTTCAATCTGCTCGGTCCGCTCGCCAATCCGGCCGATGCGCCGAATCAGGTCATCGGCGTCTATGCCGAACGCTGGCTGCAGCCGGTCGCACGAGTGCTGGAGAAGCTCGGCAGCCGGCACGTGCTGGTGGTGCATTCGGCCGGGGGCATGGATGAAATCGGCATCGACGGTCCGACACGGGTCGCCGAGATGCGCGACGGCGACGTCGCCGTGTACGATGTGCGGCCCGAGGATTTCGGCATCGACAGCGCCTCGGCCGAAGCGCTGCAGGTCAGCGGACCGGAAGAGAGCCTGCAGCGGGTGCTGGAAGTGCTCGACGGCCGGGCCGGTCCGGCGAGCGACGTGGTCGCGCTCAATGCCGGCGCTGCCATCTATGCCGCCGGCCTGGTCGAAACGCTCGCCGCAGGTGTGGCGAGCGCCCGCGAGGTGATCGCCAGCGGCGCGGCCCGTGAGCGCCTCGATGAACTGGTCCGTTTCACCTCCAGCCTGTAGCGTGGAGGCATGCGCCCGCGCGGGCATTCGACTTTCCCCGCTTGATCATTCCCGGAGTCTGGTTTGTCCGACATTCTGAATCGAATCCTGCGGCGCAAGGCCGAGGAAGTGGCGGAGCGCAGCGCGCGCCTGCCGCTGCGTGAGTTGAGCGCCCGCTGCGCCGATCTGCCTCCTGCGCGCGGGTTCGAGAGCGCGCTGCGTGCGCGCGCGGAGACGGGCGATGCGGCGGTGATCGCCGAGATCAAGCGCGCCTCGCCGAGCCGTGGCGTGCTGCGCGAGGACTTCCGCCCGGCCGAGATCGCCGCATCCTATGAGAAGCACGGCGCCGCCTGTCTGTCGGTGCTGACCGATCGCGATTTCTTTCAGGGTGCGGACGAGTATCTGCGCGACGCGCGCAATGCCTGTGCGCTGCCGGTCCTGCGCAAGGACTTCATCATCGATGCGTGGCAGATCTACGAGGCGCGGGCGCTGCAGGCGGACTGCATACTGCTCATCGTATCGGCGCTGGGGGATGCCCAGCTCGTGGAGTTCGCGGGTCTTGCCACCCATCTTGGGCTGGATGTGCTGGTGGAGGTCCATGATGGCACCGAGCTTGAGCGTGGCCTGGCGCTCGGCGCGCCGCTGATTGGCATCAACAACCGCAACCTGCGCAGTTTCGAGACACGGCTGGAGGTGACGCTGGATCTGTTGCCGATGGTCCCCGTCGATCGCTTGCTGGTGACCGAGAGCGGCATACACACGCCGGCGGATGTGGCGCGAATGCGCGCCGCCGGCGTGCATGCCTTCCTGGTCGGCGAGGCCTTCATGCGCGCGGATGATCCCGGCGCGGCGCTCGCCAGTCTGTTCGGGACGGCTCCCGTCAGAAGCTGACGCCGAGACGCAGCGCGGCGCTGATCTCGTCGCTGTTGCCGGCGGCCGCCGCGTCCAGGTTCACGCCCAGCAGGCGCAGGCCGATGCCTGCCGAGGCCACGCCTTCCTCCTCGCCCGGCGCCACATCACCGAGGTTGTGGCGGTAGCCCAGCCGCAGTCTCAATGTGCTCAGCAGATCGAATTCGGCGCCGAGCATAACGTGCTGCGTGCTGCCGCCGCCGAATCCCACGGTGTCGTTCTCGGTGAGATCGACGTCCAGGGCGACGGTCAGCATTTCGCCGCGATGCGCGATGCCGAGCCGGGCCTGGGGTTCGATCTTCACCGTATTGCCGCGCACGGTCTGGTACTTCTGCGCCAGCACGTTGCGCAGTGCAAGGCCGGCAACCCAGCCGTTGTCCCATTCCTTGGCGAAGCCGAGGTCCAGGTTGAAATCGCTGTCCTTGCGTTCGCCGTCTTCGAGCTCGATGTCGACATCGTCGAGTTCATCGCCGTCGAAGGAGTAGTCGTAGCTGCGCACCTGCATGTACTTGGGCGTGACGCCGACCGCGATGCCCCCCAGCGATTCCAGCCGCGTCGCCAGCGCGACGCCGGTCTCGACCACGGTGGCGAAGCGGGCTTCCACCGAGGAACTGAGCGAGGCGGTCGGATCGTCCACCTCAACATCGATGCCCTCGAGGGCATCGATGATGTTCTCGATGGTATCGATGTCCTCCTCGCTCACGCGCGACAGCGTGCCGCCGGTGGCATAGCCGTCGACATAGAGCGAGAAGCCGAAGCGCTCTCGCGATGACCCGATCACCAGCGCGCCGTTCGCTTCCGCCTGCAGGCGCTTGCCATTGAGATTGCGAAGATGCGCGATGAGATCATTGCCGGCATCGATCGCCGCATTGGCATAGTCATCGTTGGCAGTATCGCTGTTGAAGCGCTCGATCGCGCTGCTGAAGGCGTCGATGGGTTCCGCGTCCGAGAAGTCATCCACCGCATCGATCAGATCGTCCGGATCCGCGACGCGCACCCCGATCGGCAGGGACAGCGCGAAGCGATCGCGCGCCGCCGGCTCGGCGAGCAGGGCCGGGTTGTTCAGGGCTGCATTGGCGCTGCTGCCCGAGGCGACACCGGTGCCTCCCATGCCGAGGATTCTGGCATCGGCCGATCCCCAGGATGCCGCCAATGATGGCGTGGCCGCGGTCGACAGGACGAGTGCGGCGAGCAGGACTCGCGCCTTTGGGCAGTGCATGATGGTTCTCCTTGTGAAGGCCGAGGACGCGGCTGCGATCGGCGGCAAGGCGCCGCTGGACCGGTCAGCGTGTGCCGAATACAACGATTGTTTTTCCCTTGACCGAAATCAGGTTCTGCGCCTCCAGGTTCTTCAGCACTCGGCCGACCATTTCGCGCGAGCAGCCGACGATGCGTCCGAGTTCCTGGCGGGTGATGCGGATCTGCATGCCGTCCGGGTGGGTCATGGCATCGGGCTGCTGACAGAGTTCGAGCAATGTGCGGGCGATGCGGCCCGCCACGTCCATGAAGGCAAGGCGTCCCAGCATGCTGCTGGTGCGCCGCAGGCGCAGCGCCATCTGCGAGGCGAGCTCGAAGAGGATGTCCGGATTCTGGTTGGCCATCTGGCGGAACTTGTCGTAGTTGATCTCCCCCAGTTCGCACGGCGTGCGTGCGCGGACCCAGGCGCTGCGGCCGGCATTGTTGCGATCGAACAGCCCCATCTCGCCGAAGAAATCACCCGCGTTGAGATAGGCGAGAACGATCTCGCGACCATCGTCGTCCTCATGCAGCACGGCAACCGAGCCCTCGATGATGTAATAGAGAGAGTTCGGCGTATCGCCGTGATGAATCACCACGCTCTTGGCCGGATAACGGCGCCGGTGGCAATGACCCAGGAACCGTTCGACGGTAGGGTTGGTAATGATTTTTCGCCGCAATTGCGTCATCATGGATTCCTCGCGGACATTGCATCCGTGCTGTGCGCAGGTGCTTGAATCGCAGTGGTTATCGGAAGAAGGGGGCAAAAGTTTAGTGAAAGCGCGCCTGAAGTGGGTGGATGGGGCCCAGTTCATCGGGGAGGCCGACAGTGGGCATCCGGTGGTCATCGATGGTCCGGTGGAGGGCGGCGGCCGGAATATGGGACTGCGCCCGATGGAGCTGGTTTTGCTCGGCACGGCCGGCTGTACCGCCTATGACGTGGTGCAGATCCTGAAGAAGTCCCGGCAACCGGTGCGCGACTGCACGGTCGAGATCGAGGCGGAGCGGGCGCCGGAGCCGCCGCGCGTTTTCACCCGCATCCACATCCGCTTCCTGGTGTCGGGAGACGGCTTGAGCGAAAGCGCGGTCGCTCGCGCGGTCGAGCTGTCGGCGGAGAAGTATTGCTCGGCGTCCATCATGCTCGGACGTGGCGGCGTCGAGATCACCCACGACTTCCGCATCCTTTCCGCCGATGGCGAGTGAGCCGTCTTCCGGTCGGCCGCCGGCAACGGCCGGTTTGCGACACGTTGCGCTGTTCGTGCGCGAGTTCGAGGCAACCGAGCGCTTCTACGTCGAGCTGCTTGGCATGACGGTCGAGTGGCGGCCCGATCCCGACAACGTCTACCTCACCTCCGGAGTCGACAACCTGGCCCTGCACCGGGCCTCGCCCGCCAGCCTGGAAGGTTTCCAGCGCCTTGATCATATTGGCTTTATTCTGTCGTGCCCGGCGGACGTGGACCGCTGGCACGAATACCTCTCCGCCCGCGGCGTGCCCATCAGCGCGCCTCCGCGCACCCATCGTGACGGCGCCCGCAGCTTCTATTGTCGCGACCCCGACGGCACCGTCGTGCAGATGATCTACCACCCCCCGTTGGCCGCCCCGGCGGGCGGGTGAGCGCCCCCGTTTTTGCTAGTGAAACCCGTATTCCCCGTGTGCTAGCATTAGCGCCCTTGTTACTCCTGCCGAGAGGCTTTATGTACGATGAAACAGCGCAAACTGAGATTGCATGGTTTCAACAATCTCACCAAGAGCCTCAGCTTTAATATCTACGACATCTGCTACGCGAAGACGGCGCGGCATCGTCGCGAGTACATCGAGTATATCGATGAGGCGTACAACGCCGAGCGTCTGACGCAGATCCTGACCAACGTCTCGGAGATCATCGGCGCAACCATCCTGAACATCGCTCATCAGGACTACGATCCGCAAGGCGCGAGCGTCACCATGCTGATCGCCGAAGAGCCGGTCACGCAGGACGTCGCCAGCGGAGGCGTGGAGATCCCTGGGCCCATTCCGGATCTGGTGGTGGCCCATCTGGACAAGAGTCATCTCTCGGTTCATACGTATCCGGAGAGTCATCCGGATAACGGCATCAGCACTTTTCGCGTGGACATCGATGTGTCCACCTGCGGTCGCGTGTCGCCGCTGCGTGCGCTGAACTACCTGATTCACAGCTTCGAATCGGACATCGTCACGATGGACTACCGCGTGCGCGGTTTCACTCGCGATGTGAAGGGCAAGAAGCACTATATAGATCACAAGATAAATTCGATCCAGAACTTTCTGTCACGCGATACGCTGGACCGCTATCAGATCATCGATGTCAACGTCTACCAGGAGAACATCTTTCACAGCAAGATGATCCTGAAGGAATTCGATCTCGATAATTATCTGTTCGGCACCGGCGAGACGGATCTCGACATCGGCGAGCGTCGCCAGATCAAGCGGCAGCTGCAGCGCGAGATGAGCGAGATCTTCTACGGTCGCAATGTGAGGAAGGCCTGAGGAGAAGAGGATGGACGGAGGCGCGCGGCGTTACAGCACCATCGACCGGCTGTTGATCCAGGCCGATCATGCGCTGCGCACGGTGTTTGGCCGGCCGCAGGTATCCGAGCGCGCCAACCCCGCCACCGCCCATCCGCTGCCTGCGCTCGATGAACACGAGGCGCACGAGTCGGCGCGCCTCATGCGCATCAATCACGCCGGAGAAGTTTCCGCCCAGGCGCTCTATCAGGGACAGGCCATGACCGCGCGTCTTCCCGAGGTGCGGGGGCAGATGGAGCGGGCCGCGATTGAAGAGAACGATCATCTGGTATGGTGCGCCGAACGCATCGAGGAACTCGGCGGGCGCACCAGCCTGCTCAATCCGCTCTGGTACGCCGGCTCGTTCACCATCGGCGCGGTCGCCGGCCTGGTCGGTGACCGGTGGAGCCTGGGCTTCATCGTCGAGACCGAGCGCCAGGTGATCGAACATCTTGAAGGACACCTCTCGCGCCTTCCTGCCGCGGACCATCGCAGTCGCGCCATCCTCGAGCAGATGAAGGAAGATGAAGCGCATCATGGCACGACGGCGCTCAACGCCGGAGCGGCGGAACTGCCGCCGCCGATCAAGGCCGCGATGCGGCTGACATCGCGGGTGATGACGGGGGCGGCGTACTATATGTGAGGGAAGAGGAAAGGGGAGCGTCCCCTTTTAGCTTTCCTCTGTTCTCTGCTGTTCCAGCAGCGAGACGACATGCATCACCGCTGTCTCGGATCCCGCTTTCCTCAATCCCTCCGCCAAATGCATCGCGCAGCCGGTATTCGAGGTGAGCACTATGCTGGCCTTGCTCTCGCGTATGGCCGCGATTTTCGGGCTGCGCAGGGCGTCCGCCATTTCCGGCTGGTCGATCATGTAGGTGCCGGCGCCGCCGCAGCAGCGTTCATTGCCGGCGAGGGCTTCGACTTCGAGTCCGGGAATGCGGCGCAGCAGGCGATAGGGCGCGGCTTCGGCGCGCAGTACGTTGCGCAGCGAGCAGGGTTCATGCACCAGCACGCGGCCTGACATCGGCCGGAACGACACGCGGTCCGCGATGCCGCACTGTTCGAGCAGGGTGCAGATGTCGACCGGACGCGCTCTGAAGGCCGGCAGTTCGGCGTCGTCGGCCGACGCCCAGGCTTCGTACTCGGCGAGCGCTGCGCCGCAGCCGCTGGCGACATGGGCCACGGCATCGACCTCGAGCGCATTGAAGACTTCGATATTGCGTCGCGCCAGTTCGCGCGCGCCTTCGCGGTCGCCGGCGTGGCGATGCATCGCGCCGCAGCAGCCCTGCGCGGTCGGAATTTCCACGGTATAGCCGCAGGCATTCAGCAGGCGGATGGAGTCGAGCAGGGCTTCCCGCTCCAGCGCCCTGCCCATGCAGCCGGTGAACAGGGCGACCGATCCCCGCGCGGCGGCGACGGGATAGCGGGGCTTCAATCCGGTGCGCAGCGGAACCGGCGGCAGGATGCGGTCGAGACGCCCGAGCCCGGCGAGGGACGGAAGCCTGGCGCCGCGCGCCAGCCATTGCAGGCCGCTGCGCTGGTACAGATGCAGCAACGGCGCGAAGCGGACCAGCCAGCCGTCCGCGAGCAGCCGGGTGCCTTGTCGCAGGTGCGGCGATGTTCCCAGGCTGCGGCCCGCTTCGATCAGGCGGCCGTAGGGGACGCGCGAAGGACAGACGCGCTCGCAGGCGCGGCAGGACAGGCATCGATCCAGGTGGAACTCCAGCCGGCCGCCTGGGGGCAGCGCGCCCTCGGCCAGCGCCTGGATCAGCGCGATCCGCCCGCGCGGTGAATCGCCTTCGTCGCGAGTCATGCCATAGGTCGGGCAATGCGGTAGGCACAGCCCGCATTTCACGCAAAGATCGGCATCGGCACTGATCGACTGCTGGGAGGAGTTCAAGAGGCTTCCGGCCGGGCGGCAAAGTACGAAGGAACAGGATCCTCAAAGATAGCATCCGTGACACCTCCTTGTCGCACCCCGCCCGTCTCCTGTATCTTCGCAGCATGTTCTACAGTCGACATGTCTTCTTCTGTACCAACACTCGCAACGACGGGCGCGTGGCCTGTGAGGACCATGGTGCCCGCAGGCTTCGCGACTATGCCAAGGCGCGGGTCCGGGAGCTGGGGCTGGATGTTTCCGGAGGGGTACGGGTCAATATTGCCGGCTGTCTCGGGCGTTGCGGCCAGGGGCCGGTCATCGTCGTCTATCCCGAAGGCGTGTGGTACACCTACCGGGACGTGCGCGACCTGGACGAGATCATCGAGCGGCACCTGGAGAAGGGCGAGATCGTCGAGCGGCTGCGGATTTAGCGGGGGGATAGGGGGGCGCTCCCCTTTACTATAGGGGAGCGTCCCCCTATCCCCTCCAGCCCCTGCAACATCGGTATTGCCTGACGCCGGGCGATTCTGTAGAATCCTCGCTCTTTGGATGGGGAAAAACCCCCTGGATCAGGAATTTTCGAGGTTTCAGCACAATGAAATCCTTCAGCGCCAAGCCGGAAACCGTCAAGCGCGACTGGTATGTGGTGGATGCGTCCGGCAAGACCCTGGGCCGGCTCGCCAGTGAGATTGCCCGGCGCCTGCGCGGCAAGCACAAGGCCGAGTACACGCCCAATGTGGACACCGGCGATTACGTGATCGTGATCAACGCGTCCGAGGTTCGCGTCAGCGGCAACAAGTCGACCGACAAGGTCTACTACCAGCACACCGGCTATGTCGGCCACATGCGCGCCACGCGTTTCGAGGAAATGCAGGAGCGCAGCCCGGGGCGTGCCATCGAACTGGCCGTCAAGGGCATGCTGCCGAAGAACCCGCTTGGTCGCGCCATGTTCCGCAAGCTGCGCGTCTATCCGGGCGCGACGCACGAGCATGCGGCGCAGCAGCCCCGTACCCTTGAAATCTGACACTCTGGCAGGATAACGAGATGACGCAGCCCATCTGCACCACCGGCCGCCGCAAGAGCTCGACCGCGCGCGTCTTCATCACCCGCGGTTCCGGCAATATCACGGTGAACGGCCGTACCCTGGATACCTACTTCGGACGCGAAACCGCGCGCATGATCGTGCGCCAGCCGCTGCAGGCCACCGAGCTCGGCGAGAACGTGGATGTCACCGTCACCGTTCGTGGCGGCGGCACCAGCGGTCAGGCGGGCGCCATCCGCCACGGTCTGGCCCGCGCCATCCTGGCCTACGACGAAGGCCAGAAGAAGACCCTGCGCCAGCATGGCTACCTGACCCGCGACGCCCGCATCGTCGAGCGCAAGAAGGTCGGTCTGCACAAGGCACGCAAGCGCCCGCAGTACAGCAAGCGATAAGCCAGTAAGGAAAGTTGAAAGTTTCAGCAGGGTGCGAAAGTTCGCGGCGCCTGATGCGCTGACATCGCGGCAAGCCTGACGTTTTTCGCTCGACTTTCGACTTTTCAGTTTTGACTGTTTCTTGGGGGATCGTCCAACGGTAGGACTACGGACTCTGACTCCGTCAATCCAGGTTCGAATCCTGGTCCCCCAGCCACCAGTCCAGCAAGAAGCCTCGTCGGGTTGCCGGCGGGGCTTTTTCGTCTGAGGGGGGGAAAGGAAAAGTGGCTGGGCTGGTATCCGCCAATGAGGCGGCACTCCACTCATCCGCGTCATCTTTCCTCGTTCATCTTCTTTCCTTTCCTCTGATTCTCAAGACAGACCTCCCCGAAAACCCGCTCCATGCCTTGTACATAGCGATCGACGGAGAAGCGGTCGGCGAGGTGCTGGCGGCCGGCTTCCGCGAATGAGCGCATGCGGGCAGGGTTCCGGTATGCCTCCATGATCGCGGCGGCAAGCGCCGCCGGATTCGAGGGCTCGACCACGATACCGGTGCGTCCATCGAGGACGAGTTCGGGCATGCCGCCGACCGCGGTCACGATCACCGGCGTTCCGATCGCGATAGATTCCACGATCGCGCGCGAGAAGCTCTCGCGCTTCGAGGGCATGACGGAGAGATCGAAACCCGCAGTCCAGTCCAGCGCATCGTCGCGATAGCCGGTCATCGTGACACGGTCCCGCAGGCCCAGCCGTCTTATCGTCCTTAGGATCGCCCGATCCTGGATTTCTCCCACCAGCGCGAGGTGGATCGGAATTTCGGGCGGAATCAGCGCGAGGGCTTGCAGCAGGGTCTCGCCACCTTTGTCGGGTCTGAAGTTGGCGACGCAGCCGATCAGGAACTGGTCATCGGGGATGCCGTGCTCGTCGCGCCGGATCGGCCGGGCGCCCGCATACCATTCCCGCGCATAACCCTTGTATACCACGGCGATCCTGTCGGCCGGGACACGGCAATCGATGAGCGCATTCCTGATGGCCGCCGAGTTGACGATGATGCGCTGGACCCGGCTGTTCAGCTGTGCAAGACGATTGAGCGGATTGAGGTAGGAGACCCGTCCCAGGTGTCCGCGATAGGTGATGAACGGCAGCGTGGTCCCGCGCGCGGCAAGCAGCCCCGTGGTAAGCGTCCGGCTGCCGGTGGCGTAGACGAGATCGAAGCGCCCCTGCAGGAAGATTTCCTTCAGATCTCGTGCGCAGCTGCGGTCGAACTTGCGCCGGAAGTCCGCAGTGTGGACGCGCATGCCGGCCTGCCCACGTTCGTCGAGCACCGGGTCCCGGGCTTCGGCGACATAGGTGATCGAATGCCCCCGTTCAGCGAGCCCCTTCACCAGGGCGCGCTCGGATCGATCGGCGACCTTGGAAAGGACACAGATTCGCATGGGGGGTATCTCGCCCATCATGGCCAGACAGAAAAGATGGAAGAGAAAAGATGGAAGTGAACGCGCGCCTGCGGCGAATTCATCTTCATCTGCGCTCTTCCTTCATCTTGTCCCTTCTGTCTCCGTTGAAACCATATCTTGTGTCTTCTCTGTACGTTAGATACCAGATGTGGCGTTGCAACTGCCTCGCGGCGCATGTCGCATTTGTGCAACCCAATCCGTAAACGCCTGAAAATTGGCGCAAAACATTGTTGCATATTTCAAACCCCTACTGTATAAAAAACATCGCACGCGTCAAGGCGCGCGACAACAACCTTGTACAAGGGAGAGACAAGAGAATGAACAAGCGACTTCTGGTGCTGGCCGTTGCCGGTGCTTTCGGTGCCGCCGGTGCGGCTTCTGCTTCCGCTCACAGCGTTGGCGAGGTCGACCTGTCGATCGGCGGCCATGTCGAAACCGGCTTCTATGTGACTGACGACGCGACGGAAGGCACTCCTGATTCCCGCGAGCAGCGTTTCAACACCGAAGGCGAGCTGTCTTTCCGCGCCACGGTCAACGACAACGCCTATGTCCGTGCGGACATCGACATCAACAGCCGCTACAGCGACACCGATGAAACCATCGAGATCGAGCAGCTGTACGGCGCCCTGCGCATCAACGACATGGCCAAGGTGCGCGTCGGTCGCTTCACCAACCCGCTGGGCTACGAGAGCATCGATGCCCCGCACAAGACCACCTACAGCCGCAGCGTGATCATCGACCTGCTCGATGACCAGACCGGCCTGTACCAGAACACCATCGAAGGTGTGGCGGTCGATCTGGACCTCGGCCCGGCCAAGCTCACCCTGGGCGTGCTGAACGAGATTGGTGACACCGACGAGGAGAACTCCTTCCTGGCCCATGTCAGCGGCGAAGCCCTGCCCGGCCTGAAGCTGGCTCTCGGCGTGCTGACTCAGGAAGATATCGATGACAGCGCGAACAACACCTTCGAGAACCTGATCAACTTCAACGCGGCTTATAACATCGACCTGGGTGCGGTGAACACCACCTTCTTCGTCGACTACCTGACCGCGGGCGAGGATCTGGACAACGCCTACTCGCTGGGCGCCAAGGCCATGTTCACCGACACCATCGGTGCCACCCTGCGCTACGATATGGCCGAGTACGACAACGACGACGAAGAAACCGCTTTGACCCTGGGTGTGAACTGGGCGGCGGCGCAGAGCGTCGACATCCGTGCCGAGTGGCGTAATGATGAGTTCGAAGCCAACGGTGCGAAGGTCAGCGACGATGATTCCGTCATCCTGTCGGCGGTCTTCAGCTTCTGATTTTCCGGAAGCATGCTGTGAGAAAGCCGGGCCTCGCGCCCGGCTTTTTTTGTGGCGACACCCGGCGATGCCGGGCGTCTTCTTCATTGATCCAGCCATCGATTCCTTTATGAATCAGCCAGGGATCAGGGCGCCGCAGGCGCGCCTTCCCTGTTCTCTTGCCGCTTTCCTCTTTCCTCCTCACCCGCTCGCGACGGGCTGAAGCCCGCAAGCGAGGAAAGAAAACCCCGCTCTCCCCTTTAAGCGAACGGCGCTATCGAGTATCTTGCCCGTTTCCGGGCCGGCCGCCGGCGAATCGAATCAGCGCACGGAGTGAACATGAATTTCAGACTGTCGACATGCTGCCTGCTTGCCACGGCACTGGTCTTGCCGGTTTCGGCGTCCCAGGCCATCGAGCTGTATGGCAACGCCCACGTTTCGCTGGACGCCATCAACAATGGCGACGGACAGATCGAGGTCGGCGGCGAGACGGTCGATGCCAAGAAGAACGCCCTGCTCATCAGCAGCAACAAGTCCTACATCGGGCTGCGCGGCCGCGAGGGTCTGCGCGAGCGCCTGGCGCTGGTGTGGCAGTACGAGCAGGGAGTGGATCTGGATGACGGCGAGTGGAGCGAAGGCCGCGACAGTTACGTCGGGCTCGACGGCCGCATCGGCACGCTGCTGGCCGGTCGCCACGTCACGCCCTACCGGCGCATGACCGATCATCTCGATATCTTCCGCAACACGCGCGCCGACCACAGCGCCGTGCTCGGCGCGGTCGATGGTGAGTCGCTGTTCAACGAGCGTGCCCGCAATACGCTCTACTACGCGACGCCCGAGAACCGGCGCCTGCGTTTCGCGCTCGCCTATATATCATCGCGCGACCATGATTCGCTGCCGCGCGACCGGCGCACCGCCGATCGCAACGGCTTCAGCACCTCGCTGGTATTCGACAGCGGACCGCTCTATCTCGGCATTGGTTGGGAGCGGCTGGGACAGGATCCGCGCCCATTCGGTGTTGATCTCGTGGGATTCGAGGATGATGCGGAAGCGGTGAAGATCGCGCTGGCCTGGGACTTCGGTCAGGGCACGCGCGCATCGCTGATCTGGGAGGACGCCGACGATGGCAGCCGCATCGGTGGCCGCAAGGGCAGTCGCGAAGCCTGGCTCGCGGCGCTGTCGCATGTCAGCGGCAATTTCACCTGGAAGCTCGCCTACGGCCAGCTCGACGAACTCGCCCACACCGCGGACAGCGGCGCGCAGTCGATCGCGGCCGGTTTCTCCTGGGCCATGTCGCCGCGTACGGAGTTCTACCTGCTCGGCGCCACCATGCTCAATGACGACAACGCGGCCTATGGTCTGCAGCCGGACCACGATGACCGCGGTGACCGCGATCTGGCGACGCCGGGCATTCCGGCCGCGGCCGCGGGCGAGAATGTGCTGGTGCTTTCCGCAGGCTTCGTTCATCGCTTCCGGATCGATCTCTGATCATTGTGTGTTGCCGCCGCTCGTTGTTCTGAGTAGCAAAAAAATATGATAGAGTTCCGAAACCACCCGGTCGGTGGTCCGCTGATTCGCGGTGGCCAGAGGGGGAGCGCGGGGCAACAATGCGAGCGGCTAACCATATCCGCAGACGTGTATGGGTGGGGGCAGCGCTGGGGGCGGCGCTTGCGGCCACCGCCGTCGATGCCGGGATATTCAACACCCGACACAATCTGAGCAGTACCGGAGTCAACGCCGCGAGCAATTTCAGCGGCACGTCCGAGATCTGTGTCTTCTGCCATACCCCGCATGGCGCGGACGCCTCGGTGGCGGTTCCGCTGTGGAACCGTGCCGTCGATCCCCAGGGGTTCACCACTTACGATCAGCTGGGCTCGACCAGCCTCGATGCGGCCATCGAGCCGGTCGGCTCGGTCTCGGTCGCCTGTCTTTCCTGTCATGACGGCACCCAGGCCATGGATTCGGTGATCAACGAGCCCGGTTCGGGCGCCCAGAACTGGTCGTTTCGCGCCGGACAGTGGAGCGGGCAGGCCGCGCCGGTCGGTGGACGCATCGGGCCGGTGACCGTGATCACCAACCTGACGAAGGATCTGCGCGATGACCATCCGATTTCGGTGCAGTACGCCGGCGGCGGCTACGCGCAGTCGAATCCCTTCGGCCCCGGCCGTGATCCGGACTTCCATCAGGCCGAGACCAAGATCGTCGGCAGCGAACGGGTATGGTGGGTCAACACGCGGAACACCGGCGGCTCCTCGGACTACCAGAAGAGCGACATGAAGCTCTATACGCGCGTCGGTACGCGCGGCGTCTATGTCGGTGAGCCGCAGCCGTATGTGGAGTGCGCGTCGTGCCATGATCCGCATGTCGACTACAACCCGCTGTTCCTGCGCATCGATCCGGTGGGCAGCGCGGTGTGCCTGACATGCCACGACAAGTGACGGCGCGCCCCCCGGCGATCCGCATGCATCGGTCTGATCGTTTCCCGGCATGCGTTGCCTGAGCGCGGCGCTCGCATGGCTGCTTCCCCTGTTCGCGATTCCGGCGCTGGCTGATGCGGAAGCGGAGGCGCCCGGGGCGGAAGAGGTCTTTGCGGTCGTCGGAGACATCGTGATTCCGGCCGCGGAGTTCGAGGCGAATTTTCACGCGGGGGTTCGCGAGCGCTTCTATCACGGGAGCGTCCCGGCAGCGGAGCTCGCCGAATTCCGTCGCGAGGTGGCGCGATCGATGGTCGACCGGGTGCTCCTGCTGCGCGAGGCCGAGCGCCTCGGAGTGGAGCCGGACGAGGCCGCGGTGGAGGCGGATCTCCAGCGGCGCGCCGGGATCCTCGCAGGCAGCGCGGATCCGGCGCGGGCGCGGGACATGTTGCGTGAGCGTCTGGTGGCCGATAGCGTGCTGGACCGGCTCCGGGCACGTATCGAGCAGGTGCCGGCGCCGCAGCGGGAAGCCGTGGAGGCGTACTGGCGCGAGCATCCCGACAAGTTCACGACGCCGGAGCGCGTGCGTCTGTCGGTGATCCTGCTCAAGGTCGAACCCTGGTCGCCCGAGGCGGCGTGGAAGGCGGCGCACGAGGAGGCGCTGCGGCTGGAGGCAAGGCTTGGCGCAGGCTCGCCATTCGCCGAACTGGCGCGGCTGCATTCCGCCGACGCCTCGGCGGCGCAGGGCGGCGATCTGGGGTATGTCCATCGCGGCATGCTGTCGCGCGAAGCCCAGGAGGTCGTCGATGGCATGAGCGCCGGCGAGATTTCGCCGCCGGTACGCATGCTGCAGGGAATCGCACTGTTCCGGCTCGAGGAGCGGGTCGCGCCGGTGCTGAACGCGTTCGCGCAGGTGGAGGATCGCGCCCGCGAGCTGCTGCATCGTGAGTTGCGCGAGCAGGCCTGGGAAGAGGCGCTGGGCCGGCTGCGCGCGGATACACCGATCACGCTCAACGAGGCGCTGATCGAAGGTAGTTGATCCCCCGACGGGGCCGGTTCGTCGCGTCGGAGCAATAACAACTTGAAGACGCCGCGAGACGCCGCGCGCGGCGATCGACGTGGGGATACGGGATTTCATGCCAGAGGGCAAGCATCATTTCGGTTCGATGCTGTATGCGGCGGCCGCGGCGCTGTGGGGAGCGCAGGCGGTCGCCGCCGTGACGCTGACCGACGTGTCGGGCAGTGTCGGCTACACCTTTCGCTCGATCACCGGCAGCACCGCGAGTGATGCGCGTTCCAATCAGCTGCGGGCGGCGATCAACGCGCAGGGCTATCTGTGGGAACCCTGGTTCGCCAATATTTCCGGCGGCCTGCGCGCGACCCAGGATTCGACCCGGTTCACCGCCGCCGATACCTCGACTCGAACCACGATCCTCGGCGCCGATCTCGATCTCAGCGTGCTGGCGCAGAGCCGCACGCCATTCTCGCTGTCGTACCGGCTGAGCGATACCCGCGTCGATTCGATCAGCCTGCCCAATCCGCTCACCGCGCTCGGCGGCTACGAGTTCCAGGCCCAGCGCGTGAGCCTGCGCCAGAGCTACTTCACGGAACTCGGGGATCGTCTCCAGTTCAGCTTCGATCACGGCACCTGGGAATCCGACCAGCGCGAGGACTACAAGGATCAACTGCTCGGCGTCGAATACAATATGCGCCGCTCGCACCACACCCTGAGCGCCCGCGCCAGCTACCAGGAGACCGGCCTCAGTTCCTTCGAGGACGATACCGAGATCCGGCTGCTCAATCTCGAACACTTCTATCATCCGAGCCGCGCGCTGCGGTTCGATACCATGGCCAGCTACTACGATGCCGATGGGCGTTCGGCGGAGCCGTCGGCCAACAGCAGTGTGCACCGCGACAGCAGCATGCGCTATCTGCAGGTGTCGAATTTCGCCTTCTGGCGTCCGGTGGATCGTCGGCTCTCGGCGAGTGCCGGTGTTCGGATCTATGATCTGGAGGCCGAATCGCCGTCCGGGGAACTGGACCAGGCCAGTATCAGCGCCAGCGCCGGTGTCTTCTATCAGTACACGCGGAACCTGCGCTTCGATGCCAGCGCGGAGGTCACGGATTCGGACGCCACCGGCTTCAACACCAGTTCACGCCAGCGCCTGGGCGCGCTCTACCAGTCCGATCTCCGGGAAGTCTTCTCGAATTTCAGCTACTACTGGCACGCCGAGGCCTCGGTGCAGAACCAGGATACCGGCAGCGATGACCTGTTCACAGGCACGGCCCGGATCGGCCACGATCTGCAGCGCATGTGGCTGACCGATGGGCGCGGCACTTTCCGGCTCAGCCTGAGCCAGAACGTGAGCGGTGTGGAGCAGTCGGGTGAGCGGGACGCCTCCATGCAGCGCCTGGATCACACCGGTAGCGTGTCCTGGGATCTGCACGGCGAGAGCGGGTCGACGATGGTCCACCTGACGCTGTCGGACTCGCGGGGACTCGGGGATCAGGACGATAGTCAGCAGTTCGCCAACCTGCAGTTCATGCGCACCCAGAACCTGACTCTGTACAGTCTGCTGAGCGGAAATCTGACCGTCCAAATGGTTCAGCGGGACTTCAACGGCCTGCGGGATAATGATACAGTAACCGCGACCGGCCAGGTGACCTATCGTCACATGAGCCTGTTCGACATTGCGCAGCTGAGGTTCAATTCCGATCTCAGGGTTGCACGCGCGGCCACCGATGAAGGCGTGGATCGCGCTGAATGGGAGAACCGGCTGGATTACGTCATTGGCCTCGTCGACGCCAGCCTCAGCTGGCGGTACATCAGTTTTGCAGGGGAGCAGAACGACGAGGCTTACAACATCATCTATTTTCAGGTGAACCGTCGCTTCTGATGCCGCTGCGGCCGAGGGAACAAGCGCAAGCCATAACAAGCGCGAGCAATAACAAGCATTGAAGTCATGAGGAGGGGGTTTTTTATGCCATCGATGATCTCTCGGAGGCCGTTCGGCATCTCGCTGATTGCGGGTCTGCTGATCGGATTGTGGTTCTGGGCGGCCCCGCAGCCGGCCCAGGCGGAATATGGTGACGTCGTCATCAACAACTATGCGGATGCGGCCGGCATGCGTCCAGTGGTGTTCCCTCACTGGTTCCATCGCGTGCGTTTCCGTTGCAAGGTCTGCCATGCCGACCTCGGCTTCCAGTTCAAGGCCGGCGGCAACGAGATCACGATGGCGAAGATCGTCGACGGCCAGTTCTGCGGCGCCTGCCACAACGGCGAGGTGGCGTGGTCGGTCGAGAACTGCGCGATGTGCCATTCGGGCGTTCCGGGTACGCCGACGCATTTCCACGGCAGCACGGTACAGCGCCTCGTCGCGCCGGCGTTCAAGCCGCTGGATCCCGCGGCCGCGGCCGGCTCGCAGTAACGCGCAGGGGGGCTTAGAACAATGAACATCACAAGAAATGCCAGCATCGTTTTTGGAGTGGCAGCGCTGGTGCTGACCGCGTTCCTGCCCGCGCAGCAGGCGGCGGCCCAGGTGTCGACGGCCAACGAGTTCAACGTCAACCTGCAGAAGCGTGATTCCGCCAATCCGCCGCCGTGGGAGGATGGAGTTCACGATACCGACAACGAGGCAACCTTCTCCCTGCAGCCGCCGGAAGAGGCGTATCAGGGACTGCCGCGGACGCGTTTCGGCAATCGCATCGACTGGGTGAAGGCGCTGGACGACAAGCAACTGCGTCCGCGCTGGGATCGGCTCGATTCCTCCGAGGAGCCGTTCGTCATGGACCTCGACATCGTGCGCCCGGTGAAGGCGTCGATGCCGGACGTCGTGTTCCCGCATCGACAGCACACGGAGTGGCTGTTCTGCTCCAACTGCCATCCGGCGATCTTCGTCCCGCAGGCCGGCGCCAACCAGATCAACATGTCGGCGATCCTGCTCGGCGAGAAGTGCGGTGTGTGTCATGGCAAGGTGGCATTCCCGGTCACCACGGCGACCTGCACGAAGTGCCATTCCAAGGCCAAGCCCGCGGACTGGAAGCCGCCGCTCAGCGAGGCGACTCTCAAGAATCCGTGGCGTTGATGTGACGGATGGGCCTGCCCCTGACCGGGCAGGCCCAATGGTGTCCACCAATGCGTGAGAAGGGAATGCGATCCTCTTTTTTCTTTCTTTCGTCAGCCATTCTCGCGCTGGTCCTCGCCGGATGCGCCTCCACTGGCGGAGATGATCCGCGTCCGGTGGCCCGCGAGGAAGCGCAGCCCGCGCCCGTTGCTGCGCCCGCGGACGTTCCCGTAGTGCCGCCTGCAACGAGCACGTCGCCTGCCGACGAGCCTGAAGCCGTACCGAGCCCGAGCCCGACCCCGAGCCCTTCGGCGCCGGAAGCCGCCGGCGCACAGATCCAGCATCCGCAGCATCCGGCTCCCCAGCCGCAGCCCGCGGAGCCGGAGCAGCCGGAGTCGCCGTTCATCTTCAACGTCAGAACGGCAACCAAGGACCAGAACCACGCCTACTACGGCGTCGGCCATCGCATGGGCTTTACCGTGAACGGCGTACAGGGCAAGCCTCTGGTGCTGGTGCGGGGCAAGACCTACACCTTCCGCGTGGATGCCGGAATACAGCACGATTTCTATCTGTCGACCAGCGAGGTGGGCTGGGGCGCGGCAACCTACACCGACGGCGTCAGCGGCCAGTTCATCTACGAAGGCGTCGTCACCTTCACGCCCGGCCAGGGTTCGCCGGATCTGCTCTATTATCAGTGCCGCAACCACAAGAACATGGGCGGTCCGATCTACGTCGTCGACGAAGGTCAGGAGAATACGCCGATCGCGGAACTGGCGGCCGCGCGTGGCGCGGCTCTGCCGCTCGGCGGGGTTCAGGGTGCCGCCGCTCCGCGGACCTCGGCTGCTGAGGCCGGACGGCAGCTGGTGCAGAAAATGCAATTCGCGGAGTTGTTCATCAGCCAGTCCGCCGCCGCCAAACGCGTCATGGAGAGCGACAACGCGATGGCAAAGGATCTGCACCGCGTCGCACGTGAACACCTGGAGTCGGCACGCCTGGCATCGGTGGCCGGAAAGAACGAGGAAGCGCTCCGCCTGGTCGAGGACGCGACGCGGACGATGAGCGAGGCGGCGTTGCAGGTGCCGGCGACCGATGGCGCGGCCGAGCGCATGCGTTTCGAGCAGTTGTACGAGAGCGTACAGGCGTTTCAGACCGCGTATCAGCGCAGTTTCGATCAGATGAACAAGGCGCAGGGCAAGGGCAAGCCGCGTGATGTCGATCTCGATCGCGTCCGCGAGATCATGGCCAGTGCCCGCAGTCTCGCTGATGATGGCAAGTACAACGAAGGTATCAGCATGCTGGGCGGCGCCCAGGATGCGCTCACCACGGCGCTGACCGAGATGCTGGCGAACCAGACCATCGTTCACGAGCTGGTATTCGATACGCCGAAGGACGAATATGAGTACGAGCTGTCGCGCTACGTCGGCTATGAGGCGCTGGTGCCGCTCGCCATTCGCCAGAAACGGCCTGACGTGCAGACCGTCAATATGATGATGCAGTTCGTGGATCGCGCGCGTGAGGTGAAGGCGCTGTCTGAACCCGAGGCGGCGCGCGGCAACTACTCTGAAGCGATTCTCATGCTCCAGGGCGCTACCAGCAACATCCAGCGTGCGCTGCAAACTCTGGGTGTACGGTAATGAAGGAGATGGCCCGCTCGCGCGCATGGTTCGCGCTCGCCCTCTGTGCCGCCATGATCGCCGGCACGACGATCGGCGCGGGGGCGTTCGCGGCAGGCGGCGTGTTCCCGGCGGAAGCGCAGGAAACGCCGATGTGGTCGCGGGGGCAGCATTTCCAGTTGCGAGGCGAAATCGTCGCGGTGCCCCAGGATGGCATTCACGATCCGCTCGGCGAGGCGGTCGATATCCTGCAGCAGCCGCATGAGGCCATGGCCGGTTTCCCGCGCGATGCCTCCGGACAGATCGACTGGGTGCGGACGCTGGAGCGGCGCTACATCGAGCCGCGATCCTCGCTCGATGGCACCAGCATGGACATGTTCCCGGTGGACTTCGATATCGTCCTGCGGAATACCCAGTCCATGCCCTGGGTGCGGTTCCCGCACCTGCAGCATACCGAATGGCTGACCTGCGCCAATTGCCATCCGGCAATCTTCATTCCGCAGGCTGGCGCCAATCCGATCTCCATGTCGGCGATCATTCAGGGAGAGTTCTGCGGGGTGTGCCACGGCAAGGTGGCGTTCGCTCCTACGCTGAACTGCGGTAGATGCCATTCCGTACCGCAAGACGTCACCTTGCTGCGCTGACAGCGGCGGCGCTCGCGCTGTCGCTGCAGGCATGCGCGCTGTCGCGGGCCGACATCGAACGGTTCGCGCCGCCCGCCGAGCCGGCGAGGCAGGCATCCGCGCAGCCGGTGACGGGGCCGGGCGAGATCTGGCGCGTGGTAGACCAGGCTCCTGCGGGGGGCGACCTGCAATGGCTGGCCGGCGCTTCCGTCACCCGCCTGCTGCAACCTGTCGCGGTGGCCGCGCGCGGTCAGCTCGTGTACATCGTCGATGTCGGAAGCCGGCAGTTGCTGCGCTATGATTCCTCCCTCGATCGCCTCACGCTCGCTCGCGATCTGAAGGGCGTGCTGACGGGCGATGCTGCCGACCTGTTCCTGCATCGGGACATGTCCTTCTATCTCGCGGATCCCGACGGCGCCCGCGTGCTGCATTTCGACGCCGACGGCAGGTTGCTGCGGGTGATCGAGGACCGCGTCACCATCGGACGCCCCCTGAGCGTGGTGGCTGACGAGAACAGCGGCTATCTGTTCGTCGCCGATGGTTTCAACGATGACGTCATCGTCTTCAATACCGCGGGACTGATCACCGGCGCCATCGGCATCCGCGGCCAGGGGCCGGGACGATTCCTGGGAATCACCGCCCTGGCGCAGGGACCCGATGGCTACTACGTGGGAACGCGCTTCGGGCCTTCGCGCGTACAGCTGATGGGATACGATGGCGCGTTCCGCGAATCACTGCAGGCGGATACGGTGACCTTTCCTACCTCGATCGCGGTCGATGCCGAAGGCCGGGCTTTCGTCGCCGACTACATGAGCGACGACATCAAGGTCTATCAGGGCGTCGCACTCATCGGCACCATCGGCGGCCATGGCTCCGCGCCGGGCCGCTTCCGCCGCATCACCGACATATGGATAGATGAAGGCTTCCTGTACGTTGCCGACAGCCTGAACCGTCGCATTCAGATCCTCGATCTCGCTTCCTGGGAGCCCTCGCCGCGGATCGGAGAGTCCGCCGGACAATGATCCGCGCCGGTATGCGCGCGGGACTGTGCTCCGTCCTGCTGATGCTGCTCGCGGCCTGCGCGAGTACGCCTCCGGTTTTCGAGTATGAACTCGTCAACACCGGCTACCGCTGGCCTGCGCCCCCGGAAACCGCCCGCTTCGAGCTGGTCGGACAGCTCACGGGTGAAGGAAATTTCCCGCGCGAGGCGCAGGGCTTCGGCGGACGGGTGATGGGCTGGCTGCTGGGCCTCAACAGCGACAAGCGGATTCCCCAGGTGTTGCAGCGCCCGCAGGCGGGCTTCGTCGATGAGGCGACCGGACGCGTCTACGTGACCGATGTCAGCCGCGGCGCGGTGTTCGTCTTCGATGAAGGCGGCGCGCGCCTGCGTATCTGGCAATCCGCGGGACAGGTGGCGCGTTTCGTCACGCCGGCAGGCATCACGCCGGGGGCCGCTGGCGAGATCCTGGTCGCCGACGCCGAGCTCGGCATCGTGGTGCGGCTCGATGCCGAAGGCGAGCCGCTCGGCGGCATCGGTCTCGGTGATCTGGTCCGGCCGGTAGGTATCGCCCGCGATCCTGCGCGTGGGCGCATCTATGTCGCCGACTCCCAGGCTCACGACGTGAAGGTGTTCGCCGACGATGGCGCGCTGCTGGATGTCATCGGCAAGCGCGGCGAGGGCGCGGGAGAGCTCAACGGGCCCACCTATGTGGCGTGGGCGAATGATCGCCTGCTGGTCACCGATACGCTCAATTCACGCGTGCAGGTGTTCGATGCCGACGGACGATACGTGCGTGAATTCGGCCGGCGCGGACTGTTCGTCGGCGACATGCCGAGACCGAAGGGCATCGCCGCGGACAGAAACGGCAATCTGTACGTGGTGGAATCCTATTATGACCATCTGCTAGTATTCAACGACGACGGGGAGTTGCTGTTGCCCATCGGGGGGTCCGGAAGCGGCATTGGTCAGTTCTATCTGCCCGCTGGCGTATGGACCGATCATCGTGACCGGATCTATGTCGCCGATTCATTCAACGGTCGTATCATGATATTCCAATTGCTGGGGGAGACGTGATGCGCGGGCCCGCATGGTTTGTCGGCGTGCTGGGCATGCTGTGGATGGCGACGGGGCTCGCGGCCGGACCGGTGTCGGACATCGCCAACACGCGGCACAACCTGTCCGCGACCCTGCCTCCGGGCGATGTGGAGCGGCGCGCCGCGGCGACCGAGGAGTCGCAGATCTGCGTCTTCTGCCACACCCCGCACGGTGCCACCCCCGAGTACAACGCTCCGCTGTGGAATCGCCAGCTCTCGCAGGCGACCTATATCACCTACGACTCGAGCTCGATGGATGCGACCGATCTGGGGCAGCCCAGCGGGCGCTCCAAGCTGTGTCTGTCCTGCCACGATGGCACCATCGCGCTCGGCGCGGTCAACGTGCTCAACCGCGACGAACCCAATCGCGACGGACGCACCGTGTCGGTGGATACGCTCAATGCGTCGCCGCCGGGCACCATGCCTCATGGTCACGGGACCGAAACCGGTTTCACCCGTTACATCGGTATCGACCTGACCAACGATCATCCGATCTCGTTCACCTTCGACAGCGCGCAGGCAGTACGCGACGGCGAGCTGTTCGATCCGGTTTCGACGCCCTGGCTCGACGAGCGCACGCGCCGCATCGATGGCGAAGCCCGGCAGCCGCTGCCGCGCGGACTCTATCTGCCGCTGGAGCGCGATGTCGACGGCGTCGGTCCCAAGGTCGAGTGCATCACCTGCCACGATCCGCACGTGCGTTCGCAGGTCCCCGGCGAGAACATCAAGTTCCTGCGCGTCAATCGCCTGCAGCAGCATCCCCCGGTGCAGGGACAGTTTGATGCCCAGCGCGACATCATCTGTCTGGCCTGCCACGACAAGGAAGGCTGGGCCGGTTCGGCGCATGCCAACCCCGCGGTCGCCGACGAACGCTATACCGAGGCCGCGGCCGCCATCCGCGAGTTCCCCAGCGATACCCGGGTGTGGCAGGCGGCATGTCTGAACTGCCATGATCCGCACACCGTCCAGGGCTCGCGCCGTATCCTGCGTGAAGGCACCGACGGGCCGCTGATGACCGACCCGGTGACCGGCGCCCAGTTCCGTCAGGGTGGCGATCCGGCCATCGAGCAGGTCTGCTATTCCTGTCACGGCGATCCCGCGCTCGGGCCGCCGACGCCGCAGACCCTGCAGGGTCAGATCAATCCCAGCGCCAATCCGGCGTTCGAAGTGCCCGACGTGAAGACGGACTTCACGACCATGCGCACGCACATGCCGATCTCCAACACCGATCAGCTTTCCGGGCGCGAGGTGCACAGCATCGGTACCGGCGATGCCGCCACCCAGGGTACCGAGCGCGGCCAGGACTTCGTCGAGTCGCGCGAACTGCTCGGAGTGGGCGGACTCGCCAACCGTCACGCCGAATGCACCGATTGCCACAACCCGCATCGCGTGCAGCGCACGCGGCTGTTCAATGACGACCCCACCGTGCCCTCGCCGGGTCCGACGCACGAGCATGGGTCGGGCGTGCCGCATACCAACCTCGCGTCGGGCGTGCTGCGTGGCATCTGGGGTGTGGAGCCGGTATACGCCAACACCGCCTTCGGCAACCCGCCGGTCGATTTCCAGGTCAAACGGGGCGATCCCGGCGTGGGCGGCAGCACCGACGTCAACGCGCCGTATCTGACGCGCGAGTATCAGCTGTGCCTGAAGTGTCATTCGAATTACGCGTATGACGTGCCGCCGCCGCTCGGCTACACCAGCGGGCTGACGCCGGCGGGCACCAATTCGCTGTTCAACTACACCAACCAGGCGATGGAGTTCCTGTCGCCGCTCGACCACCAGGGCGAGACCACGCCGGCCACGCCGACCGGCGCCTATGTCGGTGCACCGGCTCCGGTACCGGCACAGGTCGACGATTCGAGCGGCACCGGCACGGCCACCTATGGCCGGACCGATCCGCAAGGCAATCTGGTCGACTACGTGACCAACAACCATCGGTCCTGGCATCCGACCATGCAGCCCACGGGCCGCACGCCGGCGGTGCGTGGCGCCGATGCCAATGCATGGCGTCCGCCGTTCAATGCAGCGGTCGGAACGCAGACCATGTACTGCACCGACTGCCATGGTTCCCGCACGCCGGGTGATACCGTGGTTCCCTTCGGCGGCGAGAACGGTTTCGTCTGGGGACCGCACGGCTCGGATGAGAACTTCATCCTGAAAGGCAACTGGAGCGATCAGACCGGAGAGGCCACCACCAACTTTGCCAACGAAGCCGATCCGTCGAATCACCTGTGCTTCCGTTGCCATGATCCCAAGAACTATGCACGGGCCGCGTTCGGGCCCGGCAATCCGGACGTGGTGCGCAGCGGCTTCCGTCGCGCGGTCGGCGGTGGCGGCTGTCTGCCCTTCCTCGGCACCAACCTGCATGTCGGTCATGCGGCCGCAGTGCAGAACTTCCGCTGCACCTACTGCCACATCGCGATTCCACACGGATGGAAGAACAAGGTATTCCTGGCCAATCTGAACGACGTAGGCCTCGAAGCCGAGCTGCCGCCCGGAACGCAGGTCCGCTATACCGGCTTCCCGCAGTCCGGCACTGCTCGCTACTACCAGGGGCCGTATTATCTCGGCACCACCCTCAAGGTACGCAGCTTCGCGCGCAGCGGTGAGTGGCTGGACGTCAACTGTGGCTCCGCCGGCTTCCCGGGTAACGGCATCGTCGGCGTCGACTGGATGAACAACAGCAGCGAGGCCTGCGTGAACCCGCCATGAGACGGATGCTGCGCAAGCTGGCGTCGCTGCGTCTCACCGTCTTCGGCATGATCATGCTCGGCATCGGCGCCGCGCTGAATTACGACAACCCCGTTTCCACGCCGGTCTGGGTGCTGGTGGCGCCGCTGGCGCTGCTGGCGCTCAATCTGTTCGCCGCCATTCTCACCAATCCGCGCATCAATCGTCGCGGCGGTCTGCTGGTATTCCACGTCGGTCTGCTGTTGATCGCAGTGCTGGCCGCGATCGGTCGGCTGACCTATATGGAAGGTCGCATCGAACTGGTGGAAGGGCAGCCTTTCGCGGTGGAAGACGTGATCGACATGCGTGTCGGTCTGCTGCACGGCGGCAGCATGGAGGAAGTGAATTTCGTCCAGGGTCCCTATACCGTGGATTACACCACCGGCATGACGCGTGGACCGACGCGCAGCCACGTGGCCCTGCCGGATGGACGCGGCGGCTGGGAGCAGCTCGTCGTCGGCGATGACACCCCGCTGGTGATCGATGGCTACCGTTTCTACAGCACGTTCAACAAGGGATTTGCGGCGATCGTCACCTGGATGAGCGAGGGGAGCGAGCCGGTGACCGGAGCAGTCCACATGCCCTCCTATCCGCTGTTCGAACATCGCCAGGCGAATCGCTGGGTGTTGGACGACGGACGCGAGATCCGTTTCTGGCTGCAGCTCGAGACCGGCATGGATCCGGCGAGCGACTGGCGGCTGGAGCCGGCGCGCACGCCGGGAGTGCTGGTGCTGCGCGAAGGCGATCAGCGCATCGAACTCGCCCCTGGTCAGACGGCGTCCATCGCGGGTGGCATGCTGCGTTATGATCGCCCGGTGGGCTGGATGGGCTACAAGATCTATTACGATCCGACGCTGCCCTGGCTGTTCGTCGTGTCATTCATCACTGTGTTCGGCCTCGCTGCGCATCTGTGGCGCAAGATCGGCAGTGTGCAGGCGGCTGCCGCGGCGCAGGAGCGTCAGGGCGCGACGCGCGCCGGGCGCGGATTATCGGGAGGTGTTTCATGAACGGTGAGGTGGTCACCGAACTGCCCTGGCTGTACGCGGGCATCGCCAGCTACGCGCTGGCATTCATGGTGACCGGAATCGCGCTGCTGCGCACCGGGGGCGCGGGCGCCGCGGCCATCGCGGCGCGTCCCGACCGCTACGTGCTCGGCCTGCTCGTCGGCGCCGTCGCCCTGCTCACCATTTCGCTGGCCGAACGCTGGGTGCGCATCGGTCACGGTCCCTTCGTCGATCTGTTCGAGCTGCTGATCAGCCAGATGTTCAGCCTGGGACTGGTGTATACCGTGGCGTACTGGCGCATACCGCTGCTGCGTCCCACCGCCATCATCGTGCTGCCGGTGCTGCTGTGCATGGGAGCCTGGGTGTTGACGGTCGATCCCGCCGCCAGCGCCTTTCCGCCCACCTACTATCACGACTGGAAATGGGCGCATGTCATCTTCGGCAAGTTCTTTCTCGCCTTCTGCCTGATCGGGACGGGCCTGGCCGGCATCATTCTGCTGCGTGACGCGCCGGTCATCAGTCGTCTGCTGCGCCACATGCCTTCGGACGCGGTGCTCGACACCGTCGCCTGGCGCTTCATGCTGCTGGCCCTGATATTCGAGAGTCTCATGCTCATCGCAGGCGCGGTGTGGGCGCAGGACGCCTGGGGGCGCTACTGGGCCTGGGACGCGCTCGAAACCTCATCCTTCATCAACTGGCTGCTGCTCGGCATCGCGATACATGTGCGCTTCACCTATCGGGTGTCGATACGCGCCGGCGCCGCGGCCATCATCGGCATCTTCGTATTCGCGTTCTTCACCTATTTCGGCGCGCCGTTCTACAGCGAGGCGGCGCACAAGGGGGTCATATGAGCGGAGTCATGGCAATCGGCAATCGCTCCGCCGTTTCGGCGCTTTCGCTCGCGCTCGGTGCCATTGTCGTCAGCGCCCTGGTGCTGCTTTCCGTTGGGGCCGAGATGAGCGCCCGGATGGCGAGCGCCCATCTGCCCGGCCAGGGCCCCCAGACTTTCCAGACCCGCCCCGATGCGGGCGGTGATGCCGCTCCGACGGATCCCCGGCTCGCGGAGATCGAACAGCGTTTCGGTCAGGCGGTGGTGATGCTGCACGCGCGCCGCTATCAGGAGGCGGTGGTGGCGCTGGAAAGGGTGATCGAGCTGTCGCCCCGCCTGCCGGAAGCCTACATCAATCTCGGTTACGCCCTGCTCGGACTGGAGCAGAACGAGCATGCACGCGATTTCTTCCTGGCCGCGACCGAACTGGACCCCTATCAGGGCAATGCCTATTGGGGGCTGGCCGTTGCGCTGGAAGCGCTCGATGATCTGGACGGCGCGTTGGGCGCGATGCGTACCTACATCCACCTCGCGCCGCCCGACGATCCGTATGTGCGCAAGGCGCGCTCGGCGTTGTGGGAGTGGGACGAGCGACGTGCGCGCGGTCCCCTGCCCGAGCATGAGCAGGAGTGGATCGACGAGCGCACCCGCGAATGGGAGGATCGCAATCTGCCTGATCGCGATGCGCCGGTTGCTCCGGCCTTGAACATTCCGCTGGGAGGTGATGATGCGACTCCATGAACCCGGTCAGGTTCACTTTTCGCCAGCCGTGCGCATCGCTTTCCGCAAGGCGGGCATGGCGTTCCTGGTGCTGGTGGCGGCGCTCGCCTGGGTCGGTTCCGCGCCTGTCCTGGCCCAGTCGCATGGCGGCGTGCTCGCGGGCGTGAACTACAAGGAGCTGTCGCAGCCGCGGCCGACCGAAGCGGCGCCAGGCACGGTCGAGGTGATCGAGTTCCTGTGGTATGACTGTCAGACCTGCTTCGTGGTCGAGCCGGCGCTGAAGCGATGGCTGCGCGAGCGGGAGGGGACGGTCACCCTGCGCCGCATGCCGGCGCTTGCCGGCACGCACATGATCCACTATGCCCGCGCCTTCTATGCGGCAGAGGCGCTGGGGGTGCTCGACGAGGTGCATGAAGCGCTGTACGAGGCCCTGCATCGTCACGGCCGCGCGCTGGACCGGGAAGATACGCTGGCGGCCTTCTTCGCCGAACACGGGGTCGAGCGCACCCGCTTCCTGAGCGTGTTTCGCAGCAGCGCGGTCGCCGCGCGGGTGCGCAGCGCGCAGCAGATGAGCAGGGATTACGAACTGGCAGGCGCGCCGACGTTCATTGTCGCGGGCAAGTACCGGGTCGATCCCACGATGGCGGCCAGCGTTTCGTCCATGCTGGAGGTGATCGACTTTCTCGTCGAACGCGAGTCCGGACGCTGATCAGGGCCGCGTGGTATCGGAAGCATTTCGCGGCGTGCTGAACGCGCGCGGCGACCACGGGTCTTCCTCTTCCCTCGTGCGCGTCGGGATATCCGCCTCGCGCCCGCCGAGGAGTGCGAGCGCTGCTTCGATGGCGGCGTGCAGTTCGGCCTCGCGCCTGTCCTGCGGCAGGTCATCCGGCCGGTAGCGGATCCGCTGTACTCTCCTCACCGCCGCATGCAGCGCTGCGTCGGTTCCATGCTGTCGTTCGCGCCGTTCCAGCCCTTCTTCCAGCGTGCGCGCGCCGAGAGCGTCCAGCAGCCGCTGCAGCGGATCGCTCGCAGCCGATGACGATGGCCGCGCGCCGGCGTGCCCGCGCCGTCGCGTCCATCCCCAGGCGGCGAGCGTCATCAGCCAGGCAATGGCGAGAGCGATCGTCGTCATGCGCCAGAATTCCGAGTCATCGCTGCTGTCCCGGGCGCTGGTCACGGTGGTTTGCGCCGTGACCGGGACGGCGTCACGGGGCATGGTCGAGGGTTCGACCCGCAGAGGCGTCCCGGCCACTTCGAGCACCCTCATGGAGGCTGTCGCGGGTTCGAAATAGGCTTGCGCCAGCGCCGGGCTGGCTGTCACGCCCTCGTGCTCGGCAAGCAGGTGGCCGCGGTAGACAGCGATGCTGACCGGCTCTCCCGCGGCATCGAGTTCGACGCGTCGCTGCGGCGGATCCATGTAGGCGCGCACGCCCGTGAGCGCATCGGCGAGCGGGGCCGCGAGGGGAAGGCGGTTCAGACCGCTGCGGCTGCGCAGTTCTATTTCCCAGGCGACAGGTTCGCCCGCATGCAGGATTTCCGGCATCGTCGCCGTCACTTCCGGGCGTCCGATCAAGGCATCCGATACGCCCGGCGGCAAGGGGATCGCTTCGATGCGCTGCTCGGAAAACGGCAGCCGCCAGCTTCGGCCCTGACGCGTCTCCACCCGTACTTCCGGCAGCATAAGCAACAGTTCACCCGCCTGCGTCGGGCTCACCGCCCAAGCGCTGCGGTTCACCCGATATTCGATGCCGTCAATGCTTTCGCTGCGCTCTTCGACCGGAAGCGCATGCGCTTCGAACTCGCGCGGACGCGATTCCAGCGGTCCGCCGAGGCGTGCTCCCGCAAGCTCCACCCGGTAATAGAGGTCGAGCCAGAGCAAGGTCTGTTCGCCGACATGGAGACGGTCACGCGCCACTCCGCTGCGTACGAAAGCCTCGGGCCGCGCGTCCGCCGGCAGCGGCAGCACGCGCAGCGTGATCGCCTCGGTGCTCAGGCCATCCACCGAAAATGAGGGAATGCGCAGCACGCCCGCCCGGCGCGGAAACAGCTCCACGCTCACGCTGGAGGTGGCACGGCCGCGGGCGCGCGCGGTGCTGAAGCGGAAATCCGCGCGCGGCGTGCCGAATTCGAAGTCGGGACTGAGCACGGTGAGGTCCACATTCGGCGCCACGCCTTCGGCGCGAAGACGCGTGTCGCTGCCGCTCAGCGACAGGGTGAGCACCGCGTGCTCGTTGATATAGAACTCGCTGCGGTCGACTTCGGCAATGAATTCGGCGGCGCGCAGCGGCGCTGCCGCCATCATCAGCAGACACAGGACGAGCGATGCCAATCTCACCACGGCTGCGTCTCCGGCAGCAGGACCCGTTTGGCGTCCATGATCATGAAGCGATGCCGCAACACCTCGCGCGGATCGTCCGCCACCGGGGGCAGCGCCATGCCGGAACGCTGATCCGCGAAGCGGTGTGCGGCGGCGAGTCCATCGCTCCGGTCCTCAGGCGTCCCCGCTGCCCTGATCGATCCTGTGCCTGCCAGCGGCGCAGCGCGACCAGCGGCATCTTCGACGCCTGCGTCGCCCGCGGCGTCGGGCGCTTCGGCGATGGCGTCCTGTGCCGTCTTCGTCTGATGCGCGAAATCCGTGTGTCGCGAATCGAGTCCGTCGCTTCCCGATTGTTCACCGCCATCGAGCAGACGCTGCAGCAGGGCACGGTTGCGTGCCGCGCGTGTGTGGCCGGGATACAGATCGAGTACCCGGTCGAGGAGCGCCACGGCATCGCCGATGTCATCCATGCGCGCCGCGGCGTTCGCCTCGTTGAACCACGCCGCCGCGCGCTCGCGCTCATCCTCCGCCAGCGTGGCGGCGACACCGAAGAATGATCTGGCGGTAGCCCAGTTCTTGCTGCGCCAGGCTGCGGCGCCGGCTCCCATCTTTCCGCGATAGCCGCCGACGCTCTCGTATAGTAGCGCCGCCCGTTCGTAGTCGCCTGCCTGCAGGGCGCCCCAGGCCAGGCGTTCATCCCAGGGCGCGGCGCCGGCTTCATCGGTCCCGGTAAGGATGCCCAGCGACAGGGCGAGCGGCATGGCGAGGACGGCCGGCGAAAGGTAGCGGCGGCCCTGCAACAGGACGAGGAGCAGCGCGGGCGCGAGCAGCCAGGCATAGAGCGGCATGCCCGGTGTGCGTTCGGTGCCTGCATCCCGGACTTCCAGCGCGGCGATGCCGGCAAGGAGATAATCAATGTCAGTGTTGTCCGCGCGCATGTCGGCATAGCGTCCGCCACTGTGCACGGCAAGGCGGACGAGTGTCTCGCGATCCAGACGCGATATGTGCATGCCGCCGCTCTCGTCCCGCAGATAGCCGCGGGCCCCCGCGATCGGCGCGCCGTTCGGGCTGCCCACGCCGAGGGCGAAAACCGGGATGCGGCGCTCGGCGAGACGATTGGCGGCTGCATTCACCGCCGCGGAGTCACCGGTTTCGCCATCGCTCACGATGAGTATGGCGCGCGCTTCGGCGGGCGACAGTTCCAGAGTCGCCGCCGCGGTCTCCAGCGCCTGTACCAGATTGCTGCCCTGATGCCTCGTCAATCCGGGTTCGAGGGCATCGACATACCCGCGCAGCAGCGCGAGATCATGCGTCAGCGGCAACACGCGATAGGCCTGCGCGGAAAAGGCGATCAGCGCCATCCGCTCGCCCTGCAGGCGATCGATCAGATCATGCACCTCCATGCGTGCCCGCTGCAGTCGTCCGGGTGCCGGGTCCGCCGCCGTCATCGACGGGGAAATATCGAACACCAGCGCCAGATCGATCGCGCGCCGCGGCTGCTCCTCATCACGATCGACGAGCACCGGTCCGGCAGCGGCGACAGCGGCCAGTGTCGCGGCGGCCATCACCCATCCCATGCCGAAGCTTCGCTGTGCGGCCGTCCACGGCGCCAGCCAGCGCAGCAGCGCGGGATCGGCATAGGCGCTGAGCAAGCCGCGGCGCCGTCGCTTCAGGGCCAGCAGGATCAGGGCACAGAGCGGAATCAGCATCAGCCACCAGGGATGCTGGAATGACACGGCCGGTATGGTGCTCATCTCGCTGCCTCGCGGCGACGGCTCGCCTCGGCCAGCAGCAGGCATCCCAGGCCGAGCATGATGAGCAGAGGATAGGATTCGACGCGCGTCAGCGGCGCTTCGGCGCGCGCGCTTTCGACTTCATGGATGCGGCGCAGCACTTCGTCCATGTCCGCGGGAGAGGCGATGTGGTGGTGCGTGCCGCCGCTGGTTTCGGCCAGCTGGGCGAGGAGTGCATTGTCGGGTGGCAGTTCGCGGTAGATCGTTTCGCCGTTGCCGAGCGGAAAGGGAACCGCGCCTTCGCGGCCGAAGCCGAGCGCATGGATGCGCATGCCATGCTGGCGCGCCAGCGCCGCGGCGGCCCGCGGACGGATGTCGCCCGCCGTGTCCGTGCCGTCGGTGAGCAGGATGAGCGCGCGGGGCAGGTCGGATCCCGCCGCGCTGCGGTGAACCGCGAGCGCGATCGCATCGCCGAGCGCCGTCCGTTCCCCCGCCAGCGAGGGATCGAGCTCGGCGACCATGGCCATGGCAGCCGCGCGGTCGGTGGTCGCCGGCATGTAGGTGAAGGCGCTGTCCGCGAAGACGAGCAGGCTGGCGCGCAGGCGCTCGCTGCGATCGAGAAAGCGTGCGAGAGAGGTCTTCACCATTTCGAGCCGGCTGAGTGGGCGGCCATCGGCGCTGTAATCGAGTGCCCGCATCGAGCCCGAAAGGTCCACCGCGATGACGAGATCGTAGGCGGGAACGCGGGCGGCGGAAGCGGGATCGTCCCATTGCGGACGGGCGAGGGCGATCGTGAGCAGCAGACATCCGGCCACCCACAGCGCGGGCGTCACCAGACCGCGCACCGGCGCGGGACGCAATCCGGCGATGAGCGGCGCGAGCGGATGGATCAGGGCTTCGGCACGCGCCGTGCGCCGGATATGGTGCAGGTACCACAGGAGTGGCGGCAGTGGCAGCGCGGCCAGCCAGAGCGGCGCGGCGAAATCAGGCATGATCGCCCCGCTTCAGCCAGGAGTCGGCCAGCGTGAACACTCCACCGGTCAGCGGATGTTCCTCATGCTGATAGCGCACGCGCTGCAGTGCGCGCAGCCAGTGACGCCAGCTTTCCGCGTCGACTCCGGCGGGCGGGCCTTCGGGATCCAGGGCCGGCAAACCGAGGCCGATGCGCAGCAGTGCGCACAGACGATAGGCGGCTTCACGATCGCCGACGGTGCCGGTTTCCCATGCGGCCCGCAGCGCGGCGAGGCGCTGCATCGCTTCACGTTCCGCGGGCATCGAAGCTGCTGCCGGCGTTCGCTGCCGCAGCCTCCACCGGCGCCATGCGACGGCGGCGAGGACAGAGGCCGCGATCAGCAGCGCCGCCGCCGCGCCCGTCGCGGAGGGCGGCGCCAGCATCTCGATGTCCGCGAGTGCGTCGAGCGGGTCCATCACAGCATGGAGGCAATCTGGGGCAACAGGTCGCGGCAGTTGCTGACGGTCAGCGCGCCGATGCCGAGCGCTGCGCACTGGTGGGTGAAACGGGCGTCCCGTTCCGCTGCCGCGGCGGCATAGCGACGGCGCAGTCCAGCATCATCGGTATCCACCAGCACCGGCTTGCCACCGTTCGGGGCGACCAGTCTCAGCAATCCCGCGGCGGGAAGTTCACGCTCGGCATCGTCGATGATGCGAATGGCTGTGACCGGCGGCCGTCCGCTGGCCGGCAGGTAGTCCGCCAGCGAAGCGGCTCCGTCGAGCAGGTCGTGAAAGTCGCTGATCAGCACCATCGCTGCGCCGGCGGGAGGTTCCGGGCGGCGGACGTCCGCGCCGGGCTCCCAGGCCGGTGGCGCTGCCGCCGCGCGCAGCAGCGGCAGAATGCCTGGCAGCGTGCCGGCGGCGGGAAAATGCGCGCTGCGCTGCGCCAGCACCATGCCCGATACCGCGCCCTGGCTGGCCAGCGTGCGGAAGGCCAGCAGTGCCGCGATGCGGGCGGCGGTCGCGGCCTTGAGTTCGCGGCGGGTGCCGAACATCATCGATGGCCGGCGATCGATGAGAAGGAAGAGATCGCGGCGCCGGTCCGCGATAAACACCTTGCTCATCGGGCGGCCGCTGCGGGCTGTGGCGCGCCAGTCCATGTGGCGCGGATCGTCGCCCGGCTGATAGGTCCGGCTTTCGAGCAGGTCCAGCCCCTCGCCGCGGTGTTGGCCCGGGGAAACGCCGGTCAGGGTGTCTGCTGCCTGGCGTCGCAGGCGACCATGGAGCGCTATCAGGCGTAGGCGCTCGAATTCCTCCTCGGCGACCAGCGCGGCGGGGGCTGCTTTCAGGGCACCGGCACGCATGCGATGAGGCGTTCGACGATGTCTTCGGCGCTGGCGCCCGCGGCGCGCGCGGCGAAGGTGAGTCCGATGCGGTGCGCCAGCACGTCCGGCGCCAGCGCAATGATGTCGTCCGGCTCGACGAAATCGCGGCCGCGCAGCCAGGCGCGCGCGCGGGCGGTGTCGATCAGCGCCAGGGTCGCGCGCGGCGAGGCGCCGTGGCTCAGCCACGAGGCCAGGTTCTCATCGCGCTCGCCCGGCCTGCGCGTGGCGCCGACCAGCGCCACCGCATAGCGCTCCAGCATCTCGTCGACGTATGTGGCGCCCGCCGCCGCGCGCGCGGCGAGCAGGTGTTCGCGCCCGAGCGGAGCGGGCGTCGCAGGGGCGGCGCCGGCGCCTCGATCGAGGCGCAGGATGGCGAGTTCCTCTTCCGGTGACGGATAATCGACGCACACCCGCATCTGGAAGCGATCGAGCTGTGCCTCCGGCAGCGGATAGGTACCCTCCTGCTCCAGCGGATTCTGCGTGGCGATGACCATGAAGGTGTCCGGAAGCTGATGGCTGGTGCCGCCGACCGTGACCTGATGCTCCTGCATCGCCTCGAGCAGCGCCGATTGGACCTTCGGTGGGGCGCGGTTGATCTCGTCGGCGAGCACGATCTCGCTGAATATCGGCCCGCGCACGAAGCGAAAAGCTCCCTCGCCGGGCGTGTAGATCTCGGTGCCGGTGATGTCGCCAGGGATCATGTCGGGAGTGAACTGGATGCGGCGAAAGCTCATGGCCATGCCATCGGCGAGCGCGCGGACCGCGGTGGTCTTGGCGAGGCCGGGAGGACCTTCGATGAGCAGGTGGCCGCCTGTCAGCACACCGACCAGCAGGCGCTCGATCAGCCGAGGCTGACCGACGACGCTGTGTTCGATGCGGGCGCGCAGTGAATCGATGCTTTCTTTCATCGGAGCATGGAGATCGTTGTGAGCAAGATACTAGAAACGCGGCGAAAGGGCACGTTCGCGGCCGCCCGCGGCGCCTGTCCGGGCGGACGGTATCATCCGGCCGGCAACTTGCGTAATAATAGGCGCCGATTCAGATCCGGTACGTCTGCATGTCCGACACTGTGCTAAGATATTTCCGATTCCGAAATTGTCGATCACGGCGCAAGGGCGGAGCCTGAGCGCATGCTGAGGGGGGAGTCCCTGGCGGCGGTCCGAGGCGACCGCAGGCTGTTCGCGGAACTGAATTTCGATCTTCAGGCCGGCGAGATGCTCTACGTCGGCGGTCCCAACGGCAGCGGCAAGACGACGCTGCTGCGCATGATTTGCGGCCTGGTGCTGCCGGTCGCCGGTCGGGTTCTCTGGGGTGGCGAGGACATCCAGTCCCTGGATGACGCATACCGGGCGGATCTGCTCTACTGCGGACATCATACGGCGCTGAAAGACGACCTGACGGGGCTCGAGAATCTGCGCTTCGCCAGCATGCTCGGTGGTCGGCCGGTGAATGAGGACGAGGCGCTGGCCGCTCTGGAGCGCATGGGGATGTTCGAGGTGGCGGATCTGCCGGCCCGCGTGATGTCGCAGGGCCAGAAGCGTCGCGTCAACCTCGCCCGGCTGTTGCTGACGCGGGCGCGGCTGTGGGTGCTGGACGAACCGTTCACCGCACTCGACGCCGCGGCGGTCGAAGCGCTGCGGGCGACCCTCGCCGATCATCTGCGCGCAGGCGGAATGCTGGTGCTGACGACGCATCAGCAGGCATCGTTCGACGGCATCACCGTGCGCCATGTCGAGATGGGGCAGTGAGGGGGCCGGGTCTGGCCGGGATCGTCGGCGGCGTGATCGTCCGCGATCTCACGCTGGCGGGGCGCCGTCCGGTGGACGTGATGACCGCCGTGATCTTTTTCGTCATCGTGGTCAGTCTGTTTCCGCTGGCGGTCGGGCCCGAATCCCGGACGCTGGCGACAATCGCGCCCGGCGTCGTCTGGGTTGCCGCGCTGCTGGCGTCGATGCTGTCGCTCGGGAGGCTGTTCAATGCCGACTATGCCGACGGCACGCTGGAGCAGATGCTGCTCGCGCCGCAGCCATTGTCTCTGATCGTTCTCGGCAAGGTGGCGGCGCACTGGCTGGTGGCGGGGGCGCCGCTGGTATTGATTTCACCGCTGCTCGGCCTGCAGTTCGGGCTGCCTGCGGAGGGGCTGGCGATGCTGGCACTGGCGCTGCTGCTCGGGACGCCCGCGCTCAGCCTGGTGGGCGCGCTTGGCGCGGCACTCACCATCGGGGTGCGCGGAGGCGGAGCGCTGGTGTCCCTGCTGGTGTTGCCGCTGTGCGTGCCGGTGCTGATCTTCGGCGCGGGCGCGGTCGAGGCAGCGGTGTCGGGAATGGATGCGGGGGCGCACCTGTCGCTGCTGGGCGCGTTCCTGGTGATGGCGCTGTGTTTCGGTCCCTGGGTGACCGCCGCGGCGCTGCGCATTGCGCTGGACTGAATCCGGACCGCGGTCTGCGCATGCGGGCATAGGAAGCGGAAGCTAATGGCAGTCAATTGGTTCAAGTACTCTTCTCCGGCGAGTTTCTATCCGCTCGCCGGGCGGGTGATTCCCTGGTTCGCGGCCGCTGCGGCGGTGTTCACGGTCATCGGGCTGTGGATCGGCTTCTTCGTCGCTCCCACCGATTACCAGCAGGGCGAAGCCTATCGCATCATCTACATTCACGTGCCCGCGGCATGGATGTCGATGTTCGTCTATCTGGTGATGGCCGCCTATGCCGCGCTCGGCATCGTGTTCAATACCCGGCTATCGGGGTACATGGCGCGCGCTCTCGCCCCCACTGGCGCGATGTTCACCTTCGTTGCGTTGTGGACCGGCGCGCTGTGGGGCAGGCCGATGTGGGGCGCCTGGTGGGTGTGGGATGCGCGTCTGACCTCGGAGCTTATCCTGCTGTTCCTGTACCTCGGCTTCATTGCGCTGCATTCCGCCATCGACGATCCGCGCCGCGCGGCCCGCGCCAGCGGGTTGCTCGCCATCGTCGGCGCGGTGAATGTTCCGATCATCTATTTTTCGGTGCAGTGGTGGAACACGCTGCATCAGGGCGCTTCCATCAGCCTGACGCAGGCGCCGAGCATGGCGAAGACGATGCTGGCGGGAATGTTGGTGATGGCAGTGGCGGCCTGGTGCTATACCGTCGCCGTTGCGCTGGCGCGAGTGCGCTGCGAGATCCTGGAGCGCGAACGTCATGCCGACTGGATCGGCGATGCGCTGGCGCGGGAATCACGCTCATGACCGATTTTCTGGCCATGGGGGGATATGCCACCTATGTGTGGGGATCCTTCGGCGTCACCGCGCTGCTGGTGCTTGTCGAAATCTTGCTGTTGCGCCGTCGCCGCCGAACTCTCCTGCGTCGCGCTGGTCGAACGAAGCGTAACGTTTCCATGGGGGTGGAGACTTGAAACCCAGACAGAAGAGATTGATGTTCGTGGCGCTGGGGCTCATCGCCCTCGGCATCGCCACGGCGCTGGTGCTGAACGCCTTCCGCGGCAATATGGTCTTTTTCTACAGTCCTTCGGATGTGATCGCCAACGAGGCGCTGATGGATCGCACCTTCAGGCTGGGCGGCATGGTGGAAGAGGGCAGCCTGGTGCGCGAATCCGACGGCCTCACCGTGAGGTTCATGGTCACCGATACCGCGCAGAGCATTCCGGTGACCTATACGGGGATACTTCCCGACCTGTTCCGCGAAGGCCAGGGCGTCGTGACTCAGGGCCGGATGGGTGACGATGGGTTGTTCCATGCCGACGAAGTGCTGGCCAAGCACGACGAGACCTATATGCCGCCCGAAGTCGCAGAGGCGCTGGAGCGCGCTAAATCACAGCAGGCCGGCCCGCAGGGCCTTTGAGGGGCAAAGACGATGATTCCCGAGATCGGACATTTCGCGCTCATTATGGCGCTGCTGATGGCTGCCCTGCTGGGCACACTGCCGCTGGTTGGGGCGGCGCGCGGAAACTTCGCGTGGATGCGCGTCGCGCGGCCGGCGGCCCAGGCGCAATTCGCGTTCGTGCTGATCGCGTATCTCTGCCTCTCCTACGCTTTCTGGTCGCATGACTTCTCCGTGTCCTATGTGGCCAATCACTCCAATTCCGCCCTGCCCTGGTATTACCGCCTGGCGGCGGTGTGGGGCGGGCATGAAGGTTCGCTTCTGCTGTGGATGCTGATGCTGGCCGGCTGGACATGCGCGGTGAGCGTTCTCAGCCGCCGCCTGCCCGAGGAGATGGTGGCGCGCGTGCTGGGCGTGATGGGGCTGGTGGCGGTCGGCTTCCTGCTGTTCGTGCTCGATACGTCCAATCCCTTCGAGCGCCTGCTGCCGGCCGCTCCCGACGGCCAGGACCTCAATCCCCTGCTGCAGGATCCCGGGCTGATCTTCCATCCGCCGCTGCTCTACATGGGGTATGTGGGCTTCTCGGTCGCCTTCGCCTTCGCCATCGCCGCTCTCCTCGGCGGACGGCTGGATGCGGCATGGGCGCGCTGGTCGCGGCCGTGGACCACTACCGCATGGATTTTCCTTACGCTTGGCATCGCGCTCGGCAGCTGGTGGGCCTATTATGAGCTCGGCTGGGGCGGCTGGTGGTTCTGGGATCCGGTCGAGAATGCCTCGTTCATGCCCTGGTTGGTCGGCACCGCGCTGATTCATTCGCTGGCGGTGACCGAGAAGCGGGGCGTGTTCCGCAGCTGGACCGTGCTGCTCGCGATCCTCGCGTTCTCTCTCAGCCTGCTCGGTACCTTCCTCGTGCGCTCCGGCGTGCTCACCTCGGTGCATGCCTTCGCCACTGATCCGGAGCGGGGCACGTTCATCCTCGCCCTGCTGGCCGTGGTGGTTGGCAGTTCGCTGGTGCTGTTCGCCTGGCGCGCATCCGGTGTCCGCGCCGAAGGCAAGTTCTCCATGCTATCGCGCGAATCGCTGTTGCTGTCCAACAATGTGCTGCTGGTGGTGGCGATGGGCACGGTCCTGCTCGGCACGCTCTATCCGCTGGTGCTGGACGCGCTGGGCCTCGGCAAGATTTCGGTCGGTCCGCCGTACTTCGATGCCGTGTTCGTGCCGCTGATGGCGCCGATGGTATTCCTCATGGGGCTGGCGCCGATTGCGCGCTGGAAGAAGGCGGAACTGCCGGAGCTGGCAGTGAGGCTGCGCTGGGCCTTCGCCACCTCGGTGGCAGTGGCGCTGTTCCTGCCGCTGGTTCTCGGCAAGTGGACGCCGATGATTGCGCTCGGCATGCTGCTCGCCGCCTGGATCTTCACCACCATCTTCTTCAGCATCGCACGCCGCGTGCGGCGGGCGCGCGAAATGGGCACGGCGCCTTTCGCCGGCGCCTCGCGCAGCTACTGGGGCATGCAGACCGCGCATCTCGGCGTCGGTGTGTTCATCGTCGGTGTGACCATGGTGAACGGCTTCGAGGTGGAGCGTGACCTGCGCATGGAGATCGGAGACGTGACGGAACTCGCCGGTTACGAGTTTCGCTTCGATGGCGTGTCGCAGCAAAACGGCCCCAACTATCAGGCCGCCCGCGGTCGCATCGAAGTGATGCGCAACGGTGATACGGTCGCCATCATGCATCCGGAGAAACGGGTGTACCTGGTGCAGACCATGCCCATGACCGAGGCCGCCATCGACACCAATCTGTTCCGTGACCTGTACGTTTCTCTCGGTGAGCCGGTGGCCAACGGCGCCTGGAGCATACGCATCTACTACAAGCCGTTCGTCGTCTGGATCTGGGGCGGGTGCGTGCTGATGGCGATCGGCGGCTTGCTCGCGATCAGCGATCGGCGTTATCGCCTGGCAATACGCAGGCAGCGCACCGTTGCAGCCGACACGGCCGCCGGCTCTCCGGCCGCGGGGCTGGCGACGGAGGGGCGGACATGAGCTGGCGTGGCTGGGTGCCCCTGCTGGTATTCCTTCTGCTGCTCGTATTTCTGGCGGTGGGGCTGACGCTCAAGCCGAGTGAGGTGCCGTCGCCGCTCATCGGCAAGGCCGCGCCGGCGTTCAATCTGCCGCAGCTGCATCAACCGCAGCAGACGATCAGCCAGAGTGATCTGGCAGGGCAGGTATGGCTGCTCAACGTGTGGGCTTCGTGGTGCGTGTCGTGCCGCTATGAACACCCGCTGCTGGTCGAGCTCGCCCGCCAGAACATCGTTCCCATCTACGGCCTGAACTACAAGGATCGGCGCGACGACGCGATCGAATGGCTGCGCAATTTCGGCAATCCGTATGTCGCCAGTCTGCACGACCTGGACGGACGGGTGGGCATGGATTATGGCGTCTACGGCGTGCCCGAAACCTACGTGATCGATGCCGAAGGCGTGATTCGTTACAAGCAGATCGGACCCGTGACGCAGGAAGTTCTGCAGGGTACGATCCTGCCGTTGGTCAGGGAGCTGCAGGGATGACGAAGGAAACACGCGGCGCCGCGCGCCGCTGGGCGTGGCTCGCGGCCGCGATGCTGTTCATCGTTGTCGCGTTGCCGGCTACTGCTCAGGTTCCGCCGGCGCCCACGCCGCAGGCGACGGAAATGTTTCAGGATCCCGCCACGCTCCAGCGCATCAAGCGCCTGGAGAGCGAATTGCGCTGTCTGGTGTGTCAGGCGCAGTCGATCGCCGAGTCGGATTCCGATTTCGCTTCCGACATCCGCCGGGAGATCAACCGGATGATCGCGGAGGGACGCAGCGACGACCAGATCAAGGCCTTCCTGGTCGAACGTTATGGCGACTTCATTCTCTACCGGCCGCCGCTGCAGACGACCACCATGCTGCTCTGGGGCGGACCGGCCATCCTCCTGGTCATCGGCATGCTGACCCTGTTCGTGGTCCTGCGCCGGCGTCGCACCGAAACGGTCGAACGCCCGATCAGCGAGGATGAGCGCCGCCGCGCAGCGGCATTACTGGCCAGCCAGGCCGACAGCAAAGGATCTTCCGGGGAATGACCGTATTCTTCATCGTCGCGGCCCTGCTGGTGGTGGCCGCACTGTTGTTCATCGTGCCGCCTCTGCTTCGTGGCGACAAGTCCGCTTCCGAAGGTGGCACCCGCCGCGATCTGAACATCTCCATCTATCAGGACCAGAGCCGGGAGCTGGAGCGCGATCTCCAGTCGGACGTGATCACGCGCGAGCAATATGAGCGCGGACGCGAGGAATTGGAGCGCCGGATGCTGGAGGATGTCGAGGCGAGCACCGAGGGATCCGCGCCGCCCGTGCGTGCCGGCCGCACGACGGTGCTGGTCGCGGTCGCCGTTGCCGCCCTGGTGCCGCTGCTGGCGACCGGGCTTTACATGCATTTCGGCGCGCCCGCAGCGCTCGATCCGGAACAGCGCGCCGCCGGGGCGGCGGGCATGGCCGGTCACGGCAGCGAAGGGGAGCTTCGCGCGCAGATCGCCAGCATGGTCACCCGGCTCGAGGAGCGCCTGGCCGCGAATCCGGAGGATGGCGAGGGCTGGGCGATGCTCGGTCGCAGCTACCTGTGGATGGAGCGCATCGATCTGGCGGCTGGCGCGCTGGAAAAAGCCGTGACTTTCAACGACCGCGACCCGCAACTGCTGGTCGATTACGCCGACGCCCTGGCCATGATCGGCGGGCAGAGCCTGGAAGGCCGGCCGCTCGATCTGATCGAGCGCGCCTTGAGTATCGATCCGAACAACCAGAAGGCCTTGTGGCTCGCCGGCACCGCGGCGTACGAGCGGACGGATTATGCTGCTGCGCTGGATTATTGGCAGCGGCTGCGGAACCTGGTGCCCGCCGGTTCGGATGCCGCGCTGGCGATGGACAACAATATCGCCGAGGTGCGCAATCTGCTCGGCGATGCGGCTCCGGCGCCGGCCGCGCAACCGCCGCGGGCGCAGGCCGGGACCGATGCCGCGGGCGCCGCGCGTATCGAAGGCAGAGTGGTTCTTGCCGAAGCGTTGCGCGAGCGCATCGAACCCGGCTCCACGCTGTTCGTGTACGCGCGTGCCGCCGCCGGGCCGCGCATGCCGCTTGCCGTGCTGCGCGTGCCCGTCGGCGAATTCCCGTTCGAATTCACGCTCGACGATTCGCTGGCGATGGACGCGTCCATGAGCCTGTCGCGCTTCGAGGAGGTGGTCGTCCTTGCCCGCATTTCGCGCTCGGGCGGCGCGATGACCCAGAGCGGAGACCTGCAGGGAGCGAGCGCTGTCGTGCGCAGCGTGGGCGCTGGCCCGGTAACCGTGGTGATCGACGAAGTCGCGCCCTGAGCAGCGGTAACCGTACGTGCCGGCCGCCAGCGGATTTCGCCCGGTTCTGACTTTACTGCTGCTCCCGCTGTTGCTTGCCTGCGGCCGGGGGCCCGCAGGGGACGATCTGATCGAGGGGCGGTTCTTCCCTCCGCTGGTGGTTCAGTCCCTGTATGGCTCGGAACGCAAGGCGATCGTCGACTACCGGGGCCGCATGGTCATCCTCAACGTATGGGCGACCTGGTGCCCGCCCTGTCGCCGGGAATTGCCCAGCCTGCAGCGTCTGCAGGACCGCCTCGACCCCTCGCAGTACGTAGTGCTCGGCCTCTCGGTGGATGATGACGCCGATTTCGCCCGCGAGTATCTGCTGGAGCGCGGCATCCACTTCGAGAATTTCATCGATGCCGGCGGTCGCGACGCGCGCCGCCTGCTCGGAATTCGCGCCTATCCCGATACCTTCGTCATTTCACCCGATGGCGTGTTGCTGCGCAGCATCGCCGGAGAGCGGGACTGGGATGCGCCGACGCTGGTGCAGGCGCTCGAGGCTGCATTCGCCGGCGATGCTGGCGCGCTGAGGAGCTTGTGAATGGCTGCCGGCAGGCGTGCGGCTGTGCCACAATAGCGGGGCGCGACATCTGCAGGGAGGGAGAACGTGAAATCCGAGATCGATACGAGGCGCCCTGTTGTGCGGCGCTGGACCGCAGTGCTCGCGCTTGCGGTCGCCATGTTGTGGGGCGGCAATGCCGCGCTCGCCGCCGACCCGAGCAAGGGACGCCAGATCTACATGAAGCATTGCCAGAACTGTCATGGTCTCTCGGGCAAGGCGCAGATGCCGGGCGTCCCGGATTTCAGTCGCGGCGAAGGACTGTTTCGCCCCGATATCGAACTGGTGCGGCAGATCCGCGCCGGGCGCGGCATGATGCCCGCGTATGAGGGGCTGTTCACCGAGGACGAGCTGCTCGATGTCGTCGCCTTTCTGAGGACCTTGCGCTAGCAATGCATTTCATCGTCGTGGCCGCGCTGGTGCTGCTGGCGGCCCTGCTCACTGCCTGCTCACGGCAGCCGGCGGATGCGCCTGATGTGGCGCGACCGGACTTTCGGGTGATCGAGCATTACGAGGTCGGCGCCGGAGTGTACGTGCGCGCGCTTGCCGTCGATGCCTCATCCCGAACGCTGTGGGTCGGAACCTCGCTGGGTCTGCAGCATATCGACCTCGGCAGTTTCGAAGCCATCGGGACATACACGCGCCGCAACGGGCTGGCGAACGAGTACGTGTTCGCCACGCTGGTCGATAGTCGCGGAAACACCTGGGCTGGCACCAACGGCGGCGGATTGTCGCGGCTGCGCGACGGCGAGTGGCAAACCTGGTTCCCGATGCACGGTGTGGCCGACTACTGGGTCTATTCCCTCGCCGAGAGTGATCCCGGCACGATATGGATCGGCACCTGGGCGGGAGCCAACCGTTTCGACGTCGAAAGCGGAAGCTTCGAAACGTACCATGACGAACTCGTCAACGAATGGGTCTATGGTCTCGATGTCGACTCCCAGGGGCGCGTCTGGTTCGGCACCGAGGGTGGCGTTTCGATGTTCGATGGCGAACAGTGGCGGGAGTGGACGCATGATGATGGCGTCGGCGCGCCGAATACCGCCGGACTGCCGCCAAGCGTCAACACTGGACTGGGCACGCGCAGCCGCCATGATCTCAGTGTCACGGTGGAAGGCGGCCCTTCCTACAACCCTGACTACGTCTTCTGCATACACGTTGCCGCCGACGACGCGGTATGGGCAGGCACCTGGGGTGGCGGCGCGGCACGCTATGATGGCGAGCGCTGGCATAATTTCACCAGCGCCAGCGGACTGGCCGGAGATATCGTCTTCGCCATCGCCGAAGACGCCGAAGGCGCGCTCTGGTTCGGCACCGAGCAGGGGGTGTCGCGCTGGGATGGCCGCACGTGGCAACGCTTCGGTATCGAGGATGGCATTCCCGGGCAGGCGGTCTATGCGTTGGCGGTCACGCCGGACGGTGAGGTATGGGCGGGAACCAAAGGCGGCGTCGCCCGTATCGGGCGTGCCGATCAATCACTGACGGACTGACAAGATGAAAGTCGATCACAAGACGCTCGCCATCCTGGCGATATTCATTGGATTCCTGGTCGTTGGCGCCTATCAGCTCGGGCAGAGCCGAACGGCCCCCGAGCCGGCAGGCGATGCCAGCCCGGCGGCCGCTTCAGCGCCCGCGCCGGCCGCCACACCCGCTGGCGCGCTGCCGGGTAATCACCCGCCGCTCGACCAGGCCGCGCCGAGCGCGGGCGGTCAGCTTCCCTTCACCCATTTCCGCGTGGGCAATCGCAACGTCAAGAGCCTCCTGCTGGACGATGACATCATCTGGATCGGAACCTCGGGCGGCATCATCCGCTACGATACGAAGACCGATGAACACACCATCTATGACAACAAGGTGCCGGGCATTCTTTCCAATGGCATCTTCCATCTGAGCAAGCTGGATGACCGCCTCGTTGCAGGTACGTACGGCGGCGGCATGTCGGTGCTCGATCCGCAAAGCGGTGTCTGGCGCAACTACAACATTCCCGATGGCCTCGCCGACCAGTTCGTCTATGGCATGCTGCGCGCACATGACGGTGATATCTGGATCGCCACCTGGTCCGGCGTGAACCGGGTGCGCGGCGGAGCGCTCGACGATCCATCGGCCTGGGAAACCTTTACCGTGGAGAACACCGACGGGGGGCTGCCCAATCTGTGGGTCTACGGACTCAGGGAGGCGGCCGACGGCAGCATGTGGTTCGGGACCGAGGAAGGTCTGGCGCAATACCGCGATGGCGAGTGGCGCAACTGGAAGCACGCCGATGGACTGGGAGCACCGTACGAAGTGGTGCGCGACGCCATCACGTTCACCAATGATCCCGGACGTTATTCCGATCATCATGCCCAGCAGAAGGTCGAGCAGGGCATCGAGGACGTGAACATCGCCTATAACTCCAACTACGTCATCTCGCTGGAAATCGATCGTGACGGCGTGGTGTGGGCCGGAACCTGGGGCGGCGGACTCGCGCGCTTTGACGGCACCGGCTGGCGCAACTTCACCACCGCCGATGGGCTGCCGGCCAATCATATCTTCATGCTTCATCTCGACGGCAACGGGCGGCTGTGGGCGGGGACCAGTCATGGTCTGGCGCGACTCAACCCCGACGGCGAGACCTTCACCGTCATGACGGCTGCGGACGGACTGTTCGCCGAGAACGTGTTTTCTCTGGCCGTCGCCGCCGACGACACGCTCTGGGTGGGAAGCTATGGCGGAGTTGCCCGTATCGTCGGAATGCGGTAAGCGGTGATGATCCGTTCGATCGGCGTGCGCGTGGCTATCATGGTCGCGCTGCCGACGGGCCTGCTCGTGCTGACGCTGCTGTTGGTATTTGCGCCGGAATCGAGCGCGCGAGCGCCCGCTTCATGGCTGCCCGCACTTTTCATCCCGATTGCAGTCGCGGCATTGACCTGGTGCGTGGTGCGCGCCGTGCTTGGGCGTGAACTGATGCGGATCGGGCATGCATTCGGCGAGGCGGCAGCGGGCAACCAGTCGCTGCGCCTGCCCGAATCGGGCGGAGAGATCGCGCCGCTGGCGCGAGCGTTCAATGACATGCAGGCCCGGGTCGAGAGATCATTCACTAGAGCGCATGATGCGCTTGAATTTCAGGCCATGCACGATGCTTTGACGGAGCTGCCGAACCGCGCTCTGTTGATGGATCGTCTCGCCCAGGCGATCCGCACCGCGCAGCGCGGCCATCATTGTCTCGCCCTGATGCTCGCGGATCTGGACCACTTCAAGGAAATCAACGACACGCTTGGCCATCCGGTTGGCGATGCGGTGCTGCAGAAGGCCGCGGAGCGGATGCGTCGGGTGGTGCGTGACAGCGATACCGTCGCGCGCCTCGGCGGCGACGAGTTCGCTTTTCTGCTGCCGACAGCCAACGATGCCCAGGCCGGGCGTATCGCCACGAAGCTGCTGCGTGCCTTCGAGGAGCCTTTTGAGGTGGAAGGACGCACTCTGACCGCAGGTATGAGCATCGGAATTTCCGTCTTTCCGCAGCATGGCGCCGATGGCCCCACGCTGCTCAGGCGGGCGGACGTCGCGATGTACGAAGCCAAGCGCGCCCACCGCGGGCAGGCCCTTTACGAAAGGGAATACGATCTGCACAGCGAGCGTCATCTCGCGTTTCGCAATGAACTGCGAACGGCGCTCGCGGAGAACCAGCTCATGCTCTGTTTCCAGCCGGTGCTCGATCTGGCGAGCGGCGAGGTGAGCGGAGTGGAGGCGCTGGCGCGCTGGCGGCATCCCCGGCGTGGAGTGCTTCATCCCAATGACTTCATACCTCTCGCCGAGCGCACCGGGCTCATCCGCGACCTTACCCTGTGGGTGATCGCCAACGCTGCGGAGCAATGCCGTATCTGGTCCGGGCTCGGGCTCGAGTTGAGGGTGGCGGTAAATCTGTCCGCCCACAATCTGCATGACCCGGAGCTTCCCCGCATCGTCGATCGCATCGTTGCCGGAGATGGATCGCAGTCCGATTCATCGGTGCGCCTGCGGCTCGAAATCACCGAGACCGCGGTCATGCCCGGTTCCTCGCGGGCCTTCGAGGTGTTGAACCGACTCAGCGCCCAGGGCGTGCACATTTCCATCGACGACTTCGGGACCGGCTATTCGTCGCTCGCCTATCTCAAGCGGCTGCCCGTGGACGAACTCAAGATCGACAGGTCCTTCGTGACTGCCATGGTGCACGACAGTGACGATGCGGTCATCGTGCGCTCAACGATCGATCTCGCCCACAATATCGGTCTGCGCGTGGTTGCCGAAGGAGTGGAGGATGAGGCCACGCGCGAACTCCTCGCGGCGATGCACTGCGATGCGGTTCAGGGTTATCACATCGGACGACCGATGGAAGCACGGGAACTCGTCGCCTGGCTCCGCGATCGCCGAGCGTGAGACGCGGCGACTCCCGGGATCGATCGAGGGACCGGGTGCGGCGTCAGCCGCGATCGCTGCCGTCGCCGGAACGCTGCACTGCGTGGCCGTCTTCGGAACCGACCTCGACCGGACGGAATACGTCCACCTTGCGAAAGAACTGATCGACCACGTAGACGCGGCCATCTTCGTCGACGGCGATGCCCGCCGGCAGCATGTACTTGCCGGGATAGCCTGCGTGCCCGCGTTCGCCCGCGTACATCAGCAGCGTGCCTTCGGGATCGAAGACCTGGAAGTTGCCGAAAGCCGTGTCGATGACGTAGATCCGGCCTTCTTTGTCCACCGCGATGCCCTTGGGGCGCGCGAACTGCCCCGGAAAGCGGCCGACAGCGCCGAAGCTCATGTGGAAGCGACCAGCGGCATCGAACGCCTGCACGCGGAAGTTGCCGCTGTCCACGACGTAGACCGTGCCATCGCCGGCGACGGCGACCTGCAGCGGCAGATTGAATTCACCCTCTGCTTCTCCGCGCCTGCCGATGTTGCCGATGCGCTCGCCGGAGCGGGCATCGAAGATGGTGACGACATGTTCCTCGCTCTCCACGCCGCCGGTATCGACCACGTACAAGCGATCGCCGTCTGGCGATACTGCGACGTCGGCTGGTCGCTGCAGCGTATCCGGGCCACCGATGGTGCGCAGGAACACACCGTCGGCGTCGTATGCCATCACCCGGCGCGCGGTGACATCGGCCACATAGAGCGTGCCGTCCCGGGCGATGGCGAGGCCGAGGGGCTTGGCGAGCCGACCCTCGACTTCCTTGCCGATCTCGAAGAAGCGTCCGCCCGCGACATCGAAGACCACGACCAGGCGCTGGACGCTGTCGCTCACGTACACGCGTCCCTGGCGCACCGCGACGTCGAAGGGTTTGACCAGGCCCTTGAGTTTGCGCGAGGCGCCGGTGGCGTATTCGATGAAGCGCTGCTTGCGGGTCGCCGATTCCACATCCTCGTTGTAGAGCAGCGTCCGTTCCCAGATGAAACGCGGCTCGGCTGGAGGAGGCGGGTAGACCGGGATTTCGAAATCCGGCTCGGTGGGCGGTGCGCTGGCGCAGGCGGAAAGAAGCAGCGCAAACGAGCACGCGGCGAGGCGCAGCGCGCGCGCGACGCCGGCGGTCCGCGCGCTGTGCGCCGGCCGGCGACGGAGGGGGATCATTTGATGTGACACGTCTCGCACAGCCGGTCGGCCCGCTCGCGCAGCAGCAGCGTAATGTCCGGATCGTGCACGTTGTGGCAGGTCGCGCATTCGACCCGCTCGTCGTAGAGCTTGACCCCGTTGTCGAAGCCATACGGGCCGTCCGGAAGGCGGAAATCACGATCACGGAAGTTGAGGCCGGCATAGGTCATGGAAATCGGATGATCATTGGAGATGTCGGTGTCCAGATGCTTGATGGCGATGCTGTGCGCGACGCGCCCGTCGTGGCACTTGCCGCAGCTCCACAGATCGTTGGCGCCGTTGATGCGCATGTGTATCGCCGCGTCCTCGCTGTTGCGCCAGCCATTCGGCTTGAATACGGTCATGTCCACGGCCATGGTGCCGTCATGGCAGGACAGGCAGAGCAGACTGATGGGGCTCGGCGTGAGCACCTTGTTGTCGAGCATGTTGCTGTCGTAGAGCGTGTAGGCTCCAGGCACTTCCGCTGCGGGAGAGTAGCGGTTCCAGCCCGGGATCGAACCTTCCTTCGCGGCTTCGTCGACCGAGCGGCCCGGCGGAACATGGCAGTACACGCAGGCATTGCCATAATCCGAGAATGCCAGCGTGGGCATGGCGACCACGCCGGCGCGCTTGTTCAATCCGGTGAAATCGTGCTTGGTGCCGAGAATGGTGCCGCCGGAGGCGCTGACGGCGATGACGGCGAGCAATGCGGCGAGTGCGAGCAGCAGCAGGAGGCGCGAATGCGGTTTGGTCCTTCGTTGATGTGGACGTGGCATGTGCTCGATCCCGGAAGGGGCAGCGTGGCTGCCCGGACGCCTGCTCATTATAAGCAAAAAGAATGCAAAATATCCGCAATCGCGCTATCTTGAGCCTCGTTGCTCGTGCTCGTCCGGTTCCGGTTTCAGCTCATGCGTTTCATCTCATCCCTCCTTTGCACGCTCGGTACTCTGGCGATGATCGCGCCGGTCAGCGGCGGCGCCATCGCTGCGGACGTCAGTTATGAACGCATCTATGGCCAGAACTGCGCCGTCTGCCATGGCGAGCGGGGCGACGGACGCAGTCGTGCCCAGAACGGACTCAATCCGCCGCCGCGCGACTTCACTTCCGCCGAAGCGGCTCGGGAACTCGACCGCGAGCGCATGATCCACAGCGTCACCTACGGCCGCCCGGGAACGGCGATGGTCCCTTGGGGGCATCGGCTGAATTCCGCGCAGATCGCCGGTGTGGTCGATTACATTCGCGACCGCTTCATGCAGGCGGCGCCATCCGGCATGTCCCCTGTCGCCTCTCCCGCCGGCGTTGCGAGCGTCGCCGACGCTGCCCGGATCCAGGAAGCGGCGGCACGGCCCGGCGCAGGTCCGGTATCGCGGGGGGAGATCGTCTATCGCAGCCATTGCTCCACCTGCCACGGCGAGGATGGCAGCGGCGCCTCCTGGGCCGCCACCAGCATGAACCCGCCGCCGCGTGACTTCACCGCGCCATCGGCCCGTGTCGAGCTGACGCGCGAACGCATGGCGGCTTCGGTGAAGAACGGACGCCCCGGGACAGCCATGATGTCCTTTGGCGCCCGTCTCGACGATGGCGATATCGCGGCCGTGGTCGAATACATCCGCAGCCGGTTCATGGCGGATCAGGGAGCCGGCGGCGCCAGCATGGCGAGCCCGCATGCTCGTGCCGCTGCGGCTGCTCCGGTCGACATGGCGGCGCCATTCGCCGATGGACGTCAGGGCGACGCGGCGCGTGGCGCAGCGGTCTATGCGGCCAACTGTACGCCCTGTCACGGCGCCAGCGGAGACGGTCGCGGTCCCCGGTCGGGCTTCATCCGCCCGCCGCCGCGCGACTTCCTGGCGGCGGAATCCCGGCGCACACTCAATCGTCCCGCTCTGTTCTCCGCGATTGCGGAGGGCAAGCGTGGCACGGTGATGCCGGCATGGAAGACGGTACTCGACGACGATGGGATCGCCGATGTCGCCGAGTACGTCTACCGGGAGTTCCTTGTCTCCGATTCCCTCGCGGCTGCGGGCGAAAAAAAAAAGCGGAACTGACGGCGGTCCCGACACGAATTCCAGGCGAAACCCCGGTCCGCCCTGAGCCGGACGGGCGCCGCATCTATAACGACTACTGCTACTTCTGTCACGGGTACGATGGCGATGCCCGGACGCTGGCAGCCCGCTTTCTCGACCCGTCGCCTCGGGACTTTACCGCGCTGGACCCTTCCATGGTCGAGCGCGCGGACATGGTGGAGACGGTCACCCGGGGACGCGCGGGAACGGCGATGGAGCCGTTCGCCTCGGTGCTGGCGCCGTCCGAAATCGAGGCCGTGGTCGATTTCGTGCTGGAGAGCTTTGTGCGCGAGCAGCGCCGGAACACGGCCTATCACATCCCGGCGAATGGATGGTTCGAACACGAGCGCTATCGCGCGGCATTCCCGTTCGCCCTGGGCGAGATCGCGCTCGACACGCCGGACGAGAATCTGTCGGCAGCGCAGCGCGAGGGCAAGCGCCTATTCATGTCCACATGCATCACCTGCCATGATCGCGGGCATCTCGAGGACGACCGGACCCTGTGGGCGCCGCGCGCGATTTCCTGGCCTCGTGCCGGATACTCGCATCGCGAGGGGCGCATCGACGCCGAGAGCGGCGCCACTCCCTATGCCCGCCACGATGTCCCCCCGGAATTGACCAGCGCCGATGCGCGCCTGCGTGAAGGAGAGCGGCTGTTCCAGGCGAATTGCGCCTTCTGCCATGCGGCGGACGGCAGCGGCAGCAACTGGATCGGCAGCTTCGTGGAGCCGCGGCCGCGGGACCTGCGCGATGCCGGGGCGATGACAGAGATGAGCCCGCAGCGCCTGCGCGCGGCCATTGCCGCGGGAGTGCCGGGTACGGCGATGCCGGCGTGGCAGACGGTGTTCACAGCGGAGCAGATCGATGCGGTCGCCGCCTATGTCGAGCGTGTCTTCATCTCCCCCGCGGTCGCCGCGCCATGAAGCCGTACATGGCCGGCGCATCTGTTAAGATGACGTATTCTTGGATCCTTGCACTGGAGAGTGGGGCGGCATGAGTGTCAGAGTGGGCATCGTCGGTGCGACTGGCTATACGGGCGCGGAGCTGATGCGTCTGCTCGCGAGGCATCCCGAGGCCCGGCTGGTCGCCGCAACCTCGCGCGAGATGGCGGGCCGCGCGGTCGCCGATTCCTTCCAGAGCCTGCGCGGCGCCGTCGATCTCGACTTCGTTGCTCCGGATATCGCCTCATTGCAGGACTGCGACCTGGTGTTCTTCGCCACCCCGAACGGCACGGCGATGACGATGGCGCCCGCTCTGCTCGAGAACGGCGTGCGGATCGTCGATCTGTCCGCAGATTTCAGACTGCGCGATCGCGTGCTCTGGGAGCGCTGGTATGGCCTCGAGCATGCCTGTCCCGAACTGCTGCCCGAGGCGGTATATGGTCTGCCGGAGGTCAATCGTGAAGCGGCGCGTGGCGCGCGCCTGGTGGCCAATCCCGGATGCTATCCCACCGCTGTTCAGCTCGGCTTCCTGCCACTGCTCGAGCGCGGGCTGATCGATCCGGAGCGGCTCATCGCCGACGTCAAGTCGGGCGTGAGCGGCGCCGGCCGCAAGAAGGAGCTGGGGCTGATCTATTGTGAGACCGCGGACAGTTTCAAGGCCTACGCCGTTGCCGGGCATCGCCACCTGCCCGAGATCGTGCAGGGCCTGGCGGCAGCGACCGGGATCACGCCGCAGCTGACCTTCGTTCCGCACCTGACGCCACTGATTCGCGGCATTCACGCGACGCTGTACGCGGACTGTGCCGGAGAGCTGCCGGATGACCTGCATGCGATCTATGCCGAGCGGTATGCGGATGAGCCATTCGTCGATGTGATGGAGGGCGGAAAGACGCCGGAGACCCGCAGCGTGCGGGGCAGTAACCTCTGCCGCATATCGGCATTCCGCCCGCAGGACGGACGGACCATCGTCGTTTTGTCGGTGATCGATAATCTGGTCAAGGGCGCGGCCGGACAGGCGGTGCAGAACTTCAATATCATGTTCGGTTTCCCCGAGAGGGCCGGTCTGGACGTCATTCCTCTCCTGTGATGCGCCGCCGCTCGTCGCACGTCATCGTCAAGTCCCATCATCCACGACACCGTCGTTTCGCACTGGTTGCGCTCGCCGTTGCCGTGATCGCCTTCGGCTGGCTGCTTTATGAGTACGGACGCAGCACGGCCGGTTACAGCATGATGGAAGCGCGGCAGCGCCAGGCGGTCCTCGCCGACCGTGTGGCGGAACTCGAGGCCGAGAAGGCCCGCCTGCAGGCGCAGGTCGCACTGCTTGGGCAGACCGTCGAGATCGATCGACGCGCGTACGAGGAGGTTGATCGCACGCTGGCGGACCTGCAGAACGAAATGCTCGAACTGCGTCAGGAGGTCGCCTTCTATCGCGGCATCGTCAATTCCGAGGACGGGGCGCCGGGCTTGCGCATCCAGAGTTTCAAGCTGCGCCCGGGGGATGCTCCTCAGTATCATTACCGGCTGGTGCTCACGCAGCTGGCATCGACCAGGGCGCGGATACAGGGCAAGGCGCAGATTTCGCTGAGCGGGATGCTGAACGGCACGGAAACGGATCTGCCATTCGCCGAATTGCTGCCCGATGCCGGGGCCTCGGATGTGCCCTTCAGTTTCCGCAACTTCCAGGAACTGCGCGGCGTGTTCAGGCTGCCGGAGGGCTTCATGCCCCTGCGGGTTCATCTGCGAGCGGTGCCCAAGAGCGGCAGCATAGTGGAGCGGACATTCAGCTGGGCTGAAGTCGTGTCCTGAAGGAGGATCCATGGGCGGAACCAGCGGCAAGCGCAAGATCGAGCGGCTCGACACCCTGATCGGCCAGCAAACCGAAATGCGGGGCGATCTGCTGTTCACTGGTGGCTTGCATATCGACGGCAACGTGAAGGGAAACGTGGTAGCGCTCAATGATGGCGCCAGCAGTCTGGTGGTCAGCGAGCGTGGCTCGGTCGAGGGACAGATCCGCGCACCCCATGTAACCATCAACGGCATGGTGATCGGAGACGTGTATGCGATCGAGTCGGTCGAGCTCGCATCGCAGGCGCGAATCACCGGTAACGTCTATTACCGCCGTCTGGAGGTCGCGATGGGTGCGGAAGTGAATGGGAGCCTCATTCATCTGGATGAGGCCGGATTGCCGCCATCCCCCCCCGGTCAGGAGATCGCCGCGCCTCCGCACGGCAATTCTTGATTAATATGCTGCGGATTACTATAATTGTCCTCATTCCATGTAAGGAGATTCGTCGATGAGCGTGCCTGCTTCACAAGCCGTCACCGGGGATGATCAGCCCACCCTGGTTTTCACCGATGCCGCAGCGGCCAAGGTCAGGTCACTGATCGAGGAGGAGAGCAACGAAGCGCTAAAGCTACGCGTGTTCATCTCGGGTGGCGGTTGTTCCGGTTTTCAGTATGGCTTCACCTTCGATGAATCCATCAACGAGGGGGATCAGGTGGTCGAGAACGGCGGCGTGACGCTGCTGGTCGATCCCATGAGTTTCCAGTACCTGGTCGGAGCGGAAATCGACTATTCGGAAGGGCTGGAAGGCTCCCACTTCGTCATCCGCAACCCGAACGCAACCACGACCTGTGGCTGCGGATCATCGTTCAGTGCATGAGAAAAGAAGGGCCCCTTCGGGGGCCCTTTTTTTAGTGCGAAGATGAAAGAGGAAAACGATTGAGTTTTCCTTTCATCGTTCACCCCTTTCTTTTTCACTTCCCGTATACCGCTCCCAATACCACTGCCTGTCCCGCCCCCGTTACCGAGGGCAGATTCCCCGGACGTCCCAGTATTGTCTGTCTTGCCAGCCAGGCGAAGGTCATAGCTTCGATGCGGGTTGGTTCGACACCAAAGTCTTCGGTCGAGCGGACCGGAATGGTGTCGAGCAGTACCTGCAGGCGGAACATGAGGGCGAGGTTGTAGGCGCCGCCGCCGCAGACCAGTACTTCATCGGTGTCCGGTGCATGCCGGCGAATGGCGTCGGTGATGGTGCGGGCGGTGAGTTCGCATAGCGTGGTCTGCACGTCGCGATGAGGAATGCGCCGATTCTCACGCGCGAGATGGTTCTCCAGCCAGCGCATGTTGAAGTATTCGGTTCCCGTCGACTTGGGCGGCGGCGCCCTGAAATAGCGCTCTTTCAGCAAGCGGGCCAGCAGACGTTCGTCTACGTTGCCTCCTGCCGCCCAGTGCCCGTCGGTATCCATGGGTTGCTTGAGGTGGCGTTCGGCCCAGCGATCCATGAGCGTGTTGCCCGGGCCGGTGTCGAAGCCGGAAACCGGCTGGGCAGAGGTGCGAGGCAGCAGCGTGATGTTGGCGATACCGCCGACATTGAGCACGACGCGGGTGCGGCTGCGCACGCGGAAGAGGATCTCATGAAACGCCGGCGCCAGCGGTGCCCCCTGACCGCCGACGCTCATGTCGCGCCGGCGGAAGTCCGCCACGGTCGTGATACCGGTCGCGGTGGCGATGATGTTCGGATCGGCGATCTGCAGGCTGGACGGGATCTTCGGAAAGTGGCGCAGCGTCTGGCCATGGCTGCCGATGGCGGAGACCGCGCGGCGCCGCACGCGCCCCTGATCGATGACCGCGAGCGTTGCCTGGGCGAACAGGCGGCCGAGTTCCGCATCGAGTTGCGCCGTGCGCGCGAGTTCATCGTCGGTGCCCTGGGCCAGTTGCAGCAGGCGCCGCCGCAACGGTGCGGGATAGGGCTCGGAGCGGAATGCCAGCAGGCGGGGAGCTTCATCCGCGAAGTCGACCAGTGCCGCGTCGACCCCATCCATGCTGGTGCCGGACATCAGTCCGACATAGAGATCCGATGCGGATGGTCCGGACGGATTGCGTTGGCCGCTGCGGCTAGCGGGCATCGACGGTTTCGTCTTCCGCCGCTGCCAACAGGGTTGCCCGCATGCCGTCCAGCTGGGCGATCAGGGGAGACGACTTCATCAGGAAATCGGCCATCTGCTGCCGGGGCAACGGATCGGCTTCGGGAAGCTTGACGGTCAGCGGATCATGATGCCGATCATCGATGCGGAACTCATAGTGCAGGTGCGGCCCGGTGGCCAGGCCGGAGGATCCCACGTAACCGATGACCTGCCCCTGGCGCACGCGATCACCCTGCTTCAATCCCTTGGCATAGCGCGACATATGAGCATACAGGGTGCTGTAGCGGCTGCCATGCTGGATGATCACGGTGTTGCCGTAGCCGCCGTGTTGACCGCGCAGCAGGACGCGTCCATCGCCGGCGGCGCGGATCGGCGTGCCCGTCGGCGCGGCATAGTCCACGCCCTTGTGGGCGCGGATGCGATTCAGCACCGGATGCATGCGGCCGGTACTGAATCGGGACGACACGCGGGCATCCACCGGCGTACGAAGGAACGCCTTGCGCATGTTCTTTCCATCGGGAGAGTAGTAGTCGAGCCGCCCGCTGGCATCGGCATGGCCGATCGCCCGGTGCAGCCGGCCGCGATTCTCGAATTCCGCCGCAAGGATGCGTCCGTTTCGCAGCTTCTCGCCATCGGCGAATACCTCTTCGTAGACGACGGCGAAGCGATCGTTCTGGCGGATGTCGAGCGCGAAGTCGATGTCCCAGCCAAAGATCCGCACCAGTTCCATGATCACCCCGTCGGCGAGGCCGGCGCGGGCCGCGGCGAGGAACAGCGAATCCTGGATCGTGCCGGACGCATGGGCGACGCGGATCTCGATTTCGCGCTCTTCTATGCTCGCCGAGAAGCCCTGCGTGCCGCGCTTCACATGTAACGTCCGCACTTCATCCAGCGGATAGGAGAGTGCGAGCAACCGACCTTCGGGATCGGGCAGCAGGTGGATTTTCGCGCCCGGGTGAATGCGAGTGAGCGCCTTGGTATCGCTGCCGAGCGCCATGACTTCATGAAGTTCGCGACCGCTGAAGCCGCTGCGCTGAAAAATGGCCGAAAGGCTGTCACCCTTGCGAACTTCGACTCGGAGCCAACCGTCATCGGGGCCGGCGGGATCGGAAGACCCGGCATCGGCAAGCTCGGCGCTCGTCTGTTCGATGGCATGGTCTGCAGGCGGTGCCTCTGCGAGGGTAACGTCTCCTGCGATGTTGGCAGGCTCCAGCACAGGGGCATCCGCATCGGCGGTCCGCACTGCTTCGGCATCGTCCGGCAACAGCGCGATGATGATGCCGGCGCCGACGACCAGGCCGGCCAGCGTGAGCAGGTGATTGCGGTAAGAGGGCCGGCGACGCTTCTCTCCGATTGGCGTCTTGAAATCGCGGCCGAGGCTGCCGAAGCGCTCCATGCGGGATCCTTTTTGTAGTTTGCACATAACCTTAGCCGGCGGACCGGCGACGGTCAACAATGGCATTTCGGCCTGCTCCCGTCGTCGGTTCGTTGCTGCATGGCAGTTCGGGCGATCGCGGCCGGACGGGCGGCCACGGGTGGATTCGGTCGCGCGCGTGGCGAGTGTCGTCGTCCGTGATCCGGAAAGTACGCTAATATAGCGCCTGTTTTTCCCATTTCTTGATTATCAGGCACTTGACGCATGACCGATGCAGTTGCAGACGCGCTCGCCCTGATCGGGCGGGGCGCCGAGGAAATCATTCCGGAAGCCGGGCTCGCTGAGCGGCTGAGGAGCGGGCGGCCGTTGCGGGTCAAGGCGGGCTTCGATCCTACCGCGCCCGATTTGCATCTGGGGCATACCGTGCTGCTCAACAAGATGCGCAACTTTCAGGAGCTGGGTCACGAGTGCTGCTTTCTGATCGGGGATTTCACCGGCATGATCGGCGACCCGACCGGTCGCAACATCACCCGGCAGCCGCTGACGCGCGAACAGGTTCAGGCGAACGCGCGAACCTACGAGGAACAGATCTTCAAGATTCTGGACCCGGAGCGCACGCGGGTAGTCTTCAACTCCGAGTGGATGGACAAGATGGGCGCCGCCGGGCTGGTGCAACTGGCCGGGAAGTACACCCTGGCCCGAATGCTGGAGCGTGACGACTTCCAGAAGCGCTACGCGGCCGGCCAGCCGATCGCTCTCCACGAGCTGCTCTATCCCCTGGTGCAGGGCTACGATTCCGTCGCCCTGCAGGCGGACGTGGAACTGGGAGGTACGGACCAGAAGTTCAATCTGCTGGTCGGGCGCCATCTCCAGGAAGCCTGGGGGCAGCCCCCGCAGGTCGTGCTGACCATGCCGATCCTCGAGGGGCTGGACGGGGTGCAGAAGATGTCGAAGTCGCTCGGCAACTACATAGGCATCACGGATCCGCCGCAGGAGATGTTCGGCAAGCTGATGTCGGTTTCGGATGCACTGATGTGGCGCTACTTCGAACTATTGAGCTTCGAGCCGGCTGCAACCATTGCTGCCTGGCGCCACGCGACGGAAGAAGAGGGCCTGAACCCGCGCGACGTCAAGTTCCGGCTGGCGCTTGAGCTGGTCGGACGCTTCCATGGCAAGACGGCAGCTGAAGAGGCCAAGGCCGCGTTCATTGCACGCTTTCGAGATGGGGCGCTACCGGAGGACATGCCCGAGATCGAGCTGACCGGAACAAGCGCATCCTATCCGCTGGCGCAGCTGCTGCGCGATGCTGGTCTTTGTGTCAGCACGTCCGACGCATTTCGCCAGATCGCGCAGCGATCTGTCCGCGTAGACGGCACGCGTGCGGAGGACCGCGATCTCGCCCTTCCGGCTGGCCGCGACTACGTGGTCCAGGTCGGCAAGCGTCGCTTTGCGCGGGTACGTATAGTTCATTCCGTATAGGTCAAACAGACCGCCGCTGCGCTCGGTAGAAATTTATTTGCAGCCCCCTTGCGTCTTTCGTCGGGCTGCGTATAATGCGCAGCTTCTCGGGGCTAACCCGGGGCGCAGTCCTCCGGTCGGACTGGCGGAGTCGAAGTAGGGCTTGACGCAAACGATCGGATCTGTATAATGATTTGGCTACGCTGGGCTGGTGAGTTTTGGCCCGAGCCGCTCTTTGACAAACTGGAAATCAAGCAATCTGTGCGGGCGCTTCGTCGGTGTCGCTTTCACCACGAAGCAAGATCCGAGCAGGTACCGGGAAACTGGTGCAGGCGAAGGATCGAACGTTTTACCGTCTTCGGACGGTTGAGCAGTTAAACTGAAGAGTTTGATCATGGCTCAGATTGAACGCTGGCGGCATGCTTAACACATGCAAGTCGAACGGTAACAGGCCCTTCGGGGTGCTGACGAGTGGCGGACGGGTGAGTAATGAGTAGGAATCTGCCCTATAGTGGGGGATAACCCGGGGAAACTCGGGCTAATACCGCATACGCTCTACGGAGGAAAGCGGGGGACCTTCGGGCCTCGTGCTATGGGATGAGCCTACTTCCGATTAGCTTGTTGGTGGGGTAATGGCCTACCAAGGCGACGATCGGTAGCTGGTCTGAGAGGGCGACCAGCCACACTGGGACTGAGACACGGCCCAGACTCCTACGGGAGGCAGCAGTGGGGAATATTGGACAATGGGCGCAAGCCTGATCCAGCAATGCCGCGTGTGTGAAGAAGGCCTTAGGGTTGTAAAGCACTTTCAGCAGGGAGGAAAAGCATAGGGCCAATACCCCTGTGTCTTGACGTAACCTGCAGAAGAAGCACCGGCTAACTCCGTGCCAGCAGCCGCGGTAATACGGAGGGTGCGAGCGTTAATCGGAATTACTGGGCGTAAAGCGCGCGTAGGCGGTCTGATAAGTCGGATGTGAAAGCCCCGGGCTTAACCTGGGAATTGCACTCGATACTGTCAGGCTAGAGTATGGTAGAGGAAAGCGGAATTCCACATGTAGCGGTGAAATGCGTAGATATGTGGAGGAACACCAGTGGCGAAGGCGGCTTTCTGGACCAATACTGACGCTGAGGTG
>JAVEZY010000006.1:0-88620 GCA_034002745.1 Gammaproteobacteria bacterium
TCGAGCACCTTCAGGCCGTTGAACGTGGTCTGGGTGGCGATACGGTCGATTTCCGCCAGACGCTGCTGCACTTCGAGATCGAGCGCGGCGCGGTCGGAAGCGGAGTTGGTGGAGTTGGCGGACTGCACGGCCAGCTCACGGATACGCTGCAGGTTGTTGGTCAGCTCACCCAGCGCGCCTTCTGCGGTCTGCGCCAGCGACACACCGTCGTTGGCGTTGCGCACCGCCTGGTTGATACCACGGATCTGCGTGGTCATGCGCTCGGAAATGGCGAGACCGGCGGCGTCGTCCTTCGCGCTGTTGATGCGAAGACCCGAAGACAGACGCTGCAGCGACGTCGCCAGGTCGCTCTGCGTCTTGTTCAGATTGCGCTGCGCATTGAGCGAGGCAATGTTCGTATTGATTACTTGGGGCATCTTCTTCTCCTCGGTTCCGGCAGCTGGTCTGCGCCAGGAATTTGATCGTCAGCGGACATGCGTCGCACGCATTCACCGCTCCCACCGAACCATATCGGCGCACCGGAATGTGACTTTAGGCTCACTTACGTAGTCGGCGGTGCGAATCGGGCGGGGTCTGACCCCATTTCCCCAACCAACTGAATTCAAAGGCGAGTTTTTTTGCTTTGGGGTCTGACCCCGATTACTGCAGGTGGTTGAACAGGCTGACTATGATGGGGTCTGACCCCATTAGCGCAGGTAGTTGAAGAGGCTGAGGCCCTGGATCTGGCTGAAGGAGCTGTAGGCGGCTTGCAGGGCCATCATCTGGCGGCTGAAGTCGCTGATTGCGGAGGCGTAGTCCAGGTCCTCGAGGCCGGAGCGCGCGGTGTCCAGTCGCAGCAGGGTGTCTTCGTTGACCTGCTCCTGGGTGTCCAGGGCATTGAGCCTGCCGCCGACTCCGGCGCGCGCCATGCTGACCTTCTCCATGGCCTGGTCGATGCCGGTAAGGAAGGCGTTCACCGCGTTCCCTAGCGTCGCGCCGCTGGCGCCGGACTCCAGCACACCGATGAAATCGCCGATGGTAGCGAATACGTTCTGCCGGCCGGCGGGCTCGATGTGGAACACATCGCCATGGCGGGGCTCGCCGGTGATACGTGTCTGCACACCGGCGAAGGCGATCTGTTCCCCGTCCGCGAAGACGCCGCTCGCCACCGGCACGCCCAGCGCATCCTCGACCAGATAGCGGTCCGCGGCGCCGGCCGGGTAAACGATGGAAGCCGAGGGCTCATCTCCCGTAAGCGCCGAGCCGAAGTACCCCGTCACCGTATCCGCCGCCCCGTCGCTCACCGCGCCGAGCGTCTCCGTCACTTCGATATCGCCGACGGCAGGATCGTCTGCCATCAGCATCAGCTCGCCAGCGTCGACGACGGCGCGCACGCCGGTCACACCGGCGTGCAGGTTGATCTCGGTCGCCAGGTCCTCGAGCGTCGCCACCGGCGCGCCGGATGCGGCGACCTGATAGACCGGTGTCCCATTGATGGTGAGCGTATACAGCGGATCATCGTTGGCGCCGGCATCATTGAACGCCAGCGAAGGGCCGGCAGTCGTGGTGACCGGAAAGCCGATGCGATAGGCGCCGCCATTGTAGCCGCCGGTGACGCTGCCCGGATCGATCACGCCGGAGCCCGCGTTGTCGGGTCCAGCCAGCGCGGCGAAGCGGCCGTTGCCGCGCGCAATGTCCATGAACAGGCCGGCGCCCGGATCGTTGACCGCCACCAGACGGTTGGCGCCGATCTGCACGAAGCGCTGACCCTCATCACCGTAGTAGGCTGTTGTGCCCCCGGGGCCGACAGCGAAGGGCCGCGTCAGCCCCTGGTAGCCGGCGAACAGGTACTCGCCGGTCGGACTGATGGCGTTGGCGAGCCCTTCGAGATCGGAAATGCGCTGAGCCATCTCGACCGCGACCGCGCGCCGGTCCGATTCGCTGAGCGCGGCATTGGCGGCCCCCAGGGCGAGCTCGCGCACCCGGTCGAGCACCAGCCTGACCGAGCCCAGCGTCGCCTCCTCCTGCTGCAGCTGGGTACGCGCGGCGGAAATGTTCTCCTGATACTGGCGCGTGACCTGCATCGACTCCTTGAGCCCCACCAGGTTCGCCGCGCCCGCCGGGTCGTCGGCAGGCGAGGAAATGCGCTTGCCGGTCGAGATCTGCTGCTGCGTGCGCTGCAGCTGCAATTGCTGCTCGAGCACCGCGCCCAGCGCACTGCGATAGATCTGTCCGGTGGAAATACGCACCCTTACCTCCGCACCACGTCGATCAGGGTCTGGAAGATGCTGTTGGCGGTCGAGATCAGCTGCGCCGCGGCCTGGTATGCAAGCTGATAACGCATGATATCGGCAGCCTCCTCGTCGAGGTTGACGCCGGATACCGCATCGCGCGTATCGACCGCGCGCTCGAGCAGGCCGGTCTGCACCGCAACGCCGACTTCGGCCTGCAGGCTCTTGCCGCCGACATCGCCGACCAGGTTGCCGTACAGCGACTGGAATGATGCCCCGCCGCCGTTCATGACCAATGCGGACTGCAGCCCGGCAAGCGCCAGGGCGTTGCGATTGTCGCTCACCCCGCCGCTGTTCGGTTCGACGAAGAACTCGTCCCCGGGCAGAGGCTCGCCGTCGATGACGAAGCTCAGCCCGCCGAACTCGATGGTATCGCCGGCGACATAGGCGCCGGTCGCCACTTCGGTGTCCGTCGCATCGCGCAGCGACCAGGCATCGGTGACGCCGTCCGAGTCGGCATCTACCGCCAGCAGGCGGTACGCCTCCCCGCTCCACGCCGCGGGATCGCTCACGGTCGCCTGCCCGACGGTGCCGGTGCCCGCATTGTCCAGGGCGACGCGCGAGCGCAGCGGACCGGCCGCGGCGATGCGGTCGGGATCGGTGATCGCCACCGCGAAATTGCGCGCCGCGTTGGCCACCGGGCTGATGACGAAGGCGTCGCCATCGGCCATGGCGCCGGCGTCCAGCGCGATGGTCATGCCGTCGACCGTGACCGGCGCCCCCGGAAAGCCCGGCAGCGGCAGCACGGCGCCATCGGCCTGGCGGGTCAGGGTGTAGCTGCCGCCCTGTCGCGCCAGCAGGTAGTCGCTCGCCGTCAGCGCGGCCACATCGGACGCCGTGACCACCACCGCCGCATCGCCGAGGTTGCGGGAATGTGCCCTCACTTCGGTGGTGGGCGGCGGCCCGGCCGTGGCCGGCGCGCGGAAGAAATCACCACCCGGCTGGCCGTTCATGTCCATGCCCTCAGCGTGTACCGCATTGAAGGCGGCGGCGACACCGAAGGCCATCAGGTTGATGGTGTCACGCGCCGGCTCCAGGATCTGGCTGCGGAACGCGAGGACGCCGCCGATGCTGCCGCCGCTGAGCTGGCTGCTGATCACCACCGGCGCGCTGCCCGCCATGTAGGCGACTTCCATGCGCGAGGAATCCGTCGGATTCGGCACGGTGGCAAGACTTCGCGCATCGCCGCCAATCACCACCGCCTGGCCGCTGCCGATGAACACGTTCACCATGCCGTTGCTGTCGGCGGCCGTGGTCACGTTGACGCGCTCGGAGAGCTGGCGGATCAATTCATCGCGCTGGTCGTACAGGTCATTCGGCGGATGCTTGCCGGCGGAGCCGCTGGCGATGCGGCGGTTGATGTCGGCGATCGATGAGGTCAGATTGTTGACCTCCCCCACCACGCTGCCCAGCATCGCGTTGGTGTTGTTCGTCACCGCTTCAAGCTGGCTGTCGACGCCCCGGAACTGCGCGGCGAGCGTCTGTGCCTCGCCGATCATGAGTTGCCGCGTGACCCGCGATGCGGGATCGTTGGCGACGCCCTGCACCGAATCGAAGAACGATTGCAGCGCCGCGGGCAAACCGCTGTCGCCGGTGCCGAGCAGATCGTTGACCTGGGCGGCGAGCGTATTGAACTGTTGCGACTGACCGAGCGCAGCGGTCGAGCTCCACACCTGGCGGGTCGCGAACTGATCGTACATGCGGCTGATGGTGGTGACGGTGACTCCGGAGCCGAGAAAGCCGTAACCCTGGAACTGCGGCTGCTGCGTCACCAGCTCGGCGCGCTGCCGGCTGTAGCCCTCGGTGTTGGCGTTGGCGATGTTGTGTGAGGCCACCGACAATTGTCGCTGCGCCGCCAGCAGCCCGGTTACACCTGTTTCCAGCACGCTCATCGATCAGTCCTCTTTCTCGATACGCGCGGCTTCCTCATAAGCCCTGCTGGCCGCGGCTCCCTCGATGCGATCACCGCCAAGCTGGCGCACCAGCACCTCGGCCAGACCGATGCCGCCTCCCGCCGCCATGTTGCCGGCGATCTGCTGATCGAACATGCCCTGGTACATGCGCGTCTGGTCGTTATCGAACAGGCCCTCGCCGAATCCGGTCTCGCGCATGTTCTTCAGCATGCTGTGGATGAACAGCGCCTCGAACTGCCTCGCCGCCTCTCTCAGCGCATCGGGAGATTCTTCCCGCGCCGCCTGCCGCAGCCGGTCGAGCCCCTGAGGATCGAAAGCCGCGCCGCTGACTTCGCTCATTGCCTGCGTCCTCAGATGACGATCAGTTCGGCGCGCAGGGCACCGGCTTCGCGCAGCGCCTCGAGGATCGCCACCAGATCGCCGGGAGCCGCGCCCACTTCATTGACAGCGCGCACGATTTCGTCGAGCGAGATACCCGGATCGAAGACGAACATTCGATTCGCGTCCTGCGCCACGCTGACTTCCGATTCGGCGACGACTGCGGTGACGCCGCGGGACAACGGCTCGGGCTGACTGACGCCGGTGCGCTCGGTGATGGTCACGGTCAGGCTGCCGTGCGATACCGCGGCCGGGGCGACCCGTACCTGATTGCCGATCACTACCGTCCCGGTGCGCGAATTGACGATCACCCGCGCCGAAGCCGCGCCCGGCTCCAGCGTCAGATTCTCCAGCTCGGCGACGAAGGCCACACGCTGCGCCGCCGAGCGTGGCGCGTAGACCCGTACCGAAGATCCATCGACCGGCGCCGCGGTGCCCTGCCCCATGGTGGCGTTGATGGCGTCGGCAACGCGCTTGGCGGTGGTGAAGTCCTGGCGATGCAGATTCAGCACCACCGCATCGGCGTCGCCGAAGGTGGTCGGCGCTTCGCGCTCGACCGTCGCGCCGCTCGGAATCCTGCCCACGCTCGGCACGTTCACGCTGACGCGAGATCCGTCCTTGCCCTCCACGCCAAAGCCGCCGACGACCAGATTCCCCTGGGCGATCGCATAGATCGCTCCGTTCGCGCCCTTCATCGGCGTCATCAGCAGGCTACCGCCACGCAGGCTCTTGGCATTGCCGAGCGAGGACACGGTGACATCGATCGCCTGTCCCGGCTTGGCGAAGGGCGGCAGGGAGGCATGCACCGTCACCGCCGCCACGTTCTTGAGCTGCGGATTGACGTTCGGCGGCAGCGTGATGCCGTATTGCGCAAGCAGATTGCGCATGCTCTGCACCGTGAACGGCGTCTGACTGGTCTGGTCACCCGTCCCGTCCAGTCCCACCACCAGCCCGTAACCGACCAGCTGGTTGCTGCGCACCCCGGCGATACTGGCCAGATCCTTGATTCGCTCGGCGGCGGCGGCGCCGGAGAAAAGCGCAAGGAGAAAAGACAAAAGGACCACCGGCGATTTGCGACTGTTCACTTTCATCTATCCTTTTCTGATCTTTCTTTTTCGGCCTGTCACGGGTTAAAACGGCCACCACTTGCTGTTGAAGAATCTCGACAGCCAGCCCATTTCCGAGGCATCGGCCAGCACGCCGTTGCCGCCGTAGGAGATCTCTGCGTTCGCCACCATGGTGGAAAGCACGCTGTTGTCGGCTTGGATGTCCACCGGACGCACCACGCCGGTCAGGCGGATGTACTCGTCGCCCTTGTTGATCGAGATGAGCTTCTCGCCGCGGATGCGCAGGTAACCGTTGGGGAGTACCTCGACCACCGTGGCGGTGACATTGCCCGTCAGGCGGTTGCTCTGCTGGCTGCCGCCCTCGCCCGAGAAGCTGCGGCTGGAGCCGAGCTCGGTTTCGAGGCTGCGGCGCGAGTCGCCGAGCAGGCTGGAGCCGAAGGAGAACGGATTGCCGAACAGGGTCGGGTTGGCGATGTTGACCGAGTTGTCCTTGCTGGTGCTGGTGCTCGCGCTCTGCGCGGCATTGGTGCTCTCCTGCAGCACCACGGTGATGACGTCGCCGACACGCCGGGCGCGCACATCCTCGAACAGCGAGCTGCCGCGTCCGGTCTGGTAAATGGCGCCCGGCGTGGTGGCAACGGGATACTCCGGCCAGGAGTATGGCTCCTGGGAGATGCGGTTGTCGTTGCGCGGCGCGCTGGCGCAGCCGCCGAGCACGACGGCGGCCAGGATCAGCACGGCGATGTCGCGAATGCTCATGCCGCTCTCTCCTACAGATTACTGTTGACGTACTGCAGCATGCGATCGACCGCCGAGATCGCCTTGGAATTCATCTCGTAGGCCCGCTGCGCCTCGATCATGTTCACCAGCTCTTCCACCACATTGACGTTGGAGCCTTCCAGCGTGCCCTGGACGACATTGCCGAGGCCGTTCAGTCCGGGAGAGCCGGTCTGCGGGGCGCCGCTCGAGGCGGATTCGAGATACAGGTTCTGGCCGATCGGTTGCAGGCCGGCCTCGTTGATGAAATCGACCAGCTGCACATTGCCCACCTGCGTCGGCGTCGAACTGCCGGCGGTCAATACGCTCACCACCCCATCGACGCCGATGGTCACGTTGAGCGTGTTCTCGGGAATATTGATCGCCGGCTGCAGCACATAGCCGTTGGCGGTCACGACCTGCCCCTGCCCGTCGCGCGTGAACGAGCCGTCGCGGGTGTAGGCGAGCGCTCCGTCCGGCATCAGCACCTGGAAGAAGCCGCGCCCCTCGATCGCCATGTGCACCGGGTTGCCGGTCTCCACCGGGCTGCCCTGGGTGAACAGCTTCTCGGTCGCCACCGTGCGCACGCCGGTACCGAAATTCAGTCCGGTCGGGATCAGGGAGTCCTGCGAAGACTGGGCGCCGACCTGGCGCACGTTCTGGTAGAGCAGATCCTCGAACACCGCGCGGTCCTTCTTGAATCCGGTGGTGTTGACGTTGGCGAGGTTGTTCGCGATCACCGACATGCGCGTCTGCTGCGCGTCGAGTCCGGTCTTGGCGATCCACAGGGGATTGGTCATCTCTGGTTCTCCGCTATGCCGGCTGCTTCCGGTCAGCCGATCTGCATCATCTGCGCCGAAGCGCGGTCGTTTTCGTCGGCCGTCTGCATCATCTTCACCTGCATTTCGAACTGCCGGGACAGGGAGATCATGTTCACCATGGCATCGACCGTGTTGACGTTGCTGCCCTCGAGCACGCCGACATTGAGCCTCACCGCGGCATCCGGCAGCGCCGCCGCGCCGGTCTCGCTGCGCATCAGGCCATCCGTTCCCTTGCTCAGGCTCGCGGCATCGGGATCGACGAGGCGGATGCGATCGACCACCGCCAGCGCCTCCGGCGTCTGTCCCAGCGGCCGGATCGAGATGGTGCCGTCGCTGGCGATATCCACCTGCTCGGCGGGCGGCATCATGATGGGCGCACCGGTCTCGCCGAGCACCGGATGCCCGGCGCCCGTGACCAGCATGCCCGCCGCCGTGATCTGCAGATCGCCGGCGCGGGTATAGCCTTCCCCGCCGTCGGGCGCCTGCACCGCGATCCATCCGGAACCGGCGACCGCCACATCGAGCGGCCGCCCGGTCTGCATCTGCGCGCCCGGCGCCAGGTTGACGCCGGCGCCATCCAGCCGGCTGTAGACGCGGGACGAATGCCCCGGACCGCTGAGCTCCTGCGCGCTGAAGGCCAGCAGATCCTCGCGAAAGCCGGTGGTGGAGGCGTTGGCCAGGTTATGGGCGTTTGCCGCCTGCGCCTGCATGGTCTGCCTGGCGCCCGACATCGCGACGTAGAGAACGCGGTCCATGGCTCAGTGGATCAGCGGAGGTTGATGATCGACTGCGTGATGGTGTCGGCGGTCGAGATCACCTGCGCGTTCGCCTGGAAATTGCGCTGCGAGGTGATCATGCGCACCAGCTGCTCGGTGAGATCGACGTTCGAGCCCTCGAGCGCACCCGACTGCACCAGACCCAGCCCGGAAGATCCGGGAGCGGCCACCAGCGGCGGGCCGGACTCGAAGCTTTCTCCCCAGGACGTGTCGCCGAGCTGGGACAGGCCCTGCGGGTTGGCGAAGTTCGTCAGCGCGATCTGGGCCAGCGTGCGCGTCTGTCCGTTGGTGAAGCGGGCGAACACGATACCGCTCGAGTCGATGTCGATGCTGTTCAGACGGCCCGTCGTGTAGCCGTCCTGGGACAGCTCTACCACGTTGAAGCCGCCGCCCCACTGGCTGATTGCGCCATAGTCCAGACTCAACGTCATCGGACCCGCGCCCGTGCCCGGATCGATGGAATCCAGAGCGACGATGTTGGGCGGCGTGGGCGTGCCGTTGATGCTGGTCAATGCGCCATCGGCGTTGAACTGCAGCAGATCGGATCCGTTGGCCTGTCCCCCGGCGACTGCCTGGTCACCGACGTACAGATAGCTCTCCCACTGGTTCGGCTCGGCGGTGCGGCGGTAGTAGACCGTTGCCAGCTGCGGTGTGCCGAGCGAATCGTAGATCGTCAGCGAGGTGGAGTTGTTGTAGGTGGTGGCATCGAGCCGGTCGAACGGACCCTGCACCGTCCCGTTGACGCTCGCCGTCAGGTCGCTGGTGCCCGGCCCGCTGCCGGCAACGATCGCGGACACATCGAAGGTCAGATCGATGGGACTCTGCGGCCCCGCGCCGTCGGGATTCCAGCTCAGGCTGGCCGAGGCATCGACGCCGACCTCGAAGCTGCCGACGGTCGAGGTCCCGGTCGCCCCCACCAGGCTCACGTCCCAGTTGTTGCCGCCGGTGTTGGTGAACTGCAGTTGCGCACCGGCCACCGGATTGCCGAAGTTGTCCACCAGATCCATGGGTCCCGCCATCACCGGCGAGTCCGCGGGATCGAGCACCAGGTTGGCGCCCGCACTGCCGAGCTGGATCACCGAAGACGGCACCGGCTCCGCAGGCACCGCGGCGCCCGCGTTCAGATTGAGGCTGAGGCCGATGCGGCCGGTGGCGAGCGGCGCGATGTCGGAGGAGTCGAGGCGGATGTCGCCAAGCGCCCCGGTGACGTTGCCGAGATCGTCGGCCATGAAGCCGGTGAGGCGCTGGCTGGCCGAGTTGACGATGAAGCCTTCGCGATCGACCTCGAAGGCGCCCGCGCGGGTGTAGCTGATCGCGCCGCCATCGTTGATGCGGAAGAAGCCCTGGCCCGAGACTGCGAGATCGAGCACGTTGTCGGAGAACTCGACATTGCCCTGGCTGAACTGCTGCGTGACGCTGGCCACGCGGACACCGCTGCCGATGGCATCCGAGGCTGTGCCCAGGTTGGAAACGGCGAAGACGTCGGCGAACTGGATGGTCGACTTCTTGAAGCCGTTGGTGCCGGCATTGGCCACGTTGTTGCCGATCATCCGCAGCTCGGACGAGGCCGCGTTCAGACCGCTCAGTGCTGTACGAAATGGCATGGGGTATTCCTCCGAAGGTTCTTACATGATCTCGCGGACATTGGCGAGCGTAGCCTGTCCGCCGCCGGACAGGTTGAGCACGATACCCTGTCCGCCGGTATCCACCGTGACGCTGTCGATGCGATTCGCCACCATCGTCTCGAGACCGAAGGTTTCGCCGCCAAGCAGCATGGTCGCTTCCATCAAGTAGGTTCCCGCCCGCGCCGGCTCGCCGGCGTTGTTCAGCCCATCCCACTCGAACGCGGCCTTGCCCGCGGCGTGCTCGCCCAGGGCAATGCGGCGCACGAGCTGACCCGCCTGGTCGTAGACGTCGACATTGAGCTGTGTGGTATCGCGCGGCACATCGATCACGCCGGCGACGGTACCATCGCTGGTGAGGTTGGCCTGCGGCGAGGACACCAGCACGCTGCGGCCGACCATGGCCGAGGCCTGCAGGGCCTGGCCGGAATAGAGCGCGCTCGCCACCTGCTGGAAGGTCTGCTGCAGCTCCTGAATGCCGGAAACCGTGCTGAACTGCGCGATCTGCGTATAAAACTCGCCGTTCTGCATCGGCTGCATCGGATCCTGGTTGTTGAGCTGGGTAACCATCAGCTCCAGGAACTCCGACTGACCGAGTTCGTCGTTCTTTCTCGTCTCCTGCTGGCGATTGCCGCTGAGGCCCAGCCGTTCGAGCGTCTGTGTATCTATGGTTGTCATCCGCGGGCTCTCCGTATCTCTTTCGTCACTGGCCGAGACGCAGCAGGTTGAGCAGCATCTGTTTGGAGGTATTCACCACCTCGACGTTGTTCTGGTAACTGCGTGAAGCCGAGATCATGTCTGCCATCTCCTCGACCACGTTGATATTGGGCATGTAGACATAACCCTCTTCGTTGGCGAGCGGATGATGCGGCAGGTACTTCTGCTGCGCCGGCGTCTGATCCTCGGCGATGCCCGCCACCTGCACTCCGGCGACGCTCTGGTCGAGAATGTCGCGGAACTCGGCGAACACCGGCCGGCGGGCGCGATAGACTTCGGCCTCGGAGCCGGCGGCGCTCTCGGCATTGGCGAGATTGCTGGCCGTGGTATTGAGGCGCACGGTCTGCGCGCTCATCGCCGATCCGGCTACATCGAATATGGAAAAGAGGGACATGGTCATTCTCCCTTGATGGCGGTCATCAGATTCCTGATGGTGCCGTCGAGGAACGTGAAGCTCGCCTGGTGGCGAATCGCGTTCTCGGTGAACTGACCCTGCTCGGTCTGCAGATCCACCGTGTTGCCGTCGGCCGAGGGCTGCAGCGGCATGCGATACATGAGCTGGGGGCCGCCGGACGCGTCGGCAGGCGCGATGTGCGCCGCATTGCTGCGGGTCATCGCCGGAGCTCCCGCCTGCATCGCATCCTTCAGGGCGGCGGTGAAATCGATGTCACGCGCCTTGTACCCGGGCGTGTCCGCGTTCGCCATATTGGTGGCGAGCGTCTCGGCGCGCTTGCCGTGCAGCGCGAGCGCGCGGGCATGGATGCCGAAGGCTTGGTCGATGATGGAAGACATACGCCTGTTTCCGTCCGTGCCGTCACACGACGGCGATGGGAGCAGAGCAACGAGCGTGCCAACTGCCGAAATGGCGAAAGCGGCCGATAAAGCGCCCGCGGGACGCGTTGCGCGTCGGATCACTGACGGTCTTCGGGCACAAGTCGGCAAACCGTCGCCGCCCGGGCGGCAAATCCGGGGCGCTGGCCCGCCACAGCGCCTATATCAATGGCATGGATCTTGAATATTGATCGGGCGATGAACATGCACAGCCACACCGAGAGCAGACATCACCACTGGGATGGCGCCCGCAGCGCAAGGCGATGCGTCATCGCGACGCAGATTGCGCTCGCCGTCACCTTCACCTTCGGCCTCCCTGCCGCCGCGCACGCCACCGCGACGCAGTCCCACGCCGCGATCCTGGAAACCGCGCGCGCCTTCCTGCAGCAGCAGCTCAAGGCGAATCCTGGCCGCTCCGAGATCCGGCTCGGCCAGCTCGACCGGCGCCTGCGCCTCGTTCCCTGCGACGGCGCGCTGCGGGCATTCCTTCCCGCAGGCGCTGCGGTGACGGGCAATACCAGCGTCGGCGTGCAATGTACCGGCAGCGCGGCGTGGAAGATCCGTGTCCAGGCGCAGATAGCGATCGTCGACCGCGTGGTGATCAGCCGTGGCTTCATTCCGCGCGGCACCGTGCTCACCCGCGAGCACCTCACGCTTGCCGAGCGCGAGATCAACGCCGTCAGCCAAGGCTACATAAAGGATATGGATGGCGCGCTGGGCAAGCAGCTGAAGTATCCGATCCGCGAAGGACTCATCGTCACGCCCGGCATGCTCGAACGCCCGGCGCTGGTGAAACGCGGCGACGAAGTGACCATCCTGTCGCGCGGCAACACTTTCGAAGTGCGCATGAAAGGCAATGCGCTGGCCAACGGCGCCGAAGGCGATCGCATCCGCGTACGCAATCTGAATTCCAGCCGCATCATCGAGGGCACCGTTCGCGCCGATGGCACGGTCGTGGTACAAATGTAACCATCCCCCAGGAGGAAAGAGTAATGGCAATCGAAATCAACGGCCGTACCCCGTCACAGGCCAATGGCAGCGGAGAGAGCTCACATCTGCGCGCGGTGCGCAATGATGAAGGCAACGGCGCGCGCCAGGCCGGCGCCGCGGGCAACACGCAGGACACCGTCACCCTCACCGGCACCGCGGCCCTCATGAATCGCCTTCACAGCGACATCGCCGCCGCGCCGGTCGTCGACCAGCAGCGCGTCGACGCGATCCGCCAGCAGATCGCCGAAGGCAGCTATGCCATCGATCCGATGCGCGTCGCCGAGAAGCTGCTCAATATGGAATCGACCCTGTTCGCCGCCAGCGCCTGATCGGGAACCGGACATGAGCCCTTCCATGCTCGGCGCCCTCGATGATTGCCTGCAGCGGCAAATCGTTGCCGGAGAGCGGCTGATCGAAACGCTGCGCGCCGAAACCGAAGCCTTGCGCAGCGGCGCCGCGGCGGACATCGAAGCCGCCCTCGCCCCGAAGCAGGACGCGCTCGGCGCATTCACCGCACTCGACACCGAACGCGAGCAAGTGCTCGCCGCGAGCGGCTGGAGCGCGGAACGCGAGACCCCGGCGGAATGGATCGAGCGCCAGGATCACCCCGACCGGGATACCGTGCTCGCCCGCTGGCAGCGCCTGCTCGCAATTGCGGAGGATTGCGGCCGGCGCAACCTGATCAACGGCGCCCTCATCCAGGCCGGCCTCCGCCACAGCCGGCAACTGCTCGACCTGCTGAGCGGCCGCCCGCCCGAAGAAACCACCTCCTCCTACGGCCCCGCGCCCACCCGCGCCGCCGCGGGCCACAGCCTCGGCAAGGCCTGAAGCGCAGGTCTCAACGGAGTTTGGCAAGCCGCGGCGAACGGTGCTAGAATTCCGCGTCCCCGAACGACCGGGGACAATGACCATCATGGGGCGGTAGCTCAGCTGGGAGAGCGTCGCGTTCGCAATGCGAAGGTCGGGAGTTCGATCCTCCTCCGCTCCACCAATCAGTCATCCCAAGCAGTCCCAAAGCATCCGGCATTAAAAAGAAAATCAGCAAGTTAACGCTGATCCTCGCCCCCATGCGTCCTGCCTCATCCTTTGATAGCCAGCGTTTCATGGGGGCATGGCTGGCAGCATCCCCGGTTCCCGGAAAATGGATGCCCCCAAAATGCCTTTGGCCCGACACCACCCCAATTTGAGTAACGGTTCTGATTGGAGTCCGCCGCTACCGCAGCCGATTTTCCCGCCAGCCTCCCCGCATACTGGACTGGCGTCAGCCCGCACAGCGCCTTCTTCGGTCGCTCCTCGCTGTACTCCAAGGCACGCAATCAGCGTCCGCGCGTGAGCAAGTTCTTAATGTAATGACCCACGAAGAGGTCAGACCCCGCTTCGGGGTCTGACCCTGTGCGCAGCAGCACCCGCCCTCAGCTTATCCCCACCTGCCCTTCGATGGTGTTCTGCAGCCAGGATCGCACCATGCGCAGATGATCGTTCTCCTGTGACAGCGCGTGGCGGAACTGCTCGGCCATGCTGTCGTGGCCGAGCCGGTCGGCCAGCGAGGCGAGCATCTCCCAGGCGTCGTTGTCGACGAGTTCGACCATGTGAATTGCATGCAGACATTCGGTGAGGGTACTGCGCGGATCGCTCAGCAGCTGCATCACGCCGGTACTGGCGACGGCATCGGCATCGGCAGTGGGCGAGATGGCGGTAGGGTCGGCGCCGAGGGTTTTCATGCACTCCATCAGCAGGCCGAAGTGCTCCAGCTCTTCATCATGGATGTGCAGGATCTCGTCCCTGGTGGGACCACCGGGCTGAGCGTCCGAAGCATCGTATTTCACCAGCAGAGCTTCATAGAGACGCGTGCCGGTGCGCTCGAAGGCGAGCCGGTCGGCGATCAGATCGAGAAAGACCGCAGGCGATTTCCCCTTCAATTTCTGCATTCCGGACTTCATCTTTCCCTTCACCGAGGGCGGCGGCGGCATGGTGCCAAAAGGCTCCGCACCCCTGGAGTAGAGGCTGCGTATTGCCTCCATCGCCGTCAGGTCGAAGCCTGTCTCCACCGGCGACATCGTCGCGCCTTCCATCATTTCCTTGGCCAGTTCCGGCGACGCATCGGCTCCGGTGCGATTTCCACCTACATCGAGCGGCGATTTCATGAGCTCTTCCTCATCTGGACGACATTGGCTAGTTCGGTTCCGGGTTCCCAACGGTACCCCGACGCAACCGCCTCCGACGGCGACCCTTCGGAATTGAGCTGGTCGCGCACCGCCAGAGAGCGGCCATGCTCCTGGTCGAGCGGCACGATCTCCGTGCCATTGGCGCGCAAGTCGACTTCGTTCGCGAGCACTTCGCGCACGAACTCCCGGTGACTGTGAAAGCCGATCGGATCGGGCAGCGTCTCCGGCAACAGTTCCGCCGCCTCGCGGCCCTGATACTTCTCCAGCAGGCGCGCCACGTGATGCATCTGTCCGAGCTCATAATCCAGAAAGCGCTCCCATACCGCCTTGATGCGCGGATTGCCTTCCTGCTGCATGCAGCTCCAGTAGTTGTAGACTTCATTTGCCTCGTGGAGCAGCCACTTCTCCAGCACGGATTCCTCGGGGTCGATCAGCGATCCATACTGCGTGACATGCTGCTCCTCGATGGCCGCGATCTCCGCATAGAGTTGTCTCGCCACCGGGTCGGCATATATCGGCGCGATATTCATGTAGTAGTCACGCGTCTGGTGCTCGGCCGACAGGATGGTCAGCGCATTGAGCTTGCTGATCGGACTTGCCGTCTCGCGCTCGTACGGGCGACGCAGATCATCGAGCGGATGACGATGCTCGACCGCGGTCGCCCGCCCGGGAGTGATGTCCGTATAGCTCTGCAGGATGTTGTTCGGATCCTTTCCTTCCAGCCGATCGAGCAACGCCGAGAATCGATACAGATGGTCGAAATCCTCGAGCATGCCGAAGCGGTAGACCTGCGCCAGATACGGATCCGGTTCATGCTGCGCGACGCTCGCGGTGACCTCGATGGCCACCTGCTCGTAGCCTATCGTCGTTTCGAGTGGCGTCTGATCGGCAGGATTCATCCAATTGACCATCACCTGCTGCATGTGATCGATGCGCCGCGTCATGGCCAACTGCTGACGCAGCTCACCATTCACCATGCTCGCGGCGCCATGACTGAACCGGATGGTCCCCGCCTCGATGCCGTTCATGAAGATGACCCGTACGCGGGTGAATGCATCGTCGTCGAGCTTGCTATATGGGTGCGGCGCCAGCTCGCGCCAGGTGAATACCTGTTTTTCCAGGGGAGTTCCCTTCTCGTGCAGAAGATCGAGAGCCATTGATCATCTCCTAGGGCCGGGAGCGTCGGATGACGCTCTCCACGCCGATGCACGAAGCCGGCCATTCGGAAATGCCAGATAAAACAGGCGTGTCAACGAATCGAATGCGGGTGGAGAAACCAGCAAAGGGTCAGGTCACCAGCCGCTGCGGCACAGGGCCCACCGGCGGGTGTTCAGGCAGGTGGAGACGGACGGCTGGGCGAATGATTGACCGAAAGCCAGTACTCGCCGAGCTCGCCGATGGTCTTGGCGAAGCAGGAGAAGGAAACCGGTTTGCTGACGAAACTGTTGGCGCCCGAACAGTAGCTGCGGGTAATGTCCTCATCCTCGCTGGATGAGCTGAAAACCACCACCGGAATCCGCCGTGTACGCTCGTCCGCGCGCAGGCGCCTGAGCACATCGATGCCATTGAGCTTGGGGAGTTTGAGATCGAGGAGGATCAGATCGGGCTGCCGGCTTCCATCCCGGTCCCGCCAGACGCCTTCGCAGAACAGGTACTCGAGTGCTTCCTTGCCATCGCGAGCGACCTCGATCCGGTCTGCGATCTGAGCGCGGCGCAGTGCCCTCAGCGCGAGTTCCTCGTCCTCTTCATTGTCCTCGACCAACAGTATGAGCTTGTCCGGCATGGTGGGTCCTCCGTCAGACCGGCGGCAACTTCCGGCCGGCCTGTGGTTCATCGCCACTGCCCGGCATGCTGTCACCGTGTTCATGCTCCATGCCGCCATCGGTGCCGTCGTCGCCAGCGTTCGAGGCAGAGTCCGGTCGGAGCGTGAAATAGAACACTGCGCCGCGTCCCGGCGCCGCATTCGCCCAGACCCTTCCGCCGTGCCGGCGGATGACGCGCTGCACCGTGGCCAGCCCTATGCCAATCCCGGGGAACTCATTCTGGCCATGCAGGCGCTGAAACACGCCGAACAGCTTATCGGAGTATGCCATATCAAAGCCGACGCCGTTGTCCCTGACGAAATATACCGATCTTCCCTCCTCCTCGAGGTTCCCGACCTCAATGGTCGGCTTCTCCGTGTGAGCGGTAAACTTCCAGGCATTGCTCAACAGATTCACCATCACCACCCGGATCAGGTGCGGATCGCCTTTGGCGGTCATGCCGCCCCAGATCACGACATGCACCTTGCGCTCGGGATCGCGCTGCTGCTGTTCGTTGATGATCTCGCCCGCCATCGCACTCAGATCCACCGTGTCGTAGCGCATCTGCGCGCGCGACAGCCGCGACAGGTTGAGCAGTTCCTCGATCAGCTGTCCCATCCGCCGGGTCGAAGTCCGGATCTTGTCCAGATAACGTCCGGCATCATCCGGAAGCTCCTCGCCGAGTTCCTCGGCAAGCGCCTCGCCATAGCCGTCTATCGACCTGAGCGGCGCCCGCAGATCGTGTGATACCGAGTATGCGAAAGCCTCGAGTTCGGCGTTCGCCTGTTCGAGCTCCCGCGTCCGCTTTCGCACCCTGCTGTCCAGTTCACGGTTGAGCCGCCATACTTCGGCCTCCACGCGGCGACGTTCAGCGACCTCGTTCTGCAGATCGCGGTTGAATCGTTCCAGTTCTCCCGCGCGCGCCTCGATCTCGGCCAGCATGGCATTGAAGGAATCGGCGAGATCGCCGACCTCGTCATCGCTGAGCTTCTCCGCCCGCAGGGAATAGTCCCGGTTGCTGACGATCCGCCGAGCGGTGGTCGATATTCCCACGACGGGCTTGATCAGGAACCGCTGCAACCAGCCGCTCATCAATGTCGCCAGCACCAGCGCCGCAAGAATGATCAGCCCGATGACACCAGCTCCCTGAAGCAGTCGTTCGTTGATTGGATACGCGATCCGGGCATAGATCGTGCCGGCGATCTGATCCTCGAACAGAATGCGGTGAAAGGCGAACATGTTTCCACCCTCCATCCACACTCCTTCGTTCCCCGGAAAGCGGGGAAAGTCTCCCTCCAGTCCATGACGTACGTAGGTGGCAAAGATCTGACCGCGCGAATTGTAGATGGCAGCGGCTTCGAAGGAAGGTCGGATATCGAGCAAGGTGAGGTTCTCCGCCGCGACCTGGGGATCGCCGAACTGCAGGGCGGGTGCCGAGGCACGTCCGATCAGGGCGATCTGCGTCTGTATGTCGCGAACGGCAACGCCATGATAATCGCGCATGTCTATGTAAAGCAGAGCGGAGCCGGCAAGCAGTAGTGCCACGGCCGTGGTCGACAACATGACCATCAGCAGCTTGAGACGGAAGGATCTCATGATGCGTCGAAATGTCATCTGTCCGCCTCCTCGATGTGGCGGGCGACACTCAGCAGACGCGCACTCACCCGCAGATCGCTCGCTTCCGCGAGCGGCAGCGAGACGTCGAAGCGGACCCGGTCCTGATCGAGCACGAAAGTGATGATGGCAGTGCCTGCGTATACGCTGTCGGTGATGGTCAGAACGGAGCGCGCGCGCACCGAACCGAGGAGAGCGGATGCCGCCTCCGGATCGACTGCTTCCGTCACGTACAGCATATCCACATCGGCGACATCGTCGACGCTGCGCACGCGCTTCACGGACAGCGGGCGATTACGGATCGTGCGAGTACGTACGATTTCCATCAGCGGCCCGATCACATCTGCATCGGTGACACCGATGACGAGTGGATCGTCCGCGGCGATGAAGGTGCCCGGCGGCCAATCGACATACGCGCCGAAGTGATAGAGAAAGGCGGCCTTGATCTCAGCCTCGAGACGACCTTCCGGTTGCGCCGCCACCTGCGTGACGACCGAGGATGCGATGAGCGGCGAGACAGCTGAGAAAATGAAAAAGAAGGAAAGTGCCAACAAGGCGGGGAAACGGACGCCGCGGACCCTGTCGCCGTCCTGGCGAACGAAGACAAAGCAATATCCGGATGCCTTGGTCTTCTCCGACACGTGCTCTCCCGGCTGTGCCAGGCCGCAGATCACGGATGCGAAATGCGGATGACGATCGCGCCGATGGGATGGGCGCGGGCCCGCTCTTTACACGATATACGGTGCGTGTGAGTATAGCCCATCTGTCCGATGGAACGGTATCACATGGAGCCGGTCCGATCGCAATGCCCGTATCCATGAGCAATCGTCTGCGACGTGCGTGCGCGAAAGCGCGGCCTCGGCCTCTCGGTTTCGGCTTCTGCCTGCCCCTGCTCGTCGTCTGCACGGAAGCGCCGGCTCGCGTGGCCGACCTCGTCGATCTCAGCATCGAAGAGCTGACGCAGGTACCCATCACCTCGGTATCGCGGCGTCCCGAGCCACTGGCGACTGCAGCCTCGGCAATCCAGATCATCACCGGCGAGGAAGTGAGGCGTTCGGGCGCAAGCGTGCTGCCCGAGGCACTGCGCCTCGCCCCCAACCTGCAGGTGAAGCAGATCACCTCCAACGACTGGTCCGTCACATCGCGCGGCTTCATCAGCCTGAGAACCGAAGCCGGCACACTCTCCAACAAACTGCTGGTCATGATCGATGGGCAAGCCATCTATACGCCCGTATTCGGCGGCGTATATTGGGAATCCCACAACATACTGCTCGATGACATCGACCGCATCGAGGTGGTGAGCGGTCCGGGCGGAACGCTGTGGGGAGCTAATGCCGTCAACGGCGTGATCAACATCATCCGCCGCTCCGCATCGCACACGCAGGGCTGGTACGGCAACCTGACCACGGGCGCACTGCTGGATGATTATTCACTGCGCTATGGCGGCAGAATCGGTGATCGCGGTCATTTCCGCGTCTATGGTCAGCAACTGAAACGTTACGCGATTGTCGCCGATGGCAGCGATGAATGGCAGACTCATCAGGGTGGCTTCCGCGTCGATCTCGATCTTTCGTCGCGCGACAGGCTGACCGTGCAGGGCGACATGCAGTCGGGCGAGGAAGGGCGGGAAACAGAGTTCGGCATCAACAGCCGCAACCTGATGGCGATCTGGGAGCACCAGCAGAGCGAGGATTCCCAGTGGCGGCTGGCCACATACGTCAACGGGCGATGGCGGGCGCTTTCCAGCGTGGATCTCAAGGAAGACGTTTTCGACATCGACCTGCAGCATCGCTTCCGCACCAGCGCGGCAACCAACATTGTCTGGGGCGCCAGCTATCGCTCGTATGAGGACCAAACGACGCCGCGCTCGGAAGAGGTACGGTTCATTCCGGACAGCCGCCGCCTGCTTACCAGCAATGCCTTCGTGCAGGGAGAGATCATCGCGATTCCCGATCGCCTCATGCTGACGCTCGGCACCAAATTCTCCGACAGCGAGTACAGCGGCTTCGAGATTCAGCCGAGTGTGCGCCTGGCCTGGCGGGCGACCGAGAGCGGCACCCTGTGGTCCGCGATTTCGCGCGCCGTGCGCACGCCAACCCGTCTCGATCGGGATTTCCTCACCGAAGGGCTGGCTGGCAATCCCGGATTCGACAGCGAGAAGGTCATCGCCTACGAGGCCGGCTACCGCTGGCAACCCTCACCCAGGGCGTCCCTGTCGATCGCCGCCTACTACAACCGCTACCAGGATCTGCGCAGCTTCAGCGCCAATTCCGATCCACCGCCGGCGCTCATCCTTGGCAACGATTTCGAGGTGGACAGCTGGGGGGCGGAGCTGTTCGGCATGTTCGCGATCACCGAGCGCTGGCGCCTGAGGGCCTTCTACTCCCATCTGGATGCCCATTTCGAAGCGACCAGCCCCGCCGCGGTGAGCGATCCGGTTTCAGCCGAGAACCGGGATTCCAGCTATGTGCTGGGGCTGCATTCGATGATGGACCTGGGTCGAGGTTTTCAGCTGGACATCTTCATGCGCCGGATCGGCGCCACGGGAGCCAACGATATCCCTCCGGACCCCGGCGTCCCCGCGCACAACAATCTCGACGCCCGCCTGGCCTGGCAGAACAGGAACTGGGAGGTGGCCCTGATAGGCCAGAACCTGAACGGCGCGCAGATCGAAATCAACCCTGAGGCGATTCCGCGCTATGTCTTCCTGCGGACGCGGTTCTGGTATTAGCGGTAAGCATGGAACCGGAGACAGACGGGTTTCCGACGCACCGGCTGGCCTGACTCGCGGCGGCAAACGTGTCCGTCCCCGATTCTCCGCCTCAGCCCGGCAGCCACACCCGCGAGTGTGACATGCACTCGCCGACCGGAACGGTTTCCAGGATCTCGTCGCGATCGCCGTCGATGATGACGATTGCGCCAGCCTCGCCATTGGAGGAATAAAGCCGCAGGCCCCGATCCGTCCTGGCGACGGCCAGCGAGCCCGAGGCCGCGCCCAGCCGCAGCTCCCGCCGCAGCACCAGCCGTGGCAATGTGGTGAGGTCGACGATCAGCAGCGCATCGGACTTGAGATTGGCCTGCTGCTCCGGGCTGCCCGAACTGCCGGTGGTCATGAACAGCCGGGTGCCATCGGGATCGAAGTAGTACTTGCTGACATAGATGTCCGGCAGCGTCAGGCGATCGGCCACCGTCATGGTCTCCAGATCGAGCACGGTGAGATGGGCCATGACATGGGCGGGGTCCGACTTGCGGTCAGCGCCGCGGCCGATGATGTAGCGCCCGCCCGGCACCATGAACAGGTTGCTGTGGCCCTTGAACGGTATGCGGTCCTCGATGCGGCAGCTGCGGGGATCGATTACCGCGATATTGCCGTAGCCGTTGTTGAGGTTGTACAGCTTGCCGGTCAGCGGGGAGAACACCAGCCCGTGCGGGAAAGCGTTGTTGGGGATTCCGCCGCGTCCACCCTCTTCGCGCTCGGGCTCGGACAGATCGATGGTGTCCAGCAAGCGCAGGAAATCGTCGCCCTCGGCGGGATCGTTGCCGAGCACCGATATCGAGCCATCCTTGAGGTTGCTGATCCAGGCGCGGCGCGGCACCTCGGGGGCGCTCGCCGTGGGCCGGGAAAAGCAGGCCTGATGATGACCACGGCCGACGCAGATGGTCTTCAGGAAGCGGGCGCGCACACTGTCCACGTCCTCGATCACGGTCACCGAAGAGCCGCCATCGCCGCAGTTGAGGCGATCGTTGCCGGTCTCCTTGTCGCCGTCGTTCATGAACCAGCGACGCCTGGATTCCGGATCCTCGTAGATGTGAGCGGGAAAGGCATCGGCCGGGAAACCTTCCTGGGCACGGATTTCCTTGCTCTCCGGATCCAGCAGGATGACTTTCCGCTCCGGCGCATCCAGCCCGATGAAGACCGGCCGGAGTTCGGGCGGAAGGCCAGTTTCGGGCAGTGGGGGAATCGGCTCGATCCGCGTTTCGCCACCCTGGCGGCGAACCATCGCCAGACTGCCGGTCCGGCGATCGCCGGAATAATACGCCACAACAAAATCGCCAGTTTCGTCAGAACGTTGTGTCATATCTTTTATACCTTGCCCGAAGTTATTCTGAGAGATGTACCGGGGAAATCCTCACCGCGGAACAGGCCCTGGTCTCGATGGGCGCAGAGTCCGGAGATCGACCCTTCTGCTGCCTGATGCGGCCCAGGCGACAGTTCACTTTCCGCATGAGAAGACAGATGTCTGACCCAGCGAAATCAGCAACTTGCTTACCTTTGTTCAGACTCTTCCCGCGCGCGGCGGCGGGCATGTTCACGGCGCCCCATGAATACGCCGATCATCACCGGCAGGACGACCACCGCCACGATGGCGATGCTCACCAGGAAGGTGCCGGAGGCATCATCGAAGCGCGCCATGAAGATGATGAACAGGATGATCGCCGCGGTCGCGGCGGAGTAGCCTGCAAAACGAATGAGTTCTTTCATGTCTGTTACCGGCCGCGTAGCAAGCGGTCATTGTACATCAGGAAACCCGGTTGAGCCCGTTGAGCGCCGCCACCCGGTAGGCCTCGGCCATGGTCGGATAGTTGAAGGTGGTGTCCACGAAATACCTGAGGGTATTGCCGGCGCCGGGCTGCGACATCACCACCTGCCCGATATGGATGATCTCCGCGGCCTGGTCGCCGAAGCAATGGATGCCGAGGATCTCCAGTGTCTCGCGATGAAACAGGATCTTCAGCATGCCGGTCGTTTGACCCGAGATCTGCGCCCGCGCCAGATGGCGGAACAGGGAATGCCCCACCTCGTAGGGAACGCATTCCGCCGTCAGTTCGCGCTCGGTCCGTCCGATCGAACTGATCTCGGGCAGGGTATAGATTCCCGTGGGCACGCTTCTGAGCAAGCCGCCGGCATCGCCGCCCTGCAACAGGTGGGTGGCGGCGTAGCGTCCCTGATCGTAGGCGGCGCTCGCCAGATTGGGAGAACCTGTGATATCCCCGACGGCGTAGATGTGCGCGCGGGAGGAACGGTAACAGGAATCCACCCGCACCAGCCCCCGCGCATCGGTTTCGACGCCGATGGCAGTCAGCCCCAGATCATCCGTATTCCCGGCCCGCCCCTGCGCCCACAGCAGGTAGTCGGCCCGGATCAGTTTCTGCGACTTGAGATGCAGCGTGACACACTGATCGTCGGCCTCCGCGCGTTCGTACTCCTCATCGTGGCGGATCAGAATCCCCTGTTCGCGAAAATGGTAGGACAGCGCATCCACTATCTCGTCGTCGAGGAAGGAAAGCAGCTGCGGGCGGGTATTGATCAGGTTCACCTTGATGCCGAGGTTGCGGAAGATCGACGCATACTCGCAGCCGACCACGCCGGCGCCGTAGATGGTGATGGAACGCGGACTGTCGGTCAGCCCCAGCACGGTGTCGCTGTCGAGAATCCGCGGATGGAAAAAATCGATGTCCGGCGGATGAAACGGGCGCGAGCCGGGCGCGATCACGAAATTGTCGGCATGGTAGCGCCGCAGCTGGCCGCTGCCCGAGACCTCGACGATGTGGTCGTCGACAAAGCGGGCATGCCCGGTGATGACATCGACGCGGTTGCGGTGATAGAAGCCGGTACGCATGTTCACCTGACGATCGATCACCGCGCGAGCGCTCCGCAGCAATTCGTCGAAGCGGGCGAGATCCTGACGCCCGGTCTGCACGAGTTGCTGTACCGCCTGGCGCAGCGCCTTGCTCGGAATAGTGGAGGTATGGGTGCAGTTGCCGCCGACCCGCGGCTTCTCCTCGATCACGGCGACCCGCCGGCCCCCCTTGGCCGCCTTCATCGCCGCGCCCTCACCGCCCGGCCCGCTGCCGATCACGATGACTTCGTATTTCTCGAGCATGCCCCAATCCTAACCGCCCAGCCCGCTCCGGCGCAAAGAGTGTCTCCCGCGGAGCCGGTCCTCATCGGGCCCGGATCCATTCTGGTAAAGTGGTGCGATGAGCGAGATACGACACAAACGTTTACTGCGGCTGCTTGCGCAACCGACGGCGCCATTTCGCGAGACGCACGTCACGGCGCATATCGCCGCGACATTCGAACGACGCGGCGTACCTTTCTTCGAGGACCCCGCCGGCAACCTGGTGGTCGGCGCGGGTTCAGCCGCCGCGTACCGTCGCCTGCTGCGCGCACGCGACGGAGAGCCGCTGCGCCTGTTCATCGCCCACATGGATCATCCCGGCTTCCACGGGGCACGCTGGCTCGCGCCCAATCGCCTGGCCGTGCGCTGGCACGGCGGCTCACCGGTGCGTCATCTGGCGGGTACGCGCATGCGACTGGTGACCGATGAAGGTATCGTCGGCAACGGCAGACTGCAGCGACCCCGCATACGCGAAGGCGGCTGGGCGATCGATACCGCCGAGATCAGACTGGACGTACCGCTCGATCCGCAGCCGCGGGCCACGAGCATCTACGGCGGCTTCGACTTTCGCGCTCCCGTATGGGAGTCCCGCGGGCGCATCTACTGTCCAGCGGCGGACGACCTGATCGGCGTCCACGCCATCGTCGAAACCGCGCTGACCCTGTGGCGGGGCGGCAGGGACTCCGCCGCTCCATTCCTCGGCCTGCTCACCCGCGCCGAGGAAGTCGGTTTCGTCGGCGCCGTGGCTCATCTGGAACTGGGATGGCTGCAGCAACGCCGGCGCTCCGTGCTGGCGATCAGCCTGGAAGCATCCCGGGGCCTGCCGGGAGCTGAAATCGGCAAGGGTCCGGTGGTCCGCCTCGGCGACCGGCGCACGGTGTTCGATCCCTCCATGCTCGAGGCATTGAGCCAGATCGCGCGGCGCAGCCTTCCGCAACGGCATCAGCGCAGGGTGATGGATGGCGGCTCGTGCGAGGCGACCGCGATGACGGCCTGGGGCGTACCGGCGGCGGGCATTTCGGTGCCGCTCGGCAACTATCACAATCAGGGGCTGGATGGCGGAGACGATTTCAGGGCATCCGGGGGGCCGGCGCCGGAGTTCGTCAGTCGCCACGATGTGGAAGCGCTGGTGAAACTGTGTGCGGCACTCGCGCGCCCCGGACCGTCGTGGTCCGAGCCGTGGGCCGAGCAGCGTGCCAGGCTGCGCAAGAACCTGGTCAGATCGGGAAAGCTGTTGTCCTGACAGGCTGGTGATGAAGATGCCCGCGCAGGCCGGCCGGCCGCTACGGCAGGCTCCCGCGCAGGCTCTTCGCCGCTACTGCGCGGGAATGACGTTGGTTGCCTGTATCCCCTTCGCCGTATCCTCGGTCTCGAAGGTCACGCTCTGACCTTCCATCAGCGTCTTGAACCCGTCGAGCCTGATGGCCGAATAATGGACGAATACGTCCTTCCCCCCGTCATCCGGAGTAATGAAACCGTACCCCTTCGACTGATTGAACCACTTCACCTTGCCTGTCGACATAGAACCACCCCTCACTTGAAAAACGTACGAGCGATGCCGGTACCGTCTTCCACATCCCAGTGGCTTCCACCCTCCAGATCGGCGCAAGCGAGCAGCGAACGCCGCGTTCCAGTCTAGCAGCGTCCGGAACACCCGCCAACAGGTTCGTCACACGCCGCCGGCGCCGGGTTTTTCTCCCTGCGGCACCCGGCCAACCCTGAGCGCAAGCGCCCCACGAGACTCTCATCCGCGACCGGCGCGGACCACTGTTAGCATCGCTGAACGACCTGTATCATTCGCGCCATGGCAAGCCCCCTGGCGATCGACATACTTCCCCAGCCCGACGAAACCACCTGCGGACCCACCTGTCTGCACGCGGTCTATCGCTATTTCCAGGATGAAATGCCGCTCGACCAGGTGATCGATGGCATCCAGCGCCTCCACCATGGCGGCACGCTGGCAGTGTTCCTCGCTGCGCATGCGCTGGAGCGCGGTTATCGGGCAACGATCTACACCTACAATCTGGAGATGTTCGATCCGACGTGGTTCGACGCGGATGGCAGCGTACCGGATATCGTCGACAGACTGCAGCGACAGGTGGAAGCCAAGAATGCGACCGAGTTCGCCGTGGCAACCGAAGGCTATGCCCGCTTCGCCGCCGCGGGCGGACGCCTGCGCTTCGAAGACCTGACCACCGGACTCATCCGCCGCCATCTCAAGCGCGGCATTCCGCTGCTCACCGGTCTGAGCGCAACCTATCTCTATCACTGCGCGCGCGAACACGGTCCGCACTGCGAATACGACGACATTCGAGGCTATCCCAGCGGCCACTTCGTCCTGCTCGCCGGCTACGATTCGGAGACCCGTTCGGTGCTGGTCATCGATCCGCTGCACTCGAATCCGATGGCGCCCGGACACCACTACGAGATCAGCATCGATCGCGTCATCGGCGCGATCCTGCTGGGCGTTCTCACCCACGATGCCAATCTGCTGGTGATCGAGCCGGCACGCACCAGGCACTCCGCACACAGCCATGTCGATATTCATCGTCGTCAATAACCCCGAAGACTGGCCGCTCCAGATACACGGCGCCGAAGTGGTCGCCGCCAAAACCTATCTCTCCGACCCGCGGTTCATCGATCTGCGTGGAGTGAAGGTCTTCAATCTGTCGCGCTCATACCGCTACCAGAGCCTGGGCTATTACGTGTCCCTGCTCGCCGAGGCGCGCGGGCACAAACCCCTGCCGAGCGTGAACACCATCCAGGACATGAAGTCGCAGACCATCACCCGCTTCGTGTCCGATGATCTGTTCGAACTGATCCAGAAGAACCTGGCACCGATCCGGTCCGAGGAATTCGTCCTCAGCATCTACTTCGGACGCAATCTGGCGCGGCGCTACGATCGCCTTTCCCGCAGCCTGTTCAATCTGTTTCCGGCGCCGCTGTTGCGCGCCCGCTTCATCCGCACCCGATCCTGGCAATTGCAGAGCATCGGGCCGATCGCCGCCAGCGAAATTCCGGATGATCACCAGGCCTTCGTCATCGAGGCGGCAAGCGAATATTTCGCCGGCAAGCGTTCGCGACGCCGTGAACCGCAGGCCGAACGCTACGATCTCGCCATTCTCCACAACCCCGAGGAAGCACAGCCGCCCTCGGACGCCGCCGCGCTGCGCCGCTTCGTCCGCGCGGGGCGCCAGCTCGGCTTCGCGGTCGAAATGATCACCCGGAACGACTATGGCCGTATCGCGGAGTTCGACGCGCTGCTCATCCGCGAGACCACCGGCGTCAACCATCACACTTACCGCTTCGCGCGCCGTGCCAAGGCCGAAGGCCTGGTGGTGATCGATGATCCCGGATCGATCCTGAGGTGCACCAACAAGGTCTACCTCGCCGAACTGATGCAGCGGCACCGCATCCCGGCACCGCGCACCACCATCGTGAACCGCGGTAACATGAGCGCGATGGCGGCCGGCTTCGCCCTGCCCTGTATTCTCAAGCAGCCCGACAGCGCCTTCTCGCAGGGCGTGATCAAAGTCGAGACCCGCGCCGAGTTCCTGGCCCAGGCCGCGCGACTACTGGAAAAATCGGAACTGATCATTGCCCAGGAATTCATGCCCACCGCCTTCGACTGGCGCATCGGCATCTTCGATCGCAAGGCGATCTTCGCCTGCAGGTACTACATGGTGGGTGGTCACTGGCAGATCATGCAGCATGGCCCCGAGGGTCGCCCGCGCGAGGGCCGTGCCGAAACCGTGCCGCTGGCGCAGGTTCCGGCGCACGTCGTATCGACCGCACTCAAGGCGGCGAACCTCATCGGCAAGGGTCTTTACGGCGTAGACATCAAGGAGATCGATGGCCGCGTCTACGTGATGGAAGTGAACGACAACCCCAACATCGATCATGGCATCGAGGACGCCGAGGGCGGAAACGAACTCTACATGACGATCATGCGCGGCATGCTGGCCCGCGTCGAGGAGCGAAAGGGTGAAAGACGGCCACGCTGAACCGGCCGGTCTCGGCCTGTTCGAGGCCTACGGAATCGAGATCGAGTACATGATCGTCGATGCCGGAACACTCGACGTCCTTCCCGTCACCGACCGGGTGATGCACGCCATGGCCGGCGACTATGTCGACGAGGTCGAGGCCGGCGCACTGAGCTGGTCGAACGAGCTGGCACTGCATGTCATCGAGCTGAAGACCAACGGCCCGGCGCCGGTGCTCGATGGTCTCCACAGTGCCTTCCAGGCAGACGTCGCGCGCATCAACGCGCTGCTGCGTGATTCCGGTGGTCGGCTGATGCCGACGGCAATGCATCCCTGGATGGACCCGGCGCGCGAAACCCGGCTCTGGCCCCATGCGCACAGCCCGGTCTACGAAGCCTTCGACCGCATTTTCGACTGCCGTGGACATGGCTGGTCCAATCTGCAGAGCATGCACATCAACCTTCCCTTCCGCGGCGACGGCGAGTTCGGCCGCCTGCATGCGGCGATCCGTGCGGTACTGCCGCTGCTGCCGGCGCTCGCCGCCAGTTCGCCACTGATGGAAGGCCGGCTCACCGGGACGCTCGACAGTCGCCTCGAAGTCTATCGGGACAACGCGCGCCGCATTCCCTGGGTCACCGGCATGGTGGTGCCGGAGCCGGTGTATACACGTGCGGACTATGAGAATGAGTTGCTCGGCCGCATCTATCGGGATCTGGCGCCGCACGACCCCGGCGGCCTGCTGCGCCACGAATGGGTGAACGCGCGCGGCGCGATCGCCCGCTTCGATCGCGATGCCATCGAGATCCGGGTGCTCGACACCCAGGAATGTCCGGCATCGGACCTCGCGCTCGCGCGCCTGATCGTCGCGGTGGTGCGCGCCCTGACGGATGAAGCCTGGTATGGCATGCGTCAGTTGCGGGAACTCGACACCGCAGCGCTGCTCCATTCCTTCGAGCTTTGCGTGCGCGAAGCCGAGGATGCGGTGATAGCGGATCGTCTGCTGCCGCGGGTCTTCGGCTTTCCCGAGCGCGGCCGCTGCCGTGCCCGCGACCTGTGGCAGCATCTGCAGGAAACCCTGCTGCCCACTCCCGCGCCGGACGATGCCGCGATCTACCGGCTCTACCTGCGCCAGGGCACGCTGGCGCGGCGCATCACCCGCGCGCTCGCACAGGAAGGCGATGCGCGGGCGGAAGCACCGGACCGGGAAGCGCTGCACCGGATCTACGAGCGCCTGTGCCGCTGCCTCGAGCGCGGCGAGTCGTTCGTCGCCTGAGGAGGGCTATCCGGGACATGAAGCTGCTGCTCAGCTGCGAGCATGGCGGCAACCGGATTCCGGCGCGTTATCGCGAACTGTTCGCCGGCCATGAGGATCAGCTCGCCAGTCACCGCGGCTGGGATCCCGGCTCGCTCGAATGGGCGCGCGCGCTCGCGCGCCTGACCGAAGCGCCGCTGATCGATGCACGCACCTCGCGCCTGCTGGTCGACCTGAACCGTTCCCGCCACCACGCGGCCCTGTTCTCTCCGCCGGTCCGGAGTCTTGCGCCGGCGGAACGCGCGCGCATCCTCGAGCGCTATTACCTTCCTCACCGCGACAGGATCGAAGACTGGATCGCGCAGCGCGTCCGCCGCGGCGACACCGTCCTGCACGTGGCCGTGCACAGCTTCACCCCCGTATTCGAAGGCACCGAGCGCAATACCGATCTGGGCCTGCTCTACGATCCCGCAAGAGCATTCGAGCGTCGCCTGTGCGTTGCCTGGCAGACGGCGATCCGCGCGCATGACGCGGCGTTGCGGGTGCGCCGCAACTATCCCTATCGGGGCAATGCGGATGGTCTCACCACTCACCTGCGCGGCTGTTTCTCCGCGGAGTCGTACCTGGGCATCGAACTGGAGATCAGCCAGGGGCTTTTGACCCGGCCACCGGCCATGCTCGCCCGCACGATTGCCATCGCGTTGCGCTCCGTCACCGAAGTGGCGACCCGATCACGGAAACCCCGGGGACGCTGACGATAATAGGCACATCGGTAGTAGAGACCAGGAGGTCCGATGTCGCAGCCCAGCACACACCCCGCGCCGGCCGGAACCGGCGAAGGGAATTTCGATACCGAATCGCCGTCACGCGCCACTGAACCGGAGGAACTCGCCGAACTGTTCCAGGTCAGTCATCCTCGCCTGCAGTCCGCGCACTACACTCTGTTCAATGGCCACTATATTTCGGTGCATCGCAAACGCCCGTTCCGGCGCGCACAGCGCTATTGGCTGAATCTGACCTATCTGGATCCCACGCCGCACCTGGTTACCATCGCCGACCGGCGCTGGCTGTACCTGGCCATCGGACTGGGGATGGCAACCGGCATGCTGCTCACCGCAAGCGCCTGGTCACCGACACCATGGCATCAGCAGGCGTGGATGCCCGGAACGATTCTGCTGCTGAATGGTGCGCTGCTGTCGCTGCTCATCTTCTTTCAGCGCTCGCAGAACCTGGTCCGCTTCCACAGCCGCCACGGCGACGCGGTGCTGCTGGAACTGGCGAACAACTCACCGTCGCGCGCCGAATTCCGCGACTTCATGCGCACGCTGCTGCACCGCATCCAGACTGCGCACCGGGACCATCCGCATCGCAGCCAGCGCCGCCTCGGCGCCGAACTGGTCGAACATCGCCGCCTGTTCGAGGCCGGCCTGATCGACCGGGACTCCTATGATCGCGCGCGAGAAAAGATCCTGCGCAAGCATCGCCAGGCCCATGTCACTCCCGGCGCGAAGAAGAACCAGGCCACGCCCGGAAAAGCCGAAGTCGTCGGCATCACGGTGGCCGAGATCTCACGGCCCGCGGCAGAGCGTATCGAACTGTTCGAACAGCGGCGCTCGGTGGGATGAGGAAAGGAGCAATACCAGAAGAACCCATGGGGTCAGACCCCAACCGCCGCACCTGCCCGTGTGGCTCCTCGCCGCGATATTGGCCGCCCCACTGCCGAACGCGGCATTCGCGGGGTCCGACCCCTTTCACCGTCGATGGGGTCTGACCCCTTTCATCCCACCAGGGCCTTCTCGTGCATATGCAAGAACCAGCGATCGAGAACGATCCGGCGCGAGAACCACCGGTTGCCGAGGAGCCATTCGCCGAGTCCCTGCCTGAGCGGCGGAGGCAGCGATAGCCCGGTGAAACGGCGCGGCGCCGCGCGCGCGCCGAAACGCCGCTCGATCGCGGCGGCGTAGGGTTCAAGGTCGCGCAGGCCGTAGCGTCCGTCCCTGATGCCGAGCACGGTCGTCGCCGCCAGGATTCCAGATTCGATCGCGGGACGGATTCCCTCGCCGCTCTGCGGATAGGCGAGTCCGGCGGCATCGCCGATCAGCATGACGCCATCATCCACCAGGCGCCGTCGGGCGCTGGAATACAGTAGATAGGCGTGCCCATGGAATTCCTCCGGCACGCTCTCGGGTATGCGCCCATCGGCAATCAGGCGGGCGCGAAAAGCCGCCACGTGACGGGAAAGCTGGTGACCGCCCTCGCGTCCCAGCCCGACGTTGAGCCAGTCCCCCTTGCGGAAACACCAGCCATATCCCTTCATGTCGGCGCAGAAGTAGAGTTCGGGTGTCTCGGGCCTGACGGCACAGGCACGCCGCTCCCCTTCGCTCAGGCGGACCTCTATCTCCTGGGCGGTGACCGCCAGTTCGCTGCGCCCCGGACGGGCGCCCAGGTGTCGCGCAACCGGGCAGAAGTGTCCACCGGCGCCGATCAGCAGCTTCGCTTCGAGTGCGCCGTTGACGATCCAGCGACCCGGGCGGCGTTCCAGCGATTCAAGAGAGGTCCCGAGCGCCAGTCGCGCGCCGGAGCGCATCAGCAGATAGTGGTCGAACTCGCAGCGGCGAATGCCGTAGCTCACCACCCTGCCGTAGTCGACGACCCGGGAACGCTTGCCTTCCATGCCGGTGACGAAGCCGGTGATCGGCTGAAAGACGCGATCGCGCCGGTAATCCTCCGTATCCAGCCTCAGAGTCTGGACCACCGCAGGCGTGATCCAGCCGGCGCACACCTTGTCGCGCGGAAAGGGCCGACGGTCCATCACCATCACGTCCAGTCCCGCGGCACGCAGGCGGGCAGCGCAGCTCGAGCCGGCCGGGCCGCCACCGACGATCAGCACGTCGCAGTTGCCGGAGATCGCTTCAGTCACCGCTGTTCGCCGCCGGCCGCGCAGCCTGCCGTTCGGGCATCGTCGCCTCGCCGGGGACGATCCTCGCGTACAGGTGCTCCCGGGTCCAGGGCACCTCGTTGTCGCCAGCGCGATTGAACGCCACCTGGAAGAGTTGCAGTTCGCCGGTCAGAAAGGCGGCGATGGAGCCGCAAAGATACAGCCGCCACGAACGGACGAAGTTGTCGTCGAACATGTGCCGGATCTCCCCGGCGGCGGCATCGAAGCGCGCCAGCCAGTGCTCGATGGTGCGCGCGTAGTGCAGGCGGAGATTTTCCACGTCGAGCACCGCGAAGCGATGCGGCTCCAGGATGCCCATCATCTGGTCGAGGCTGGGCGGGCACGCGCCGGGGAATATGCGGCGTTCGATCCAGGCATTCATCTGGCCCGGCTTGGCGCGGCCTATGGTGTGGATCAGCCCGCGCCCATTGTCGCGCAGCACCCGGTCGATCACGTCGCCGAGCGCCGGATAGTAGCGGATGCCGACGTGTTCGAGCATGCCGACAGAAACGAACGCGTCGTAACTTCCGCTGATATTGCGGTAATCGTCCTCCACGAACTCGACGCGGTCAGCCAGCCCTTCGTCTCTCGCCCGCGCCCGGGCCCAGGCGATCTGTTCGCGGGAGATGTTGTAGGCCCGCACCCGCACACCGTAGTGGCGCGCCATGAAGAGTGCGAGCGATCCCCAGCCGCAACCCGCCTCGACCACCGAATCGCCGGGGCGCAGGCGAAGCTTGCGGCAGACGTGATGCATCTTGGCGGCCTGCGCCTCCTCCAACCCGGCCTGGGGATGGGGAAAGTAGGCGCAGGTGTAGACCATCTCGCGATCCAGCCACAGACGGTAGAAGTCGTTACCGAGATCGTAATGGGCGTGGATGTTGTCGCGGGCGCGGCCCAGGCTGGTCGAGCGTGGCCGATGCAGCCACCAGCCGAAAAAACTCGCCCTGCCGCGGCGCTGCCTGGCGGCAGCCGAAGCGCGATAGACGCAGGTCAGGAACTCGACCAGATCGCCCTCGACCTCCACGTCCCCGCGCGCATAGAGATCGCCGAAGTAGAGCCAGGGATCGAAAAGCAGGGGCCACAGTGCGCGGCCTTCGCGGATATGCACTTGCATGGCGGGCACGGCGCCGTTCTGCGGAGACAGGCGCTCTCCGTTCCACAGCGCGACGTGCAGGGGCGGATCGCCAAGACCTGCCAGAAGATACCTGAGCACGCGATGCCTCAACCCGCGCTGCTCTGTCCGCCCTTCCTGCGCCTTACGCACCGATGATGCCGGCGGGATGGATCTCAGCCCGGCGACACCTTGCTCATGGTCGTCCATGCGCACGTACCCCGTAGTCTGCGTCCTCTTTCCCGATCAATCGTATAAGAGGCAGATTCCGCTTTCGATGGGGGTTAGCCCTTATGGATCACTGAATGACAACCATGGTACCGAGGGAAACCCAGCCTGAAAGATCGTCTATCTGTTGGTCGGTAAGGGCGACACAGCCAAGTGTCCAGTCGAACAGGCGATGGTCCTCGGGGTCGTTGCGCCCGACCCCGTGGATGCCGATGTGGCCGCCGAGCGCGGTGTTCTGCGGCGGCACTTTTCCCCGCCGGCGGGCATCGAGGATGGCATGATAGGTCCGCTCATCGATCGCCTGGCCGCGCAGCGCCTCCTCGGCATGGCTGGCGGCGGGATAATCGAGGCCAAAGAATCGGTGGTACGGGCTGTCCGTGTTGACCCAGGAGATGTAGAACACGCCCATCGGCGTCTTGCCGTCGCCCTCGCGCCGGAACGGCGCCACTCCGCCGCGCCCGAAGGCAGCCCCCCGGAACATCTCGACGCGCTGGTCTCCCTTCATCACCGACACGGTGCGCTGGCTGCTGTCGACGAACAGCCAGACACGCGACTCATCGGCCGAGGCGACGGCGCCAAACCCGGCGAACAGCCCCAGGAGGGCAAGGATCCCATGCCGCCAGCACGTCACGTCCGCACGTCTCCCGGATGCCCGCCAGCCAGGAATTCCGCCCCCGGCCGCCACCCCGGCGAGCATCCCGAATCGCGCCAGACGAGATAGTCGGCAATGATGTGCTCGTGATCGAACGCCAGGGGAAGCGTGATGCGGGCAGGATCCACCAGCCGTACCGCCGCAGCATCGTCCCGCGCCTCGGGCGTCCCTTGGGCGGAACCGACATAGACCAGGCTCACGGTATGACCACGAGGATCGCGGCGCGGATCCGAATAACAGCCGAGCAGGCAGCGCAAGGTCACCTCCAGACCGGTCTCCTCCGCCGCCTCGCGGAGCGCGGCGCTCTCCACCGTCTCACCGGGGTCCACGAAACCACCCGGGATAGCCCACCCCGGAGGCGGATTCCGGCGTTCGATCAGGACGATTTCGCTCCCGATCTCGATGATTATATCGGCCGCCACCGCCGGAGTTTTCGGGCGGCCTGACCCCACTTCATCGACGGCGCATGACGACATCGTGGACCTCTTGCTTTTACGCGGTTAGCCGCCCTATATTTTGCCACCTGATCGATATCATATCTGACGAGCCATGGCCAAGAATTCCATCTGGTGCGGTTACCTTGAAGCGGGACAGAAAAGCAGCGCCGTGGTGCGGGACGATCACCTCGACACCGGCAATCCCGATACCATCTATCTTTTCAACATGGCACGCAATGAAATCATTCCATACAACCGCGCCATCGTCGAACCAAAGCTGCGGGAGTTCACCGCGGACGAGGAAGAAGTCGCTTCCGAGTTGAAGGCGGCATACCTGCGCGCGCGCAAGCAGTTCAAGGTGCGTACCGAGCGACCGATGCCAACGACGTCGCGGACCACACGTCCCGCCCAGGAGGGCAAGCTCCCCGAAGACGACGACTCGTTCTCCTCGAGCGAGCCGGAATTCGAATCGGTGCTGGACGACGACTGGGACGCGGGCGACGACGACTGAGAAGGCGGAACGAGGGGAGATGCGAGGGGAGACTGTGGTACCTCTTTCGTGAGGAGAGGGAAGAGAAAAGATACAAGAGGAAAGCAAACGTGGCGCCTGCGGCGCGGCGACCAACCGGCCGATTGCTCAGCGGGTTGTGCCTTTCATCTTTTCTCTTTCCTCTTTCCTCTCCCTGTCCTTAGGCCCTTCCGACGTTGGAATCATTCTGCGAGTGGTAGTACTCGCTTTCTTCGGCGTATTGCCGCAGCAGGCGCGCCATCTCCGCGACCCGCTTCTCGGCGGTGCTGAGTGGTGCACAATCCTCGCAACGGGGATTGTCGCAAGGCTCGCGCGAATACAGCCAGTATTGCACTGCGCCCGCGAGCAGGCCATCGGCGATGTCCCAGACGTCAGCGTCCTCGTCAGCCTGCGCCATGCTGTTGCCGAGGTCGACCGTCCGCCAGGCCGCTTCGTCGAACACCGCTTCAGCTTCTTCTTCGTCTTCAGTCACGTCTGCAATTACCTCCGCGAAAGCATGGATCCATTCTAGCAGAGCCCGATGGATTTTATGCTCAGGGTCCTCATTATGGACTAACATGTAGACAGGTTCGGATTAGGAAGAGGCCGAGCGATGTCATCCCAGGATCCCAAGATCTGGATGTGGGCCGAGGCCTGCGGGCTTTTACAGCGCGCCGAGCGCCTGCACCGTCAATTCTTCCAGCTATCCGCCGAATCCGGGCAACCGGTATGGGAACCGCCGGCGGACATTTTCGAAACCGATAACGAATTCTGGATACTCATCGCCCTGCCCGGCGTCGCTCCAGCCGCCATGGAGATCACCGTCTCCGGCAACATCGTCCAGGTACGCGCGGAGCGCCCCTTGCCCGAAAACCTGCGCCGGGCCGCCGTGCAAAGGCTGGAAATCCCGTACGGTCGTTTCGTACGGGTGTTCGAACTGCCGGGGAGTGAACTCGAACTCGCCGCCCACGAGGCCCTGCATGGCTGTCTGGTGATGCAGATCAAGAAGCTGTTCTGATCATCAGCCGCGACCGTCCCTGATCCAGGAGTCGATCATGAACGAAACCGTCCACGAACCCGCACAAGCGACTCCCGAAGCCGCGGAGTCCGAACAGCACACCAGCTCCGAAACGCCCGCCTACGATCTTCCGGAAGACGTCATCATCATCCTCCCGGTACGCGGTGTGGTGCTGTTTCCGGATGTGGTGCTGCCGCTCACCATCGGCCGCAGGCGCTCCATACTCGCGGCGCAGGAGGCGGTCAAGTCGAACGGCCCCATCGGCATCATTCAGCAGCGTGATCCGCACCAGGATCTTCCCAATCCGGACGACCTGCACGCCATGGGCACGGTCGCCAACGTGCTGCGTTACGTGACTTCGCCCGACGGCACTCACCACATCATCTGCCAGGGGTTGCGGCGCTTCCGGATAGTGGAATTCGTTCCCGGCTACCCCTTCTTCGCCGCCCGGGTGGAGAACATTACCGTCGAGGAGCACCTTACCCCCGAACTCGAGGCGCGCACCGATCACATGCGCCGTCAGGCACTCGAAGCGATCGAGCTGGTGCCGCAGGCGCCCGCCGAGCTGGCGGAAACGGTGCAGGCGGTGAAATCGCCAGGCTCACTCTGCGACCTCGTGACCAGCTTCATGGACCTGAAGGCGGCGGAGAAGCAGGAAATCCTCGAGATCATCGACGTCGAGGCGCGCGTCAAGCGGGTCGCCGAGCTGCTTGCCCAGCGCCTCGCCGTGTTGCGCCTGTCGCACGAAATCGAACGCCAGACGCGCGAAACCGTGGATCGCAGGCAGCGTGAATTTCTGCTGCGTGAACAGCTCAAGACTATCCAGCGCGAGCTCGGTGAGGATGAGCCGCGCGCAGCTGAGCACGATGAACTGGCCCGGGCCATCGAGGAAGCGGGCATGCCCGCAGAGGCTGAGGAGCAGGCGCTGCGCGAGCTCTCGCGTCTCGAGCGCATGTCGGAGGCGGCATCGGAATACTCCATGCTGCGCACATACCTCGACTGGATGGTCGCGCTGCCCTGGAACAAGCTCAGCGAAGCCGAGATCGACATCGCCCGCGCGCGAACGATCCTCGACGAGGATCATTACGGGCTGGAGAAGGTGAAGCGCCGCATCCTCGAATACCTCGCGGTGCTGAAACTCAATCCCGAGGGACGCAGTCCGATCCTGTGTCTGGTCGGGCCGCCGGGCGTTGGCAAGACCTCGCTCGGGCAGAGCATCGCGCGCGCCACCGGCCGCGCTTTCGTGCGGGTGGCGCTCGGCGGTGTACATGACGAGTCGGAGATTCGCGGTCACCGCCGCACCTATGTGGGCGCCCTTCCCGGCAATATCGTGCATGGCCTGCGCAAGGCGGGCACGCGCAATCCGGTGTTCATGCTCGACGAGATGGACAAGCTCGGCGCCGGATTCCACGGCGATCCGAGCGCCGCCCTTCTCGAGGTACTGGACCCGGAACAGAACTCCACCTTCCGCGACAACTACATCGCCGTACCATTCGACCTGTCGCGCGTTGTTTTCATCGCCACCGCCAACATGGCCGACACCATTCCGCGCCCCCTGCTCGATCGCATGGAAACCATCGCGCTGCCCGGTTACACCGACGAAGAGAAGATGGAGATCGCGAAGCGCTATCTCGTCCGCCGGCAGCTCGAGGCCACGGGCCTGACTGCCGGGCAGTGCACGCTGACCGAGGCGGCGCTACGGGCCATTGTCGACGAATACACGCGCGAAGCCGGAGTGCGCAATCTGGAGCGCGAGATCGGCAACGTGTTCCGCCACGTTGCCATGCGGGTGGCCGAAGGAGAAACGGCCGCCGTCACCATCGACGCCGCAGACCTGAGCGGCATTCTGGGGCCGCGCAAGTTCGAGAGCGAGGTGGCGATGCGGGTCAGTGTGCCCGGCGTCGCCACCGGCCTCGCATGGACCCCGGTGGGCGGCGACATCCTCTTCATCGAGGCCGCGCGCAGCCCCGGCAACGGCAAACTGATCCTGACCGGTCAATTGGGCGATGTGATGAAGGAAAGCGCGCAGGCCGCGCTCAGCCTGGCCAAGAACCGCTGGGAGTCGCTCGGCATAGACCAGTCGATCTTCGCCGAGTCGGACCTGCATATCCATGTGCCCGCGGGAGCCATTCCCAAGGATGGGCCGAGCGCCGGCGTCGCCATGTACACGGCGCTGGTCTCCCTGCTCACCGGGCGCACCGTACGCAAGGACACCGCGATGACCGGCGAGATCAGCCTGAGGGGCCTGGTGCTACCGGTAGGCGGCATCAAGGAAAAGGCGCTGGCCGCGGCCCGCGCCGGCATCACCACGGTGCTGCTGCCCGCCCGCAACCGTATCGACCTGGAGGACGTGCCGGAGTCGGCTCGCAAGCTGCTGAATTTCGTCTTGCTGGAAAACGTGGACGACGCCATCGAGGCGGCTTTCGGTGCGCCGCTGGAGAAATGAGGGGCAAGGAACAGGGATCAGAGACGCGTTTCATACCGCGGGATTGCTGCCGCAGGGATGAAAAAAAATGCGTCTCCGCCCCGATATCTAAAGCCTACTGGTGCGCAGGGAGAGACTCGAACTCTCACAGGTTGCCCCACTGGTACCTAAAACCAGCGCGTCTACCGATTCCGCCACCTGCGCAGGGGAAGCGCGATAGTAGCAACGAAAGTGAAAAGTGAAAAGTTGAAAAACAGGGCAAGGAGCCGGGCCCCCGCCGGGGTCAGACCGCGGCTTGAGACTGCGCGAAGCGAAGGCGTTCTGTCCGGCGGATGAGGCTCCTGCCATCGGGTGGCAAACAGGGTCTGCCCCCTCCCCTGGCATCCGCTGGCCGGCATAGTCCAGGTCTTTCTTCTTCCTTCAACTTTTGCTTCCCGACTTCCCTCACAGCCGCGGCCCGCGCTCGGACTGCGCGTGCTCCTGCAGCTTTTGCACGACATAGTCATAGGCTTCATCGACAGAGTCGGTGAAGAACATCAGATCCACATCCTCCGGGCTGATGGTGCGGCTGCGGATCAGCGCATCGAAGTTGACTACTTCGCGCCAGAACTTGGTCCCGAACAGAACGATCGGGAGGTGCTTGCGCATCTTCCGCGTCTGTATCAGGGTCAGCAGCTCGAACAGTTCGTCCAGCGTGCCGAAGCCGCCGGGGAATACCAGCACCGCCTTGGCCAGATAGGCGAACCAGAACTTGCGCATGAAGAAGTAATGGAAGTGGAACGACAACTCGCGCGTGACGTACTGGTTGTCGAATTCCTCGATCGGGATGGAGATCGTGAGTCCGATGTTCATGCCGCGCGCTTCGGATGCGCCGCGGTTGGCCGCCTCCATGATGCCGGGACCGCCGCCGGTGCAGACCACGAACCGGCGCGCCTCATCGCCGAGCTGCTTCGACCATTCCGTGAAGCGAAACGCAAGCTCCCGGGCGGCCTCATAGTAGCGCGCCATTTCCAGGTCGCGCTCGGCGGCCTCCACATCACCGCCGCTCTCCCGCGCCCGGCGCAATGCCGCCTCGGCATCGCTTTGCGACAGCAGCCGCGCCGAGCCCATGAAGACGATGGTGTCTTCCACGGCATAGTGACGAAACCGGCCGTCGGGTTCGAGGTACTCGGAAAGTATGCGCAGTGGACGCGCTCCACTGCTGCCGAGGAAAGCCTCGTTGCGGTAGGCTTCCGGTAACCGACGGATCTTCTTGTCCTTATCCAAGACTTCGCCTCCTTCCGCGGATTGATCTCTCACCTTCAGCGCATTGCGATGAGTTCGATGCCGTTGCCGTCCGGGTCGCGGCAGAAGCACGCCTCGCGTCCGGAGCGGCTGCGGGCAAGCGCCAGCCCGGCATCCTCCAGACGGCCCATCACCTCCTCGAGATCCTCCACCGCCAGCGCAAGATGCCGATCCCTTCCCACCGGCACCGTTCGATCCGCCTCCGGCCCGGGAAGCCGCAGCAGATGGATCTGCTGGTCGCCGAGCGACAGCCATGCGCCGGGATAACCGAGCTCGGGTCGCTGCACCTGCTGCAGACCGAGCAACCCCTCATAGAAGCGAAGAGCGCGATCCAGGTCGGACACCAGAACACTGACGTGATGCAGTCGCGGACCGCTCATCGGCGCGGGGGACGAGGAAAGAAGTCGTGGCAGCGCGAGGCACTCATCATGCGTCATTCTAGCACGCGCCCGCGCGGAGCCGCCGCGCGCTTCTTCTTCGGCGCGGTTACCCATAGAATGTGCGACATGCCCCCTCAAGCGCGCATGCGACGCTATCGAGTCACTGCCTTCTACGAGCGCCCGGAACTCGAGCGCAATGCCGTGGTCGAGGCCGAATCCGTGGAAAGAGCAATGATCAAGGCGCTCATCGAACGCAAGGTACCGGCCGGCTTCACCCGGGACGAGTTCGGCTGGATCGAGCCTCTGTTCTGGAAGCCGGAAATGGCCGGATGGATGCGCTGGCCCCGCTTGCTCGCGGCCGATCGCCTGGGCTGGGGCGAGGACGAGAATCTGCGCTCGCTGCGTTTTTCCGTGGAAGAGGATTCATGAATCCGGGGATCTCCATCACGAGCACATTTGCTGTCGCTCGCGAGTTCGACCTGCCCGGCCGCGTGGGAAACGTACGCCCCCACGGCCGCGGCCTCATCAACGATACTTATGTCGTCGACCTGGAAAACGCTGCGACGCCGCACGCCATCCTCCAGCGCATCAGTCGCCGCGCCTTTCCGCGCCCCGATCTGATCATGGAGAACCTGAGCACGCTGTTCGCTCATGCCGAGGCCCACGCGGGCAGGAGCGATCTGCTATTTCCATTCATCTACCGGACACGCTCGGGAGCGCTCCTGCATATCGACGAGGAAGGCAGCGCGTGGCGGGCGATGAGCTACATCGAGGGTACGCGCAGCCATCATCGCCCGCAGCACCCCGGGCATGCGCGCGAGGCCGGCCGCATCCTCGGGCGCTTCCACGCCCTGCTCTTCGACCTCGATCCGTCGCGCATGCATGACACGCGTCCCGACTTTCACAACACCCCGCGTCACCTTGCGCGGCTGAATGATGCGCTCGCACAGGCCGAACCGTCGCGCCTGAAGAATGCCGCTCCCTGGCTGGATTTCATCGACGAACGCCGCAGCCGCGCCGACCTCATCGAGCGCGCGCTCGTCGCCGGCACCATCCGGCCGCAGGTGGTTCACGGCGATCCCAAACTGGACAACGTGCTGTTCGACGCCGAACGCGACGTGGCTGTGAGCCTGATCGATCTGGATACGGTCAAGCCGGGTGTGATTCATCACGACATCGCCGACTGCCTGCGCTCATGCTGCAATCGCGCAGGAGAAGCAGGGACCGAAGGCGAGGTGGCTTACGAACTCGAGATGTGCAGCGCCGGACTCGCGGGCTACTTCGAAGCGGCCGGGGACGCCGCGCGGAGCATACGCACCACAGACCTCTTTGCCGCGCTGCACCTGATCCCTTTCGAGCTGGGAGTGCGTTTCCTCGCCGATCACCTCGCGGGCGATCGCTACTTCCGCATCGATTATCCCGGACAGAACCTGGCGCGAGCCGCGACCCAGCTGCAGCTGAGCCTGGACGTGGAACGCAAGCGCGCCCCGATCGAAGATCAGATCGAGGCATTGCTGTAGAGAAGCGGGAGGAAGAAGATGGCGTGAGGCTGCGTTCGTGGGTGCCGCGCACGTCACGCGGGGCGCCAGCCCCGATCACCCCGCTTCAGGCGAGCCTCGCCTCCAGGACGCAAGCCCGCTCGTCGAGTCGCAGATCGACCTGCCCGAAGCAGTTCACGCGGTCGGCGACGCAGCCGGAGCCTTCCATCACCAGCTCCGTGAAATGGATGTTGACGCGGGTCCAGTCGTCATTGCTGCGCGACACCTCATAGCGCAATGTATCGTCGTCGATCCATCCGTTCTGGGTGCAGAAGCGGTTGATGAGCAGGTTGCTGCGCAGCCAGGCGTCGATGCTCGGTGGAACCGGATCGGAATGCATCATCCACCCTCTTCGAGACGGTTGAGCAGCGTTTCCAGGCAGCGCTTCGCCGCCTGATAGATTCCCGGACAGCTCGATTCGCGCTGTCCACCGACATGCAATACGCGGATGCGGTTGCCACGCATCCAGCTGAGCGCCGCATCGACGTCGAACGTCTCGTCCAGGTTGAACGCCAGGACGGGGCGCCCGAGATGACGCGCCATCAGCACGGCGTACGCGGTGCCGCCCTGCAAAGCGCCCCGGTACAACATCAGCGTACCGTCCGAGTCGCGCACATTGTGTTCGGTGCGTATGGTGTGATCCATCTCCGCCGTTTCCTGCAGCGGATAGCGTTCGGGAATCACGCCATCGTCCGCATGACGGCCGGCCGGGCACCAGCCGCCGCAGGCGATACCTCTTTCCAGCGCGATATCGAGAGCGGCGCGATCCACGCCGGTCTGGCCGCCGGATACGATTTTTTCGATCACCGTCTTCCTCCGCGCAGGCAGCGCCATCGAGCAGGTCATGTCAACGATCGGATCATATTAGCGCCGCCGCTGCCGGCTGCCAATGAACCAGGCGCGGACTTCCCCCCTTTCGCGCTTTCCTGCTACCCTTGGAACGAATTCCCCTATTGTCCGGAGCACGACCGGTGAAGCACGACGCCCCCCAGGACAGCAGTGATTTCAGCATGGAGGCCGACGACCTCTACCGTGAAGAGATCTATACGGATCGGCGCGTCGGTACGGTCAGGCGCCTGACCCCGGTCGATCGAAGCGGGGCCGATGATGCGCGTCGGCCGGTGATCTATCTGGGTCAGACCCAGATCCTGACTCCCGTCGGCGCCCTGCCCGTCAGCTTCGAAATTCCGGCCGCTTCGCTGGAGGAAGCGATCGCAGCGTTCGGCGATGGCGCCCGCCAGGCCGCGGAACAGACGATCGAGGAACTGCGCGAAATGCGGCGCGAAGCCGCGTCCCAGATCGTCATTCCGGACGCGGGACCGGGTCTTGGCGGTCTGCCGGGAGGCGGCAAGATCCAGTTCTGAACGGCGCTGCACGCGCCCAGCGACAGGAGGGACGGCAAACCTCGCCCGCCCGAAATGACCGTAAAACCGCACACCGACGACCTCCGGCTCCTGATCGATACCCTGCCGGAGACGCTGCAGCAAAGCGTTCGACCTTACGCCGGCGACCAGCTTCTCGAAATCGTGCTCGACCTCGGCCGTCCTCCGCAGGCCCGTCTTCCGGGGCGGGCCGTGGACCTCGCTTCAACGGCGATCACCCGCAACGACCTCAGCGCCGTCATCACTCGCATCGGCGCCTTCGGCAGTGACAATCGGGCTGGCATCGAAGGCACGCTGCACCGGATTTCCGCGATCCGCAACCGGCGCGGAGACATCGTCGGGCTCACCCTGCGCGTCGGCCGCGCCCTGTTCGGCACCATCGACCTCATTCGCGACCTGATCGAGGGCGGCCAGAGCGTGCTGCTGCTCGGCCGACCTGGCGTGGGCAAGACCACCAAGCTGCGCGAGATCGCGCGCGTGCTCGCCGACGAGTTCCAGAAGCGCGTGATCGTCATCGACACTTCCAACGAGATTGCAGGTGACGGCGATATCCCTCATGTCGCCATCGGCAGCGCAAGGCGCATGCAGGTCGCGTCGCCCGAAGCGCAGCATGCGGTCATGATCGAGGCGGTCGAGAACCACATGCCGGAAGTCATCATCATCGACGAGATCGGCACCGCGGCCGAAGCGCTCGCCGCCCGCACCATCGCCGAACGCGGCGTTCAGCTGATCGGTACCGCGCACGGCAACACGCTGGACAACCTGGTGCGCAATCCGGTGCTGTCTGATCTGATCGGCGGCGTGCAGACGGTGACGCTCGGCGACGAGGAAGCCCGCATCCGCGGCACCCAGAAGACGATCTCCGAGCGCAAGGCGCCGCCCACCTTCACTGCGGTGGTCGAGATCGTCGGTCACGAGGAATTGATCGTACATGCCGATACCGCGCAGGCCGTCGACGATCTGCTGCGCGGCTCACCGCCGCGTGGCTTGCGACGCACACCCGAGGGAGAACAGGCGATCGAAACACCGATGGCCATGCAGCGCCCCGCGCGCGCACCCGGCGTTCAGGGCCGGCCACTGTCGACCGGCGATCTGCGCGGAACGGTACGGATTTTCCCGTACGCCTTCGGCCGCGACATCCTGGAGCGAGTGATCAGGGACCTTCAGATCGATGCCCGCGTCGTCAATCGGCCCGAGCGCGCGCAACTCATCATCACGCTGCGCTCGCGTACCGGGGACAGTCGATTGCAGCGCATTGCCCAGGCCAGCGGTGCGACCGTGCACGCAGTGAAGAAGAACTCCACTGCGCAGCTTCGCCATCTCCTTCGCGATCTGTTCAACCTGATGCCCGGCTTCGACGAGCGCGAAGCGGAAGCGGCCGTCAGAGAAACCGAGGAAGGCATACAGCGCGCACTGTCCGAAGGCGTGGCGGTAACGCTCGCGCCACGTTCGGCATCCCTGCGCAGACTCCAGCACCGCGTGGCGAGCAGGCATCACCTGATTGCCGAAAGCATCGGCAGCGAACCCGGACGCCATCTGGTGATCTATCCGCATGCATTCGCCGCCGAGACGGGTGACAAGGTGAATGAGGAAAGATGAAGGAAAACGCGCTTTTTTCTTTCCACTTTCCTCCTTGCTCTCATCCTCCCTTAGGGTTTTCCTGTATTGCAATGACCAATTGATGCGCCTATAGTCGCCATGGCCCGTGTACGTCGCGGAGCTTTTTTTACCGGAGGAAGGTTCAATTGCAACATCTCCGCTCTTCTGTTCGAACTCACGCAACACTCCCATGGAACGTGACGAGACTTGCGATTGAACGGTTTGATCGTTCGACGACAGAGGTGATTTAGATGAAGACAGGCACGGTAAAGTGGTTCAATGAAGCGAAAGGTTACGGTTTCATTTCTCCCACGGACGGTGGCGCGGATGTATTCGTCCACTACTCCGCAATTCAGGGACGCGGATTCCGAACGCTGCAGGAAGGCCAGAACGTAGCGTTCGAAATCGAAACCGGCAACAAGGGCCCGCAGGCTACGCAGGTCTCCGTTCAGCTCTGACTCCGCCGCTCTCACCCGCGGCGGCCAGCGGTCGCCGCGGGTTTACCGCATTTCCAGCGCGCTTCCGGGTACGCGCATACACATACAACGAATACGAAGCGACCGGGAGGCGCGCCATGAAGAAAATGTTCGTCAGTAATCTGCCCCAGGATATCTCCGAAGAGGATGTGGGAAAACTCTTTTCCGGATTCGGCAAGGTGCGCTCGGTGCAGCTCGCCTTCGATGTCTTTTCGCGCAAATGCCGCGGTTTCGGCTTCGTAGAAATGGAAGGACATGAAGCACGCGCCGCGATCGCCGGGCTGGATGGCAAGGAATACGGCGGCAAAGCGCTGCGCGTACGCTTCGACGATGCCGGCAAGCAACGGCGCGGCGGAAGAAGAAGATAGCGCACACGGAAGGACGAAGGCAGGAAGCGGAAAGTAGTCGCACGGGAATAGATTCCGCTTTCATCCTTATCTCTTTCTTTTTTTCTCTTCCTCTTTCGACTGTTTCTTCCCCCGTCTCCCTCCCGCGACAGACCGCATCGCTCATCGTTTCAGACGCTTGGCGCATTGCCCGCTGTTCCCCCGTCGCTTCGCACCGACAGTCTGCGCATGAAGGAACGCGCATCGACATTCTCAACCCGCTGATAAACATAGAGATCGGTGCCGTGGCACGATAGTTGTTACAGAACACGCGGGCCAACCGGCCCCGATCGAATCTCATCCACACGAAGAGGAGATGCACATGAAAACCATCATTTCCGCAGCCGCTGCCATCGCTCTCGGTTTCGGCGCGGCCGGAGCTCTGCATGCCGAGGGCCTGCAGTCGGTTGCCGGCAGCCAGAAAAGCTTCGAAGAGGTAGACAGCGACGGTGACGGTAACGTAACGCGTGAGGAAGCGGATTCGGCCGGCATCAGCATCAACTGGGAAGAGGCCGATCCGGACGGCAATGGCTCGCTGACCCGCGAGGAGTACGAGAGCGCCACGCAGGACTCCGGCTCGAGCATGTAGTTCCGGCAGGGGGCCGGCACCTGCAATGCCGGGCCTGTCCTCAGCCAACGAATCGCAATTTCACTCATGGAAGAGGAGAGTCTCATGAAACCAGTAATAGCCCTGGCCGCCGCGGCGGCCCTGACCTTCGCTGCTGCACAAGTCATGGCCCAGAGCGATGTGCCGCCGGTACCCGGCGCGAGCAGCCCATCCTTCGACCAGGTTGATTCCGATGCCGACGGCCAGATCAGCCGCGAGGAAGCCGCTGCGGCTGGCATCAGTCTGGACTGGGATAACGCTGACAGCGATGGCTCCGGTTCACTGAGCCAGGATGAGTATGACAGCGCCAGCGACCCCGGCAGCAGCATGCCGAGCGACCCGGGCATGGGTAGCGACCCGGACATGGGTAGCGACCCCGGCGCGACCGATGGTGGCTTGTAATCGCAGGCAGTAGCGGGCGGGCAACCGATCCGCGGGTGAATCGGCCGGTACGGGCACACGCCCGGCCGGCCTTCCGCCGGAATCGTCAGGCGGCACGCACATGACGAATATTCAGACAGGAGAACATGATGAACCGAACAATGGCCACCATGGGTGCCGCTGCCCTCGCGCTGATGCTGAGCGCCTGCAGCGGTGGAGACGGGCAGACTCCGCAGACCGACACACAGCCGCCGGGTTCGACGATGGACCGCGACACCATGTCAACGCCGCAGACGACCATGCCCGAGGAAAGTGCGCCGGATACCGGATCCACGTTTGGCGACGGCCAGACCGGATCCGACATGAACACGCCGCCGCCAGCCAGCGGCTCACAGCCCTGATCCCGGATCGCTTTACGGACGGCGCGGCGCGCAGGCGCCGCGCCTGCCGGCATGGTATGCCGTATGCTATTCTGCGCACATGCCATCTGGGTGCCGGAAATCGCAGACCGGCCGGGCGAAACGGCGTGGCTGCGTGTGAGCTTTCTAAGAACCCGATCGATTCTCCAGCTCATCCTGATCAGCTTCATCCTCGTGATGGTGCCGCTGATCGTCGCCCTGCTCACCGCCGCAATCAATGTCGATCGCCTCAGCAAGCATGCGCAAAGGAGCGTATTCGAAGCGGTTGCAGCCACCCAGTCGAGCCGGATGCTCGTCGAGCACATCATCTCCATGGAGCGCAGCGCGCGCCAGTTCCAGGTATTGAATGATCGTGCCCTGCTCGAGGTGTATCGCGATCGCCATCACCAGTTCCAGCGGATAGCGCGCGGACTGCAGGATCTGCCTTCGTCGCAGCAGAACGAGATCCTGGCGATCGCCGAACACGAGCAAACCGTCTTTCGCCTGCTCGATGACCCGTCGTCCGACGCACAGACGATCGCCGCGGCGATCGAATCCTTTCCCACGATAAACTCCGCCGCGCGGGCGATTCTCGCCGAAAGCAGCAACCTCATCGGCGAGAGCGTCAACGAGCTGCAACAACTCGCGCGACGCGCGCAGAATCTGCTCTTCTGGCAGACGATGAGCCTGATACCGCTCGCCATCGTCCTGTTCATGCTCTTCACCGCGCTGATCATCAAACCGATGCGGCGCCTGCATCAGGCGATCCGACGCCTCGGAGACGGCCAGTTCGAGCACGAAATCGCCATCAGCGGACCGAACGATCTGCGCGAACTCGGCGAACGCCTCGAATGGATGCGGCGGCGCATTCTCACGCTGGAAAACCAGAAGCTGATGTTCCTGCGTCACATGTCGCACGAACTGAAGACCCCGCTGACGACCATCCGCGAGGGCAGCGAACTGCTCAGTGAACAGCTGGTGGGAACCCTGAACACGGAACAGGCCGAAATCGCCGCGATGCTGCGCCAGAACAGCCTGCGCCTGCAGAAGCTGATCGAGGATCTGCTGAGCTTCAGCATCCTGGAGCGGGACGTACTGCGTGTCCGCCATGAGCCGCTGGCGCTGGATCAGCTCATCAGCGATGTGATCAGCGGCTACCGGCTTCCGGCGCGTGCGAAGTCGGTAATCATAGAGACGAGAGTGGAACCGGTCGCGGTGGCGGGAGATCGCGACAAGCTGCGCAGCGTGGTGGACAATCTCGTCTCCAATGCCGTAAAGTACTCACCCGTCAACGGCCGCGTAACGGTATCGCTGATCGGCCGCCAGGGTCGCGCCGTCATCGATGTCGAGGACGAAGGCCCCGGCGTCGATGAGGATGAAAGAGGCAGAATCTTCAATGCCTTCTACCAGGGACGCGCACGCGCAAGCGGCCCCGTCAAGGGCACAGGACTGGGCCTTTCGATCACACGGGAATTCGTCCACCTGCACCATGGCACCATCGAGGTCATTGCGACCCCACACGGTGCACACTTCAGAGTCTCGCTGCCTTGCGATGCCGGACAGCCGGCTCCACAGGCGACCGACCAGCCACCTGAGGAATTCCCTTAGGTTCATGACCGTAGGTGCCCTGCTGGCGTTGGCGGCATGCGCGACAGTTCCCGAATCGCCCGAACGGACGGACCTGCCGCCGGACGTCGAAAGCCCTCCTCCGCAGACGACCGGACAGCAGCCGCCGGAGACGAGCGACACGACCGACGTCGCCCCGGGCACTCCCTCGCCGCCGAGCGACGAAGGTAGCAGTGTGCCGGATGCCGCGGCCGAATCCGCCGTGATACAGTTTGCCGACGCCTGGCTCGAACTGGCGGACGAGGCGCGTAGTCGGCAGTACCAGCAAGCGAGAGCCGACTATGAGTCGAGCGCCGACTTCGATGATCTCGTGCGGCTCGGGCTACTCACCACGCTGCGCACCAACGACCGGGCAGCAGCATCCCGCATCAATGACGAGATCCGCAGCCGGCTGGAGACCGACGCAGAGCACGCGCTGGCCCCGCTTGCCCGAGTGGTGCTGCGGATCCTCGATGAACGCGCGCGCGCCATCGGCCGGCTGGCGGCGCAGAATGAGACGCTGCAGCGTCAGCTCGATGAACTGAAGGCGATCGAGGAGCAGCTTCGGGAACGCGGCCGCCCCGAGCCGATACAGGCACCTTAGACAGGAAGGAATTGCGGCATGACCATGCGACCAAGGATTCTTCTGGTAGACGACGATCCCGATCTGCTGCGGCTGCTCTCCATCCGGCTGAACACTGCCGGCTGGGAAGTGATGACGGCCGATAGCGCGGAGAGCGCGCTGTCCCTGCTCGAAGAACGCCAGCCGCAGGTGGTGGTGACGGACCTGCGCATGGACGGCATGGATGGCATGGCGTTCTTCGATATCGTCCATGAGCGCTTCTCGACCCTGCCGGTGATCATCCTGACCGCGCACGGGACCATCCCCGAAGCGGTGGAAGCGACCAAGAGAGGCGTCTTCACCTTCCTCACCAAGCCGTTCGACAGCAAGGATCTGCTCGATCACATCAATCGCGCGCTGCGCATCAGCGGCGTCGTCGCCAGCGAAAATGGCGGCGAACGCGGCGCCTGGAGCAGTGAAATAATCAGCCGCAGCGCCGTGATGGACGAACTGCTGAAGCAGGCGCGGCGTGTCGCCGACAGCAGCGCGGCGGTGCTGATCCACGGCGAAAGCGGTACCGGCAAGGAATTGCTGGCGCGCGCCATCCACAAGGCCGGCCCGCGCCGCGATCGGCCCTTCCTCGGACTCAACTGCAGCGCGATTCCCGAGTCGCTGCTCGAATCGGAGCTGTTCGGCCACAACAAGGGCGCATTCACCAGCGCCACCCGGGACCACAAGGGCCTGTTCCAGGCTGCCGAAGGCGGCACCCTCTTCCTCGACGAGATTGGCGACATGCCCCTGCCGCTGCAGGCAAAGCTGCTGCGCGTGCTCGAGGAGAAGGAGGTGCGTCCGGTCGGCGCGACCGCGAATGTGCGGGTGGACGTGCGCATCATCTCCGCCAGCCACCATGATCTCGACGAGCTGGTGAAGGCGCGCCAGTTCCGCGAGGATCTCTACTACCGCCTCAACGTGGTGCGCCTGGACATCCCGCCGCTACGCGAACGGCCCGAGGACGTGCAGCTGCTGGCCAACCACTTCCTGCGCGAGATCGCAGCAAATGGCGATACCCAGGCGCAATCCTTCGCACCCGAGGCGATGGAGCGCCTGGTCACAGCGCCCTGGCCCGGCAACGTGCGCCAGCTGCTGAACGTCGTGGAATATTCCGCCACGCTGTGCACCACCGCGGTGATCCCGCTCAGTCTGGTGCAGCGCGCGCTGCGTCTGAAGACCGGCGCCCTGCCCTCGCTGTCGGCCGCCCGCCGCAATTTCGAGCGCGAGTACCTGATGCGGTTGCTGAAGATGACGGAAGGCAACATTACGCAGGCCGCGCGACTGGCGCAGCGCAACCGCACCGAGCTGTACAAGCTGCTGCATCGCTACCATCTCAATCCGGAGACCTTCCGCGGCGCGAAGTCCGCGAAGGGTTGATCCTGGACGATCGGTTCCGGCGCGCGCCTACCGCGCACGGAACCGCGCGCGGATCCGATGGTCTACCTCTTGTAACGTGCCGCCCAACGTCCGCTTCTGCGCAGGAGGACACGAATGCCTCAGGATGAAGCACTCCCGATGATCAATCCGATCACCATCTGCTTCCTGATCGACAAGGCGCGGGAATTTCACACCAAGGAGGGGGTCGTCATACCCGAGCCGCCACTCAGTCCTTCCGATGACGATGTGGGTCGCATGGTGCTCGCGGATCATGCCGATGACCCGACCTATGAGGAGTTCTGCGCCGCCGTTGACGATCTCGAGCCGGACCAGCAGGTCGCCGCGGTTGCCCTGATGTGGCTGGGGCGCGGGGATTTCACGGCGGATCAGTGGGATTCGGGGCTGGAGGAAGCACGCCGCGACTGGACGCCGCGCACAGCCGACTACCTGCTGTCCACGCCACTGGTGGCCGATTACCTGGCGGAGGGACTCTCGCTGCTCGGCTACGATTGTTCGGAATGAGAAAAGGACAACAGATCAGATCCGGCAGGCGGAAAGCCTTTCGCGCCAGGACGCAAGCAACCGGCGGCGCGCGGCGTCATCGCCGGTAATGACGAGGGGGATTTCCCGGGCAGGAAGAACCACGGTCTGCCAGCCGCCACCATCAAGCGCGCAATCTACCTTGACCAGCCACTGCCCATCCGCAATATCCACCTCGAACAGATAAGCCTTGAGACCCAATTCGTCCAGCAGGAGTGACGTGGCTTCTCTCGCCCGCGCCAGTTCGATCGTCGTCAGCGCCATGGGATTCTCCGATTCAGCCCCCCGGGGCTCAAGGTTACGCATGCCAGGACGCAAAAACCAAGCGTTGTTGCCCTTAGGGCTGGCACTCGGGCGCGGCCGGATACGGCGCAAACACACGACAACTGATGCACTACAGGTAATTCAGGAATGAAGATGCAGACAAACGAGCGCAGCAATCACCGTCGAGTCTATGTCTGGGACCCGCTGGTAAGAATTTTCCATTGGAGCCTGCTGGGGCTGATCGCATTTTCCTGGTACGCAGGGACGGTCGGCGGAAACATGATGGAATACCACATGTGGTCGGGCTATACGATGCTCACCCTGGTCCTGGTGCGCATCGCCTGGGGCTTCGTCGGCACCAGCTATGCGCGCTTCACCAGTTTCCTGCACGCCCCGCGCGCGATCATCACCGACCTGTTCACGCTGCATCGGCGCGAGAGTGGCGTGCGGGTCATCGGCCACACGCCGCTCGGCGGCATCAACATCGTCCTGCTGATCACCTGCCTGCTGGTTCAGGCTGGCACCGGCCTGTTCGCCAACGATGACATCTTTACCGAGGGACCGCTCTATGGCCTGGTTGGCAAGGATACCAGCGACTGGCTGACCATGATCCATCACTACAACTTCAACGCGCTGCTGACGCTTGCCGGACTGCACATCGTCGCAGTGTTCTATCACCTGCTTCACCGCCGCGAAAACCTCATCGCACCGATGTTCACCGGCTACAAAAAAGTGGCGGGCGCCCTTGCAGCGCCCGCCACTCCTTTCCGCCCCGCTCTGGCGCTGGCGCTGCTGGCCATCGTCGCGGGTGCCGTCTGGCTACTGGTGAACTGATCAGCGACGCTTCTTGCGGAAGTCGTCGTGGCACGCCTTGCACGCCTTGCCGGTTTCGCCGACCTGCGCGCGGAAGGCATCGAAATCGCCTGACTGCGCGACTTCGGCCAGCTTGGCGCTCTGCTGCTGGAAGTTGGTCATGACCTTGTCGAAGTCCTGCGACTTGGACCAGACGTCAGGGAGAACCGCGGTTTCGCCAGCGTCGGAGCCACGCACGAAGGCATCAGGCGCGATCTTGCTCATGTCGGCCACGATGCCGGCGTTGCGCGCGGCGACCTGGCTGTCGAACGGCATGTCGCCCTTGGCCATCGCTCCGAGCGGCCCGAAGTACCAGCCGATCACCTTGTACACACCCTGCCGGAATTCGATGACGTCTTCGGGCTTGGGACCCTGCGCCATCGCCGGGAGGGCCGACAGCATCGAAGCCACCATTGCGGCGCACAGTACTACTCGTTTCATCGCGTCTCCTTGCTCGTTTCTGCATTCAGGAATGGGCTCCCTCCGGAGCCGCATTCAGTCTAGAGAGTTCGCGCGGACAGCGTCAAACCGCGAATACCTTATATTTACAGGGGAAAATACCGCGTATCGCATATCGAGCGATATCCTGCGCCTGTGCCGCCCAGTGCGAACCGAGTCTATCGGCGGACCAGAAAACACCCCCACCGCGAGCCTCCCTCGCCGGATGCATCGCATCGAACGCGATGGATCGGGTCAATGAACCCCGGCATTCGATTGACAGAAAGTGAATGATCGTTCATTCTTCTCCGACTTTCGTGCTCAGAAATCCCCAACCCAGAGTCTGCTTCCCATGCGCAACCCGGTTCGTGTGAGTTCCCTCGTATCTCTTGCATTGGTCATTCTGCTCGCCGCCTGTGGCGGAGAACCCCCAGCGATGTCGCAACAGAGCGGGCCGGCGCCGGTAACGGTGGTGACGCTGGAAGCCCGGCCGGTGACCCTGAGCCGTGAACTTCCCGGCCGTACCAATTCCCTGCGCGTCGCCGAGGTGCGCCCCCAAGTAACCGGCATCGTCAGGGAGCGACTGTTCGAGGAAGGCGACCGGGTCAAGGCCGGACAGATCCTTTATCGTCTGGAGGACGACACCTACCGGGCCGATCTGAGCAGCGCGCGCGCCGCTCAGGCACGTGCCGAGGCAGCGGTCGAGCAGACACGCCTGCAGGCGAAGCGCGCCGAGGAACTGGTCACGGTCAAGGCCATCAGTCAACAGGACTACGAAACCGCCGTCGCCAACCTGCGCGTTGCCGAAGGTGATCTGGGCGTCGCCAAAGCCGCGGTCGAACGCAACGAAGTGCTGGTCGGCTATACCCGCATCACCTCTCCGATCGACGGAATCATCGGTCGGTCCATGGTCACCGAAGGCGCGCTGGTCACCGCCAACCAGGATTTGCCGCTGGCCACGGTGCAGCAGCTCGACCCCATCTATGTCGACGTCACCCAGTCGAGCAGCGAACTGCTGCAGCTGCGGCGCGCGCTCGACAGCGGTGCGGCGCGCGGCACCACCGCAGGCGCCCCCATCACCATTCTGCTCGAAGACGGCAGCCGTTACCCGCTCGAGGGCAAACTGACCTTCGCCGACGTCGCGGTCGACCCATCGACCGGCCGCTTCGCGCTGCGCGCCGTGGTGCCGAATCCCGAGCGGCTGCTGATGCCGGGCATGTACGTGCGCGCCGTGCTCACCAACATCACGCTTCCCGACGCACTGCTGGTACCCCAGCAGGGAGTAATGCGCGACCCCAAGGGCAATGCGATGGCGATGGTGGTCAGCCAGGAAGGCACCGCGCAGCGCCGCGAGGTGCAAGTCAGCCGCACCATCGGCGATCAGTGGCTGGTATCGGCCGGACTTCAGCCCGGAGACCGGGTGATCGTCGCCGGACTGCAAAAGATCCAGGAAGGTGCGCCGGTCACGCCCACCGAGGCCGAGCCCGCAACCGCGCAACAGGCAGACTGACGGAGCGCCGCCATGCCGCAATTCTTCATCGGCCGCCCGATCTTCGCCTGGGTCATCGCCATTCTCATCATGCTCGCGGGAGTGCTGTCGCTCACCCGCCTGCCCGTGTCCATGTACCCGACCGTGGCGCCGCCCACGGTCACCATCAGCGCGACCTATCCCGGCGCGTCGGCAAAGGTGGTCGAGGACTCGGTCACCCAGGTCATCGAACAGAACATGAAGGGGCTCGATGGTCTGCTGTACATGTCGTCCAACAGCTCGGCCGACGGCAGCGCCTCCATCAGCCTCACCTTCGATAACGCAATCAATGCGGATATCGCGCAGGTGCAGGTGCAGAACAAGCTGCAGCTGGCGCTGCCCCTGCTGCCACAGGAAGTGCAGGCACAGGGCGTGAACGTCAACAAGGCCAGCACCGGCTTCCTCATGGTGGTCGGCTTCGTGTCCGAGGACGGACGGATGGCCAAGGACGACATCGCCGACTACGTCGCCGCCAATCTGGTCGACCCGCTCAGCCGCGTGCCGGGCGTCGGCAACATTCGCGTGTTCGGGTCGCAGTACGCGATGCGCATCTGGCTCGATCCGGACAAGCTCGACGGCTATGCACTGACGCCGAACGACATCATCGAAGCCATCGAGTCACAGAACCGGCAGGTTGCCGTGGGTCAGCTCGGCGCGACCCCGGCCGTGCCCGGACAGCGACTGAACGCGACCATCATCGCCCAGGGCCGCCTCGAGAACCCCGAGCAGTTCAAGGACATCGTCGTGCGCAGCAATCCGGACGGCTCGGCGCTGCGGCTCGGCGATGTGGCGCGCGTGGAGCTCGGCGCGGAGTCCTACAACGTCATCACACGGCAGAACGGTCGCCCAGCCAGCGGTATCGCGATCATGATGGCCACGGGCGCCAATGCGCTCGAGACCGCGGCAGCCGTCGAGGAAGCTCTGGAGTCGATGCGAGCCGGATTCCCCACCGGCCTGACCTACGTCATTCCTTTCGAAACGACGCCCTTCGTGCGCACCGCGATCAAAAACGTGCTCACCGTGCTCGCCGAAGCGATTCTGCTCGTCTTCCTGGTCATGTTCCTCTTCCTGCAGAACTTCCGCGCCACGCTGATCCCGACCATCGCGGTGCCGGTGGTACTGCTCGGCACCCTGGCGATCCTCAGCACGATGGGATATTCGATCAACATGCTGACCATGTTCGCCATGGTGCTCGCCATCGGACTGCTGGTCGATGATGCCATCGTCGTGGTCGAGAACGTGGAACGCGTGATGAGCGAGGAAGGCCTGTCACCGCGTGAAGCGACGCGCAAATCCATGCGACAGATCACCGGAGCCCTGGTCGCGATCGGCATGGTGCTGTCGGCGGTGTTCGTGCCGATGGCATTCATGAGCGGATCGACAGGCGTCATCTATCGCCAGTTCTCGGTCACCATCGTCTCGGCGATGGCACTGTCGGTGCTGGTGGCGCTGATACTGACGCCGGCGCTGTGCGCAACCATGCTCAAGCCGCTCAACAAGGGCGAACATCACGGCGAGCGCGGCTTCTTCCGCTGGTTCAACCGCACCTATGACGCCGGCAGCAGCAGATATCAGGGCGTGGTGCGCTACATGCTCGCCCGCATGGGCCGCTTCCTGACAGTATTCATGCTGCTGTGCGGACTCACCGTGATCGGCTTCGTCAATCTGCCGAGCTCCTTCCTGCCGCCGGAGGATCAGGGCGTGCTGTTCTCCATGGTGCAGGCGCCGGTCGGCTCCACGCAGGAGCGGACCATGCAGTCCTTCGAGGAACTGGAACACCACTTCCTGGTCGAACAGGGAGAGCTGGTGGAATCGGTTTTCACCGTGCAGGGATTCAGCTTCGGCGGCTCGGGGCAGAACACCGGCATGGCGTTCATCAAACTGAAGGACTGGAGCGAACGCACCGAACCCGACACGTTCGCTTCCGCCGTGGCCGGACGCGCCATGGGGGCGCTCAGCCAGATCCGCGACGCCTTCGTGTTCGTGTTCGCGCCACCCCCCATGCCCGAGCTCGGCACTTCGGGTGGTTTCGTGTTCCACCTGAAGGATACCGGCAATTTCGGCCATGACGGCCTGATCGGCGCCCGCAACCAGCTCCTCGGCGCCGCGGCACAGAATCCGCTGCTTACCAATGTACGCCCGAACGGCCTCGAGGACACGCCACAGTTCCGGCTCCATGTGGACGTGGCCAAGGCAAGCGCGCTCGACCTGTCGATGGCCGACGTCAACAGCACGCTGCAGGCAGCCTGGGGCGGTCAGTACATCGACGACTTCATCGATCGTGGCCGCGTCAAGCGCGTCTATATCCAGGCAGATGCGCCGTATCGCATGGTGCCGGAGGACTTTGCGCGCTGGTCGGTGAGAAACAACGAGGGCCGCATGGTGCCGCTCTCCGCCTTCGTCAGCTCGAGCTGGGACTATGGTTCGCCCCGCCTCGAACGCTACAACGGCATCTCCGCCGTGGAGATCAACGGCGAAGCCGCGCCCGGCGTCAGCTCGGGAGAAGCGATGGCGGAGATCGAGCGTCTGGTGGCTGAACTCCCGCAGGGCATCACCATGGAGTGGAGCGGCCTCTCCTATCAGGAGCGCCAGGCCGGCGCGCAGACGCCGTTGCTCTACGCTCTGTCGCTGCTGGTCGTGTTCCTCTGTCTGGCGGCGCTGTACGAGAGCTGGACCATTCCGACAGCAGTCATGCTGGCCGCCCCGCTCGGCATCCTCGGCATCGTGCTCGCGACCACCTTGCGCGGACTCGAGCGCGACGTCTACTTCCAGGTGGCGATGCTGACCACGGTCGGACTGACCAGCAAGAACGCAATCATGATCATCGCCTTCGCGACCGACTACATGCAGCAGGGACGCGATGTGATCACGGCCACCATGCAGGCCATACGGGACCGCCTGCGGCCCATCCTGATGACTTCGATCGCATTCGGCATGGGCGTCCTGCCGCTCGCCATCGCATCGGGTGCAGGTTCCGGCGCGCAGCACTCCATCGGTACCGGCGTGCTCGGCGGCATGATCTTCGGCGCGTTCCTCGGCCTGTTCTTCGTGCCTGTATTCTTTGTTGCCATCCAGCGCGTGTTCGGCCGGCGGCGGGCTGACCGCGCCGACGCCGCGGAGACCGAGACGCAGGCGTGATCGGGGAGGATCGCAACGTGGAGCCCTCCTCGCTGCGCCAGCAGGACCGCGCCGCGATGCAGCGCAACCGCATCCTCGGTGCGGCCCAGAGCTGCTTCATCGAATGCGGATTTCACGCCGCGAGCATGGCCGAGATCGCGGCCAGCGCCGGCATGAGCGCGGGATTGATCTACCGCTACTTCGAGAACAAGAACGCGATCATCCTCGCAATAATCGAACGACAGAACGAAGAGGTCCGGGCGGATATCGCCAGCCTGCGTTCCGCCTGCGATCTGGTGTCGCGTATCGTCGATCTCTTCGAGAGCTGGAAACGCCATGATCCCCGAGCCATGAATCCGGTCCTGTTCCTGGAGATGGCTGCCGAATCGAGTCGTGATGCGCAGATCGCGCGCGCTCTCGATGAGGCGCAGCGCGTACGCGGCGGGGACTTCGAAGCATGGATCCGGCAAGCCGCCGCACAGGCAGGCTGGGACTTCTGTGATGAGGAGGTGCGCACCCGCGCCTTCGCGCTGCAATGCTTCATCGAAGGACTCACCGTACGCGCGGTGCGCGAGCCCGATGTCGACGAGGAGGTGCTCATCCAGAGCCTGAAGCTGTTCCTGCCGCATATCCTGCCCTTTCCGGCGAACCGAATTCCACATAGAAAAGTGAAAAGTTGAAAGGAGAAAGTGAAAAGAGCGAAGATGAGGGATGGTCGCATACATGACCTCCTTTTCTTTCACTTCAAACTCTTTGCCGAGGACGGGAAATCCGATGAGACCGAACCGAAGCCCGGTGACCGCGTGCGTCGCACTGCTGCTCTCCCTTGCCGTGTCAGTATCGGCAGCGGCCGCGCCGGATAACGAACACAAGCTGCGGACGATCATCGAAGGCGAGCACCGCAGCGAGGCCGATCGCGCCCGTGACGTCCATCGCCACCCGGTGGAAACGCTGCTGTGGATGGGGATTCGCGATGATATGACGGTGGTCGAGGTGACGCCGGGCGCGGGCTGGTACACCGACATTCTCGCGCCTTTCCTGCGCGACCATGGCCAGTACTACGCCGCGGGATTCGACCCGGATTCCAGCGTCGGCTTCTTCCGCAACGCCGCGCTGAGGTTCCGGCAGAAGGTCGAAGCCGATCCGGCGCTTTACGGCGACGTGAAGATCACCGTGCTCGCGCCACCCGCCCACACCCGGATCGCGCCACCGGAGTCGGCTGACATGGTGCTCACCTTCCGCAACGTGCACAACTGGATGGCGGCCGGGACCACCGAGGCGATTTTCGACGCCGTGTACCAGGCGCTGAAACCGGGAGGAATCCTGGGAATAGTGGAACATCGCGGCGATCCCGAGCGCCCCCAGGATCCGAAGGCGCGATTCGGTTACGTGAATGAGGAGTACGTGATCGCGCGGGCCGAAGCGGCTGGTTTCGAGTTCGTCGATCGTTCGGATATCAACGCCAATCCACGCGACACGAAAGATCATCCGGAGGGTGTATGGACCCTGCCACCCACGCTGCGGCTCGGCGATGATGACCGCGAGCGCTATCTTGCCATCGGCGAGAGCGACCGCATGACGCTCAAATTCGTCAAGCCGCTGCGCTGAGGAAGGCGGCGCGGCGTCCGGCGCCGCGCCGCCCTGCAATCATTCGATGGCGATGGAGCGCCGCTGCCGCGTCTCGGTTTTCGGCAGCACCAGCTCGAGCATTCCATCCTTGAACGTCGCACGGGCCTTTTCGCTATCCACGGTGGCAGGAAGCGGAATCGTCCGCGCAAACTCGCCACGCATCAACTCGGAACGGAAATAATTCTCCCGCTCCTCCTTGCTCTCCTGTCGTGTCGAGCCGCGTATCGACACCATGTCCTCCGTCACATCCACCTGCAGATCCTTACGCTCGACCCCTGGCAGCGCGGCCCGCACCTTGATCTCCTTGTCGCCGTCGATCACGTCGACCTGGGGCAGCTTGCCGAACGGCCGTTCCAGCGCAACGGGAAAGTCGCGGAACATGCCTGGCCAGCCACGCCCCCCCATGAACCGGTCCATCATCCGATCCATCACCTCCCACAGATCGCCATCGGAGATGCGGTGTCCAAGCTGTTGTCCGCCTTTGGAAACCTCGATGTCACTGCTTTTCGCCATGTCATCCTCCACACCGCTGTCAGAGACTGATTCTGCCTGCGCGCGGAAGCCGCGTCGGATCACCGCGGCGGCATCATCGGTACCATAACAAGCACCAAATACGGAGACAATCAGGGCGCATCCCACCTCCTCCGGCCGCGAACCGCGGCAATGGGCCTAGCGCGCGCCCAGTATCAGCCTGGCGCGCGCACCGTCGCCCTCGCCGCCGATCTTGCCGCCGCGCACGAAAATGCGATCGGCGGGTCCTCCGGCATCGATGAGCGCCGCCATCACCGCGCGCCCGCGGGCGAAGGCCAGCGCGAGCAGTTCATCGTCGCTTACCGCTTGCGCCGCAAGCAGGCGCGCCTGCAACTCGTCCTGCAGACGGCGATCCAGCTCAGCCTCTCCGGCCTCGCCTCCCTCCGCCCCCTGGCTCCCCGGCGCTGCCTCGTCGGGAGCATCCGCTGAAGCCTGCTCGAGCGCCGCCCCCAGTTCGCTCCTGAGCGCGTCCGCGGCGCCGTCGCCGAACTGCGCATCATATGCGGTGCGCAACACTTCTTCGGCAGGAGTGCCGGCTGCGGCCACGGCAGCCAGCGCATCGGCGAGTCGGACCTGACGCAGCACCTCGCTGTCCTGCTCTCGCTCGGTCCAACCCTGAATCTCCAGGATGAGCAATGGACGTTCGGACAGCGCTGCGACCAGTGGCAGGATCTTTTCCCGCTCCTCCGCCGCCAGATCGGCGCTTCCGGCGGCAAACTGCGCATACTCCATATCCGGACCACCGCCGAAGACGCTGGCGATGAACGAGAACGGCGCGGTCACGATCTTGGTGAGCGTATTCAACAGCACCTGCCCGATCAGATGGCCGAAGCGGAAGCCCGGCGCATCGATGTCGCCCTCGACCGGCAGGCTGATGTCGATGCGCCCATGGCGATCGCGCAGCAGCGACAACGCGAACTTGACCGGCAGTGAGGTGGCATCCTCGCTTTCCACCCGGTCACCGAGCTCGAACTGATCGAACAGAGCGCGATTCTGGCCCTCGAGGCGACTGCCGGCCAGGGTATAGCGCAGGTCCAGAAACAGCTTTCCCTGCGCGATCTCGTAGCCGGCGAATCGTCCCGCGTACGGCGAGAACTCCGTCATCTCGACGTTGCTGAACGCGACGTCCGCCTCCAGATCATGCGCTTCGGCGAACGGTACCGCGTGACCATCGATATCGGCGCCGCCATGGTCGCCGACGCGGCCGGTGAGCTTCGCCTCGACCCGGGCACCGGGCACCGAGGAAATGCCGGTGATCTCGCCCGCCAGGCTCTGGATATGCATCGACACCGCTGGTCTGATCTGCCGGTCGTTGAACAACAGCCTGGAGTCCGAGATGGCGACACGGCCCACGCTGAACGGGAATACATCCATCGCATCAGCGTCGGCGCCGATGCCGTCCTCGGCGCTGTCCTGCGCGGCTCCGGCTCCGTCTTCTTCATCGGCGGTCTCTCCGTCCTCCTGGCCGGCATTCAGCAGCAGACCGACGTTGGTGGTGCCGTCGGCGTGGATGCGGAAAACGGAATCGAAGCCGTCGATTTCAACCTCGGCGACGGCCAGCCGGTCAGGCGCCAGATCGAATTCGATGCCACGCAGCGCGAGCTCGCGCCAGGCGAGCACGGGATCATCCCGGTCCGCGACTTCGATCGCCAGCGCCGCAATCGACGCGTCTCCGCGCAGAGCGATCAGCGGCGTCTGCGCGCCCTGCATCGCCCGCAGCCTGAACCCCAGCGCGCCGTCCGCGATCTCGGCGGCGAGGGTATCCGGGACATAGGACTGCGCAATGGCAAGGGGAATGTCTTCGGCGTGCAGGTCGAGATCGAACGCGAGCGGAGTAACCGCCACGTCGCCCATGACCGTCAGCGAGCCGCGCTCGCCCAGCGCGATGCGCAGGGCGACGAGCTCCGAGGGTTCCCCCGGTCGCGTCGAGAAATCGTGCAGACGCAGCGCCAGCGGCCCGAAGCTGCGATCGAACCCGCGCGCCAGATCGCTGAAGCGCACGGTTCCGCCATCCAGCACGAACTCGTCGACGACGATGGCGACACCCTCGCCTTCATCCGCCGGCTCATCCTCTTGCGGTGCTTCGCCCCGGGCGAAGGCTTCGACCAGATTGAGGGCGCCATCTGCCTGCAGTTCGGCATGAACGAAAGGACCGCTCAAAGCGATCGATTGGAACACCAGCGCGCGTTCCCACAGCGAACGCCAGCCCATATTCACCGAAAGCGCATCCCAGGACAGCAGCCGGTCACCGCCGGCATCATCCAGCCTCACTCCCTCGGCCCGCACATGCAGCGTGTAGGGATTGAAACGCAGCTTGTCGATGGCCAGCGCGAGTTCATGATTCTCGCGCAGATAGTCGATCGCCTGCGAGCGCACCAGCGCCGGCACGGCCAGGAAGCCGATCAGGGTATAGAGCAACAGCAGCGCGGCGATGGCGATCGCGGGAGTCTTGGTCCTGTTCAGCATATGTGCGGTTCGTCTCCGGTGAATTATCGCGAAAGGTGATGCACGATCAGGGATACCCGGCATCTATCGGCCGTTTCCGGGCGGCATTCAATGTCCCGCTGTACGCGAGAATAGGTGCATCACCGCGACTCCGGCAATGATCAAAGACATTCCGGCGATCGCTGGGAGGTCCAGCGCCTGGCCGTGCACCAGCCAGCCGATCAGCGCGATCAGCACGATGCCTAGCCCGGCCCAGACTGCGTAGGCGATGCCGAGAGGAATGAAGTGCAGCGACAGAGCAAGGAAATAGAAGGCAATGGCATATCCCAGCACCACCACCAGCGACGGCACCAGCCGGGTGAACCCATCACTCGATTTCAGGGCAGACGTTGCGGCGACCTCGGCGATGATGGCCGCTGAAAGATAAATCCAAGGTTTCATGGCTGGCGTGGCATGCCCGCTGACCGCAGGGGACTATGAAGATAGCACAGCGGCCGGGGGGGTCAACGACCCGGATCCGGGCGCGTGAGGAGCGTCACCAGATTCGGGATCGGTCTATATCCGAAAGCCTCCTGCAACCCGCCAGCACCATGGCTACCTCGAGTTCCGCGCGGAGAATGTGCAGCGCATGCGCCACGCCGGCGGCGCCGGCAACCGCGAGCGCGGCCACGCAGGGACGCCCGACCATCACCGCCGTGGCACCGAGTGCGAGCGCCTTGAAGACATCGGTTCCTCGCCGCACTCCTCCATCGAGCAGCACGGGCACGCGTCCGGCAACGGCTTCGGCAATGGCAGGCAAGGCGTCGATGGTCGCGGGCAAGGTGTCCAGCGTGCGCCCCCCATGGTTGGAAACGGCGATCCCGGCAACGCCCGCAGCAATGGCGTGCTCCGCGTCCTCGGGCGCCAGGACTCCCTTGAGGATAACCGGCAGACGCGTGGATGCCAGCAGCGACTCGACATCCGCCCAGCGCGGCGCCGCCGCCGGCAACGGACCGGCGAAGATCGGGCTCTCCCCCGCACGGGAGATGACGGCGGGCTCGGGCGGCGCATCCTTCAGATTCGCGGCCACTTCCCACTCCGGCATGGCGAAGCCGAGGCGCTGTTCACGATTGCGCATGCCGGCGACCGGTGCATCGACGGTGAGTACCAGCGCCCGGTACCCGGCATTCTCGGCACGCGCGACCAGATCGCGGGTGATGCCGCGATCCGGATGCACGTAGAGCTGGAACCACAGCGGCGCCACTGCCCGCTTCGCGATGTCCTCCAGGGAGATGCTGGCCTGCGTACTGACCACCATGGTGGCGCCGACCGCCGCAGCGCCCAGCGCCATCGCCAGTTCCCCCTGGGGATGAACCAGACGCTGATGCGCGATCGGCGCCAGCAGAACGGGGTAATCCAGTTGCTGCCCTAACAGCGTCAGGCGGGTATCCCCGCCTTCGAGTCCGCAAAGCACGCGCGGCTTCAGGCGCAGCCGCCGGAAGGCAGCGCAATTCTCTTCCAGCGTATGTTCGTCTGCAGCGCCGCCGAAGAGCCAGGCGGCAACGCGAGGATCGAGTTGGCGCCGCGCGAGACGTTCGTAATCGGCAAGCGCCACCACATCGGGCGGGATATGCGGCAACGGTCCGCGCCCCCGCAAGCCCTCGGCGACATCATTCATGATCAGGTATCCGCCCAGCGACGTAGCAGATTGTGGTAGACACCGAGCAGCTGGCCAGACACGGCATGATCGGGCAGCGCCTGCGCCACATCCTGGATGGCATTGTCCAGACTGAACAGCAAGGCCCGCTCACCGTCATCACGAATCAGGCTCTGTATCCAGAAGAAGGCCGCGAAGCGCGTGCCACGCGTCACCGGCGTAACACGATGCAGGCTGTGGCCGGGATAGATCACCATGTCCCCTGCCGGAAGCTTCACGGTATGCGCGCCATAGGTATCCTCGATCACCAGCTCCCCGCCCTCGTATTCCTGAGGCTCGCTGAAGAACAGTGTGGCCGAGATATCAGAGCGTACCCGGTGCGGCGTACCCGGCACGGCGAAGATCGCATTATCGATGTGGTTGCCGTAGGCGCCTCCACCTTCGTAGCGATTGAAGCGCGGCGGCAGGACACGCAGCGGCAATGCCGAGGACATGAAGAGTGAATTCTTTGCCAGTATGTCCAGAATGAGATCGCCCAGACGGGCACCCACCGGATCATCGTGGGCGAGTTGCAGATTGCTTTTCACCCGCACCGCGGCATGCCCGGCGGTGAGCCGCCCATCGCTCCAGCTCGCCGCCTCCAGCGCAGCGCGGCTTTGGCGCACCTGTTCCGGGCTCAACACCCGGGGAATTCGCTGCATCATCTGACTGCTCCCGTTTTCGTCATTCCGATGGGCCGCTGTCGGCCTGCCCTATTGCCAAGCCTAATGACAATCATTATCATTGCGCTTTGCTTTCAAAGCAACACATATTGGCCTGGCCGGCGATCACCCGCCCAAACGACAACTCCGCAAACTTGGAAGACACATGAAAACTCTAGGCGCCGAAAGAAACAATCGAATCAAACCCTTGCTCGCCGCGATACTGTGCGCCAGTGGCGGCGGCCTCGCGGGAACGGAGGTCCAGGCACAGGAGGCGGGTGATGTCGTGACGCTGCGTTCGCTCTCCGTTCAGGCGGCGCCTGATCAGCCGGGGCAGGTCGCCTCGCCCAAGTTCACCGCCCCCCTCCTCGACACGCCGCAGACGGTACAGGTAATCCCTTCCGAGCTGTTCACGCAACAGGGCGCACAGAGCCTGACCGATGTGCTGCGCAACACTCCCGGCATCAGCTTCAGCGCCGGTGAGAACGGGTTTTCCACCAACACCAACAACTTCACTTTGCGCGGCTTCGATACCAGCGGCAACATATTTGTCGACGGTACACGCGACTCCGGCAACTATCGCCGCGATGTCTTCAATGTCGAACAGGTCGAAGTGGTGAAGGGTCCAGCAGCGGACAATGGACGCGGCGGTGCTGGCGGTTACATCAACATCGAAACCAAGACGCCGCAGCTGCGCGACAGCCAGACGGCATCCATCGGCTACGGTTTCGACGAGTACGATTCCGAGCATCGCCTGCGCACCGCGCTCGACGTCAACCGAATCGTCGGCGACGGCACCGCGATCCGGATGAACCTGCTGATGCAGGAAGGCGGCGTCGCCGGTCGGCAGATGGCCGAGCACAACAGCCTGGGCGTTGCTCCGTCACTCGCCTTCGGCCTGGACGGCCCGACGCGCCTGGTCCTCGGCTATCAGTATCTGGAGCAGGAAGATCTGCCCGACTGGGGCATTCCGGCAGCATTCATCGAGGACATGGTCCGCTTCGATCGCACCGTGGACGAAGACGATCGCGACCGCTTCTATGGCCTGGCCTCGGATCATGACGATACCGTCTCCCATTCCGCCATGGCCCGCATCGAGCATGACTTCTCCCGCGATTTCAGCCTGAGCAACCAGACGCGCTGGGTCAGGACCGATCGCGATGCCCGTTATACGGTCGCGACGGCGTACGATGCGGCGACGCGCGAGGTCGCCACGCAGGCACAGTTCTACGAACGCGAGAATACGTCGATCTCCAACCTCACCAACCTGACGTTCCGTTTCGACACCGGCGCCCTGCGGCACACCGCGGCGGCTGGCCTGGAGATTTCGCGTGAGACCTCGGATGCGCTGCGCTTCGGCACCGCCAACCAGCCGGCGACGGATATCGCCAACCCGGATCCGTTCCGTGCCGGCGTCCCGGTCGTCGCAGCCACCGAGATCAGCGAGGTGACCATCGACACCATCGCGCTCTACGCCTACGACACCATCGCGCTGAGCGAACGCTGGGAGCTGACCGGCGGTCTGCGCGGCGAGCGTTACGAAGTCGACATCGAAAGCCGCAGCGCGAGCGGCAACCCGCAAGGACCTGATCAGTACGATGTCAGCGATACCACCCTGAGCGGAAAGCTCGGGCTGGTGTTCAAGCCGGTCGAACATGGCAGCGTCTACGGCGCGGTAAGCATGTCCACCCTGCCCCCGGGCTCCTATCTGTCCAATCCCGACATCTCGCGCACCGGCAATAACGCGTTCCCCGGCCTGGTCGGACAGAACAACGAAGAGGCCAGGACGCAGAAGGCCATCAACTACGAACTCGGTGTGAAGTGGAACTTGTTCGATGACCGGCTCAACGCTTCAGCGGCTGTCTTCCACACCGAACGTCGCAACGTCGCCATTACCGGCGCAGAAGAACCCGGCGGCGATGTCACTCTGCAGGGATACGGCAAGCAGATCGTACAGGGGATCGAGCTGAGCCTGATCGGCGAGATCCGCGAAGGCTGGACCGCCTGGGGCGGCATCCTGTTCCTCGACAGCGAGCGCAAGCACAGCGCGCTGCTCGACGAACGGCGCCGCAACGCCAACCCGGCCGATTTCAGCGGCGATTTCGGCATCTTCAACTCGACCAACGGGGATGAACTGGCATTCACGCCCGACATCACCGCCAGCGTGTGGACCAGTTATGCCTTCCGTTCGGGGTTGACCCTGGGTGGCGGCATACAGCACGTGGCCGATTCCTGGGCCGGTCGACCGGACGATGCCGACCGCATCATCCCCAACGGCATGTTCGGCGAGTTGCCCGGTTACACCGTGCTGAACCTCATGGCCTCGTACGCCGTCAGTGAGAACCTGCTGGTGCGGCTCAACATCGACAACGTCACGGACGAACTCTATGCCGTCTCGACCAACTGGGCAGCGCAGCGCGTCTTCACGGGCGCGCCGCGTTCATACCTGCTGACAGCGGACCTGCGCTTCTGACAGTCAAAGGGGACGTTCCCCTTGCAGGGGAGCGTCCCCTTTTTTTCCCTGCTCGAGTCCTTTCCGTCCGGCCCAGTCCCGGGCGAACTGCCAGGCGACGCGTCCACTGCGTGATCCGCGCGACAGCGCATAGCGCAGCGCTTCGACGCGCACCTCCTCATCGAGCACGGTAATGCCGAGCTCGCGGAGCCACGCATGGCAGATGTCGAGATAGTCATCCTGGCTGAACGGATAGAAGGACAGCCACAAGCCGAACCGCTCCGACAGCGAGATTTTCTCCTCCACCGCCTCTCCGTGATGGATCTCGCCATCGACGATGCGGGTTTCCAGGTTCTCGCGCCGGTATTCGGGCAACAGATGGCGCCGATTGGACGTGGCATAGATCAGGACATTTTCGGCGGGCCCCGCCACCGAGCCGTCGAGCACGGCCTTCAATGCCTTGTAGCTGGCGTCGTCGGCCTCGAACGACAGATCGTCGCAGAAGACGATGAAACGTTCCTCTCGCCCCCGCACCAGTTCCACGATATCCGTCAGGTCGACCAGGTCATGAGGTTCGACTTCGATCAAGCGCAATCCGCGGTCGTGGTATTCGGCAAGCAGCGCCTTTACCAGCGAAGATTTTCCGGTCCCGCGCGAACCCCACAGGAGGGCATTGTTGGCGGGCAGACCGCAAATGAACTGTCGCGTATTGCGCTCGAGTTCCGTCTTCTGCTCATCGATGTTGCGCAGCTCCGCCAGCCGGATGCGATGCGGATGCGTCACCGCCTGCAGTTCCCCGCCGCCTCGCCGGCGCCGCCAGCGCCATGCCGTCGCCTTCCAGTCCGGTGTCACGGATCCCGGGCCGATCAGTGCCTCGATGCGACCGAGAATGCGTTCGACCCGTTCGAGCACACGATCCTGTTGGTTCCCGCTCATTGCCGGCCTCCTGTTGTATCACCGGCAATTGTAGCAAAGGGGTCGAAGCGCTCCGGACGGGCCCTACCGCCGTCGTGTATCATGGTTCGGGACATCCGGTACGATTCGTCCATCACTCTACGCACATCCCATGCAAGCGCCGAACGCCCATACCTCCGCCCGCGCACTGATGCGCTCGATCATCCAGCGCATCGCTACCGGCCCCGAACTGTCGAAGGACATTTCCCGCGAGGAAGCGCGGGATGGCATGCGGGCGGTGCTCGACGGCGCGATCGATCCGGTACAGGCGGCAATATTCCTCATCGCCCTGCGCATGAAACGCGAAGCCGACGATGAGTATCTGGGCATTCTCGATGCGCTGCGGTCGGTTACCCGAACCGGTATCGCCGATGTCGAGGATCTGGTGGATCTCGCCGATCCCTACGACGGCTTCAACCGCGCGCTTCCGGTCTCTCCGTTCCTCGGCGCCGTTCTCGCTGCCTGCGGTGTGCGCGCTGTCGTGCATGGTGTCGCGGCGATGGGACCCAAGTTCGGCGTGACACCACGGCAGGTACTGGAAGCGGCGGGTCAGCGGGTCGATGGCACGACAGCGGAAGCGATCGCGCGCATCGAGAATCCTGCAATCGGCTGGGCGTATGTGGACCAGAGCAGTTTCTGCCCCTCATTGCACGAACTCGCATCGCTGCGCACCCTGATGGTCAAGCGACCGGCGCTGACCACGGTCGAAAAACTGCTTGGCCCCATACGGGCGCGCGGCCGCACGCATCTGGTGACCGGATACGTGCACAAGGCCTATCCACGGATCTACGCCCTCCTCGCGCGCGCTGCGGAGTTCGATTCGGCACTGATCGTCCGCGGTGTCGAAGGTGGGGTGATCCCGTCCCTGCGTCAGGCAGGCCGCGTATTTCGCATCCTTGGCGACGACAGCGATGAACTCGAACTGCAACCGGCGCAGTTCGGATTCAGCGCAGGTATCCTGCCGCCATCGCTGCCGCCCATGGGCAGCACCTTCGACGCTGACGCCGTTGCTCGCGCCGCAGCCGATGCAGGAATCGCCGCGTTGTCGGGCGCTTCCGGCCCGGCTCGCGAATCGCTGATCAGCGCCGGCGCGCTCTGCCTGTGGCATCTCGGCCGTCATGCCGATCTGTCGAGCGCCGCTGCCGCTGTCGCCCGCGCCCTCGACACCGGTGCCGCACGGCGCCAGCTGGACTAGGGTTCGCGGCAGGGGGACAGTCCACAAGGGACGGTCCCCATTCAGAACTGCGGCAGGAGTTTCACGGGACTGTCCCCATCCCTCTCATCACCACAGGGGACTGTCCCCATCCCCTCTCCGTCAGGAATGCCTATTCGGATGGCCGGCGCCGGAGAGGCTGTGGTCGAAGTCGCGCTTCGGAACCGGGTGATGACCCATGGCGGCGTCAACCTGGTAGGGCAGCGTACCGCACTGGTTTCGTTCGGAGAGATCACAGGTCTTGTAACCGAAGAGCTGGTAGAGCGGATCCCAGCCAACGAAAGCCGTCAGTCCCACGTGCGCTGATATCAGCCAGGAGGCGGCATGCCAGCCGTTCATCACATCACCCAACACCAGCAGATCGATCATGGGCCAGGCGAGCAGCACTGCCGTGAGCACCATGCGCAGCAAGCGATCAACAAGGGAAAGATTCTGGATCACGCCGAGACGCGTTCGTATGGTCTTCATCGTGTCCTCCTTACAGCATCGACTCTGTATTTCTGGAAGATATTTATTTGACGTCGACCGGGCACGAAGGTTCACCAGGAAGCGCTGGCATGGCGATTGCAATCTGACGTGCGAAGTGGCGAGTTACTGACGGAGGAACACATGTTCAAGAGATCCGAAAAAGGCGATATGCGCGATACCAATACATCGACTGCCTCGAACATCGATCGTTCGATCCAGGAACCACGCGTTCACGCGACCATCGGTTCGACCATCCACATCAAGGGAGATGTAAGCGGCGACGAGAATCTCACCATCGACGGCACGGTGGAGGGCACGATCGCTGTCAGGCAGCACAGCCTTCAGGTGGGAAAGAACGGCCGCCTGCAGGCTGACGTACACGCCAAGGTGATCCGCATCGAAGGCCATGTCGATGGCAACCTGCACGCCGAGGAGCAGGTGGTCATTCGCGCCAGCGGTGTGGTTCGAGGCAACATCGTGTCTCCGCGACTGACCATGGAAGACGGATGCTCCTTCAAGGGCAGCGTCGACATGGAGGGCCGCGGCGAACGCAAGGCTGTGACGCCGGACAAACCGGCCACCGCGAGCGATGCCAGCCAGCCTGAACGGATCGCGGCCGCCAGCTGATGGCGCGCGGGACCATAGCGGTGAAAGGCGCAGTGCCGGATGCTGCGCCTTTCGCCTCCCTCGCGCTGCAGGCCGTAACGGAAAGGCTCGATGGCGGCGCGGATCATTGCGTGCTCGATCTCGGCCCCGGCATCGGCGTCAATATCGAGTTCTGCCTGCGCATCGCTTCCCACGTGCAGGTCGCTGACCTGTACGATGCCCTGTCCACTTCCATGCTCGGCGCGTGTTCCCAGGGCAGCGAACGCGCCTGCTGCCCGGTGTTCCCGGAGTTGCTTCCCGCCCCGCCGGGACGACGCGCAGACCTGGTTCTGGCGTGGACACTGCTGGACTATATCGATCAGGATGATCTGCCACGATTGGCGCAACACCTCCGCGCGATCGGTGCGCCGGGCCTGCTCATGCACGCGCTGGTTTCGACACGTACGCGCATCCCGCGCCTGCCGACGCTCTTTCGCATCGAACCGCACGGTCTGCTCGCCCTGCCACGGACCGACGAGGAATGCGAAGGACCAAGACAAGGCCAGGTGCGCCTTCTCGAACGCCTCCCCGGCTTCCGCGTCGTTCGCAGTGTGCTGCTGCGCAACGGGCTACAAGAGTACCTGTTCGCACTGAAGTGATCGCAAAGGACGATCTTCACGCCAATTGGGCAAGAATCCGCACGCTGCCTGCGCTGACCGCTGCGATCGGCGATGAATGAAAGCCCTCCGGGGAATGACCAACCGATCATTCTCGCCCTCGCAGGCGCCATTTTCCAACCTCGCTGAACTCCCGCTGCGCTTGACATCACCATCGCGATCTCCCATCGTAAGCCGCGATCGTTTCCGATCGTTCATTTACTCGCAGAGGAGCATCCCCGTGACCCGGTTCCCCCCTATTTTATGTACGGCGTTGGCATTTGGTGCGGCCACATCCTGCGCCATCGCGGAGGAGCACCGCTCCTGGTATATCGCACCGGCGCTCAACTACGTCATCGCCGATGATGATCGCAGCGCCGACGACGACTTCGGCTTCCAGATCGGTATTGGCCGTGAAATCGGCCAGCGCTGGAACCTCGAACTCAACCTGGAAGCCGACAATCTCGACATCGAAGACGGCGCCGGCGCCTTCCAGCAGCGCGGTGTCTCTCTCAATGGCCTGTATTTCTTCAGCCGCGAGCGTGCCTTCGCCCCCTACGCCCTCATCGGCGCCGGTGCGTTGCACAATCGCCTGCCTGGCGACAACGCCACGAACCTCATGGCAAACGCCGGCGTCGGCTTCCTGACGAGTGCGGGCAGCAAGATGAGTCTGCGCGGCGAAGCGCGTTATCGCTGGGATACGGACAATGACACCATTCCCAGCGAAGACGACGGCTTCGGCGACTGGGTGGTGAGCCTGGGCCTGCACATTCCCTTCGGGCGCAGTTCCGCGGCGCCTGAGCCTGCTCCGGCTCCCGCACCTGTGGCGGCGCCGGTCGTCGAGCCGGAACCGACGCCAGTGGTCGCGGATTCCGACGGCGACGGTGTCCCCGATGACCGTGACGAGTGCCCCGGTACGCGCGCCGGCGCAGCGGTGGATTCACGCGGCTGCGAACCCGACGGCGACGGCGACGGCGTGCCGAATGCCGATGATCGCTGCCCCAACACCCCCGCAGGCGCCAAGGTAGACGCATTTGGCTGCGAGTTCGACAGTGATGGCGATGGCGTAGTCGACCGCCTCGATCGCTGCCCGGATACCGCCGCTGGCGTCAGGGTGGACGTGCGCGGATGCGAGATCAAGGAAGTCATCTCGCTGCAGGGCGTGAATTTCGAAACTTCTTCGGCCCGCCTGATCGGAGATTCCACGGCCACTCTGGATGAGACCGCCGAAACGCTGCTCAAGCATCCGGACATCACCGCCGAAGTCGGCGGCCACTCCGACATCACAGGGCCGCGCGACTTCAATCTCCGGCTGTCACAGCAGCGCGCGGAGAGCGTCAGGGACTACCTGATTTCCAAGGGTGTCGCCGCCGATCGCCTCACCGCCGTCGGCTATGGTCCGGATCGGCCGGTGGCAGACAACGCCACCCCCGAAGGCCGGGCAGCGAATCGCCGGGTCGAACTGCAGCTCAACAAGTAAGCGGAATGAGGCGCATCCGCTCCCCGCCACTGCGGGGAGTGGATGCGCACCTCAGACCTTTCTTTCCCCCGCCTCCTCCAGCAACTTCATCAGGGCGGAGATCTCCACCGGCTTCACCAGGTGATGATCGAAACCGGCCTCCATGCTTCGCCGCCGGTCGCCCTCCTGCCCCCAGCCAGTCAGGGCAATCACCAGCATGTCCCGGCCCCAAGGGGACGCTCGCAGGCGACGACACACTTCGCAGCCATCGAGATCCGGCATGCCGATATCCAGCAGCACCACGTCGGGGCGCAGGCGTTCGGCGGCCTCCAGTGCGCTCCTGCCATCATGGGCCGTCCAGACCTGATTGCCCGTCACCTGAAGCAGCACCGCGAGGCTGTCCGCGCTGTCCCTGAGATCATCGACCACCAGGACACGCAGCGCATTGGCCCTGGAAGCATCCTTTGCGTAAGTCGTACTGGTTGCCCCCGCGTCATCCATGCTGGTCGCAAGCGGCAGCCGCACGATGAACTCGCTACCCCTGTCCACCCCGTCGCGGCGCAGATCGATCGTGCCGCCGTGCAACTCGACGAGCGCCCGGGCAAGCGGCAGCCCGATTCCGAGTCCACCTTCGGCGCGTTCGAGCGAACCGCTGCCGCGCGCAAACATGCCGAAGATCTGGCTGCTCATCGCCGGAGGGACGCCGACGCCGCTGTCCTTCACCGACACCAGCAACTCGTCTCCTTCCCGCACCGCGCTGAACTCTATGCAGCCACCGGCCGGCGTGTACTTGGCGGCATTGCTGAGCAGATTGGAAAATACCTGCGCCAGCCGCACCGCATCGGCATCCATCCACACGGCCTCCTCCGGCATCGAGACGATGAGACGATGCCCTCGCTGCTCGATCAGCGGCCGGATGGCCTCCAGCGCGCTCTGCACCGGCGTCGCCAGATCGATCCGTTCCGGGCGTAACTCGAGCTTGTTGTAGGAAATACGCGACACATCCAGCAGATCCTCGAGCAGGCGTGTCATGTGTCTGACCTGCCGATCGATCACCTCCTGGGGCACGCGCGGATCGACGCCGGAGTCGGGCCCCAGTCGCAGGATTTCGATCGCATTGCGTATCGGCGCCAGCGGATTGCGCAACTCGTGCGCCAGCGTGGCAAGGAACTCGTCCTTGCGCTGGTCCGCCGCGCGCAGCGCGTCCTCGAAGCGCTTGCGCTCGGTCATGTCGATCATCGCACCCAGCGCGCCACGCACGCGTCCGTCGTCATCGAACAGCGGCACGGCGGTGATGTACTCGAAGCGCACACTGTCGGCCAGGACGACTTCGAGCACCTCGCCCAGAATCGGCTTGCCGGTCCGCGCAGCGCGCTGCATCGGCATCTCCTCCGGCGCGACGGGCTGTCCGTCCCGCCGCACTCTGTATGGCAAACGATCGCGCTGATCACCAGTACGCGAGGGATTCCTGTGCACGGGCAGACCGAGCACCGCCGCCGCCGCAGGATTCATGCTCATGTGCCGGCACTGCGGATCATGAGCCACCAGCACGCCGATGGGCAGCACCTCGAGCAGGGCATCGAGTTCCTCCGCCCTGCGGCGAAGATCGTTGCGGAGCGCGATGAAGCGCTCCTCTCCCCGCTTGCGCTCGGTGATATCCACGCACAGGCCAAGCATCCGCTCCGGTTCGCCATCCTCGTCGAGGAATGGCCTGCCGCGCGCCTCCACCCAGTGGATGCTGCCATCCGGCCACACGATCCGGTACTCCATGTGGTGCTCGACATTGCGCGCGACCGCCCGGCGAATGGATGCGAGCACATTCTCGCGATCCTCCGGATGTATGTCTTCCCTGTAGGCCGAGAAGGTGCCCGGAAAGGATCCGGGCCTCAGCCCATGGATGAGTTCGAGGCTTGGCGACCACTCCATGCGTCCGCTGCCGATCGTCCACTCCCAGGTGCCCGTGCGCGTGGCTTCGAGCGCGAAACGGAGCCGGTTTTCGCTGTCGCGCAGGGCGCTTTCCGCGCGCTTGCGGGCCGACAATTCGCGCCGGATCCGCTCCGCATTGTCCCGCAGCCGGTCCTGCGCCATTTGCCGCTCTATGGCGAGCGCCAGATGACGGGCGATCGCGCTGGCGACCTCGATCTCGCTCGGATCGAGCGTCCGCTTCGTGCGAAATCCGGCTACGAGTTCACCAAGCAGTGCGAGGTCCATGACGAGCGGCACCAGGCAGAGTGAGGCCATGCCCTCGCGCCGCATCGATTCCAGCAACCTTGGATCCACGTCCGACCGGCTGCACACGCATATCGGACCGGCTCCATGAACGGCGCGCAGCCGCGGAACGGTTTCACTCAGGATATGGCCGCCCTCGGCGGAAACATCGATGGCTGCCGCGCAACGCCAGCCGCGCTCCTCGTCACCAAGCAGCAGAGAGACGCAATCGCAATCGAGCGCCGAGCGTGTGGCTTCGGCGGCTTCGGCGTAGAGGCTGGAGAGGGAATCCGCCCGATACATGCGTTCGAGCAGACGATAGAGCGCCTCCAGATGCCGTGCGCGCTCATGCGGCGTCTGGCCGAACCGTGTCCTTGCGGTGTCCTCCTGAGGAGAAGACACTGACATGGGTTCATCTCCGGAAGCGAGATTTTCACATACTACCATCGAGTGAACCCCTACGGAATCCACGCACTCCCACCAAGTGTTTGTGGAAATCGGAACTTTGCCCGGGACGGCGGCATGGTCATCCCCCCCGGCGGCCCTCACTCACTGCGCTTCGACTGGCCATTCCGGCACGCCGCATTCGGGGCAGCGCATCTCCAGCATCCGCACCAGATCGATGATCCGCTCGTGATCCGGCGTTCCGCTGAACACACCTTCGACCACGCCATAGGCATCGGTCACCACCGTCGCCGGGGCGGCGCCTACATACTGTCGCGTGGCCGCTCCGTCATCCGCGAGCACCGGAAACGGAACCCCCGGTGGTTCGCCGTCGCCCGGTTCGCGCGCATGCACCACCGCCAACACCCGGGCGTTCGCCGAGCGATAGCTGTCTATCCTGTCGGCAAAGCCTTCGATCATGGAGTCGTCGGTTCCGGCAAACACCAGGACCAGCGGATGCTCGTGCTTGCATCTCCAGGTCGACACCAGCGCCCCACCCCGATCGCGCAACTCGAGTACCGGCAACTCCCGATGCAAAACGATCATGAGTTCCTCCCGCGGACGCCTGCGTCCGCATCGATTGCGTTCACTGGATTAGACAGTCCGCGCGCGATCGACTCATCCACGGAAGAATCGATCGACGCCGCATCCCCGTACGTGGATCTACATAGGCCGGACAATTCCGCATTACGTCGTTCGCCGCAGGTGGATACAATCATCCACTCTCGGGATCGCGGCAGGACGCCGGCTCGATCAGCACTGCCGCGAAAGTTCTTGCTCCAGCAGGACGATCGACACATGCCCCAGCTACTCGATCTCGTCCATCTTTCCGTCGGTTCGCTCCTGTGCAGCGTGACGCTGCTCGTCTTCGCCGGCCATCGGGTGCGAATCGGGCATCCGGCGCTGTCAGTGGCATGTCTGGCGTTCGTGGTCTGCTTCGCCTACGGCGCGGTGACGACGGCGACAGGAAGGCCGCCGGATGCGGCTGCGATCGTCGTCGCGCTGCTGGCCGGATTTACCGTCATCGCCTGCTCTCCCAACTGGAACGCGATCGGGCAGACGTGCTTTGCCAGCGTCATCGTCTGGGTGTTCAGTTATCTCGCCTACGTGACGCAGGTGACTACCGCCTCATCGCCCGGATCGCTGGCGCTGGCCTTCGCGCTCCTGCTGATGATGCTCGTATCGGCATCATTGCTGCTGATGGTGGCGCACGCCTTCGAGGTGATCGACGTGCTGTGCCGGATACGATGGAATCGTCGCTTCACGCCCGGGCCGGTTCCGGGGTACACGCCGAAGGTTTCCCTGCACGTACCGGCGTACAACGAGCCGCCGGAACTGGTGATCCGCACACTCAACGCGCTCGCCGCGCTCGACTATCCGAACTTCGAAGTCATCGTCATCGACGACAACACGCGCGATCCGGCGGTGTGGCGTCCGGTGCAGGAACATTGCCGGCGGCTGGGATTCCGCTTCTTTCATCTCGAGAACTGGCCCGGCTACAAGTCGGGGGCGCTCAATCATGCGCTGGCGCACGTCACCCCCGACACCGAAGTGATCGGCGTCGTCGATGCGGACTACATCGTGGAAAGCAGCTATCTGCGCGACCTCGTCGGATTCTTCGTAAATCCGAATGTGGCGTTCGTACAGACGCCGCAGGACTATCGCGATGTCGATGCCCGGGGATACCAGTCCGCGCTCTACCGCTCATACCAGTACTTCTTCAAACTGTCGATGGCCTCGCGCAATGAGCGCAATGGCATCATCTTCACCGGCACCATGGGCCTGATCCGCAGGAGCGCGCTGGAAAGGGTCGGCGGCTGGGACGAATGGTGCATCACCGAAGATGCCGAAGTCGCGCTCAAGATGCTCAACCTCGGTCACGAATCCGTCTTCGTCGATCGCTCGTACGGACGGGGTCTGATGCCGCTCGACTTCGAAGGGTTGCGCAGGCAGCGCTTTCGCTGGGCCTTCGGTGGCATGCAGGTCCTGCGTCTGCACTGGAAGAAGCTGCTGCCCGGATCGCGCCTCTGGAACCGGAGCGGGCGTCTGACCTTCGCCCAGAAATTCGATTACTGGTCCGGAGCACTGCAATGGCTCAACGATCCGCTGACGTTTCTTTTCACCAGCATCCTTCTGCTGTGCGCTGTCAGCTACACACTGGGTCAGGCCCTGCTGCTGCAGCCGATCGCGGCGAGCGCGGTATTCATGCCCTTCCTGTTCATCACCTTCGGCATTCTCAAGATGCTTTGGGCATTGCGTCTCCGCCTGCAGTGCTCGCTGGCGGATGCGCATCGCGCCTTTCTCATCCTGCTGAGCCTCACCTGGGTGGTTACCATGGCCTGCGCACTAGGCCTGACCAGACGACAGGGACGGTTCCTGCGCACGCCGAAGCGACCCGGAGTCGGGTCCGGTCACGGACTGAGCATCATCCGCACCGAATGCGCACTCGTAGCGTTTGTGCTGGGGACGGTCGTCTGGGTAAGTATCAGCGCGCCGGGCGGCGCGGTGACGGTGGTGCTGTGCGGCCTGCTGCTATGGCAGGTATACATCTACGGCTCCGCCTGGATAGTCAATCGCTGGAGCCGCAATCGAGTCCTGTCAGAAGAACGCAGAGAGTTCGATGCCGCCGTAAGGGGTGTTCTCCCGGTTCGTGCTCCGCTCGTATCCGATGACAAGCCCAAGCCTTCCAGGACTACCCGCGACATCCAGCACCAGCCCGGCGCCATAACTGTCCGCCTGCTCGCCGCTCATGCCGACGAGTTCTCCTCCGAAGGAGAAATGCGACGACACAGCCCGACCGATTCGCGCGCGGCTCCATAGGAGACGCTCTATCGTCGTGAATGAAACCAGCAACTCGCGGGTCAGCGACCCGGGGGCGGAACGCATGCTGGCCTTGATCGTCAGGCCAATGCTGTCGTTGTCCTCAATGCGCGCGCCCTCCTCCTCGCGGGAAATGAAGCTTGGACCAATCGAGCCGCCGATGCTCCAGCCATCCTCCCAGCGCAGCCCGATCGCCGGGGTGACGATGTACTGCTCCGCGAAGACGTCGCCGCCGTCCACATAGCGATACTCCAGGCGCGCGGCGAAGAGTTCATAAAACGTTCCCCCGAGAGCGAACATCGCACCCGCATAGGCGATGCGATTGTCCTCGCCATTCTCCATGTAACCCGCATAGACACCGGCATCGGCGGCACCCGCCGCCAGACACCCGGCCAGCACCCACCCGAAACGCCATGAGGCGGATTGAAACTCTCGAAAGGCGGATGAAGCCATCACCGCCCGTTCTTCGGACGTCCGATGCATCAAGTCCACTCCTTCTGCTGCCGTTACCCTCGGTGTGGCAAGGAAGACCCCGCACCCGCAAATGGTGATTTCTGACTGTACACCATCACAGGGCCGGACGCCCGAACGACTTCAAGTATCTGAATGGAAAGGACTCAAATGACAAAGACGGACACAGGGATACAACCCCGGCAGTCGCGCCATCTGCTGGCATGCGCAGGCCTCCTGACCCTGCTGGCAGGCTGCGGCGGCGGAGGAGGCGATGAGCCCGAGTTCGGACCGGGAACCTCTCCGATACCCGGTTCACGCAACATCACCGGCGCCACCGACGGCGGTACCGGCGCGGGGTCCGGTGGCCCGGACGCAGTGACTCTCGTCCGCTCCTCGCTGGACATCACCAGCAAGCTGGTGGCGGTGTCCAACATCGTCAACACGATGCTGCACGATCACATCGACCTGGTGCAAACAGGCGACACCAATGCCCGCAACATCCCGCAGTGCGCCGCCAGCCCGGACGGCTACGATTTCGAAACCAACCAGGTCAGCTATCGCCATCTCAATCCCGGCTTCATGCTCCCTGCAGGGCCTTCGCTCCATGTCGCACTGTCGCGCTGCATCGTCGAGGGAGTCGATATCACCGGCTTCATCGATATCACCAATATCCGGCGCAGCGGCGATCCGGGCGGAAACGGCGACTGGGAAATCGAGGCTGAAGTCTGGCTGAGTCCGGCACAGATCCACAACAACAACGGCACCGTCACTTCGCTCACCGACAGCTACACCCACTCGGCAAGGCGCACGCTCAACGTGCTCAACACCCGGCTGGAAATCGACGCCGATCTCAATGCCGGGATCATCGGCGGCCTCAACGGACAGCACTACGCCCTGCCGCTCACCCCGGGCTCGGCAACGGTCAACTTCCAGTTCCGTCCTTTCCGCATCGACACGACCGAGGATTCCGACGCCGGGGAATACCGTCTCGAGATCGCGAGCCATGGCGAAGGACCCAGCACGCTCAGCCGGTATACGAATGGAGGCGATGACGAAGTGCTGATGCGGGTAGAAACGCAGGCGGATGACCCGCTGCTGTGGACCGCAGGCCGTCCGGCTTCGTATACCCAGACTCCCGTATCCGGTGCCGTCATGCTTGAAGAAACCTGCACTGACTGCGACACGGTGCAGGTGGCGGTCGCTTCGGGCGAGGCCATCCTCACCGTCGAGTCGGGAGGATCGGTGACCTCCAGCGTGCTCGACTGGTCCCTGCTGCTGTCTCCCCCGCCGCCGCCCTGATGCGGCCCGGGGGTCGCTCCGCGGCCGGGAAACCGGTCGCATGTCTTACCGTTGACTGGCGTCAGCGGGCCTGCTGAACCCGGCCCAGTGGAGGCAGTGGACAATCCAGACACGCCGCGAGCGTGCGCAGCAGTTCATAGCCACGCGTGGTCAGACACCGGTCATGCAGGATGCAGACGACGCAGGCCTTCAGCGCCGCCTCCTTCTGCGCTCCATCGACCGACTCCAGCCGATCGAACGCAGCATCGAGCATCCTCGGCTCCAGCGGCCCGGCACGATACCGCAACGACAGACGCCCATCCTCGAGCACCCCCGCACCCGCCCTGAAAGCCGCCTGCGCCGCCTCGTCCGCGCCGGAATGCTCCAGGCGCGCGAGCACCGACAGCACCATCGATGCGGCATCTCCCAGCATCTCTGTGTCGATATAGCGCTCCATCGCCGGCGAACGCAGGCCGAACGCCTCGTCCAGCCGGCGCAGCACATAGCGGCGGAGGATCCACTCGCCAAAGTCAGTGTGCTGATCGGCAAGGATCAACGCCTCCACGACGCCACGGAAGCGCTGGTACTGCCCGGGCGAAAGCGCCTCCAGCGCGGGCATTGCGATCCCCGCCAGCGGCAGACGCAAGCGCTCTCCAGCCACCGCGACCTCCGCCTTCAGGGCGCGCGCATGCAGCGCGATGGCGGGATCCGCCATCGTCGCCAGGATCCTTTCCTGCGCCGTGGCGACTTCCTGACGATCATCCAGCAGCATCGCATAGATCACCGCTCGTGCTCCGTAGGGCTCCTCGGCCGCGGCGTGCAGCCGCGGCGGAATGGCCGCCAGCAACTCTCGCGCCAGACCGATCGCGTCGCCGTCAGCCGTTCCCGCCCGCGCAAGGAGCGCATCCGCGGCCGCCACAGCGGTGAACACCGACTCCACCGGCACTGCCGCAACGTCTTCCGCGGTATCCACACGGGCTTCAGCCACCACCGCAGCCGCGGACTCGCTCGCGGCTGACACGTACCGGCCGTCCCATTGCGGGTCCAGCCGGCGGATGCGCACTTCCAGTGGCGGATGGGTCGCGAACATCGATTGCAGCCATCCACCGACCGCAGTGGCGAAACAGGCATAGCTGTACTGGGCTGCCGCGGGAGCCCGCAGCCCGGAGCCCGCCGCCCCGATCTTCTTCAGAGCGCCTGCGAGGCCGTCACTGTTGCGCGTGTACTGAACGGCGGATGCATCGGCGAGCAGTTCGCGCTGGCGGCTGATCGTCGCCTTGATCCATTGGCCGAAGAAGTAGCCGATCGATCCCACGGCGATGAGTCCGAGGCCGAACAGCGGGACCATCGCCGCCGCGCTGGTATTGCCGCGGCCACGCCCCGTCCGGGCATAGCGCATGGAGCGCAGCAGCCGCCAGCCGAGCAGCGCAAGCAGGAGAATGCCATGCAGCACGCCGAGAAGGCGCAGGTTGAGGCGCATGTCGCCGTTGAAGACGTGGCTGAACTCATGCGCAATCACGCCCTGGAGCTGATCGCGATCGAGTTGCTCGAGTGCGCCCCGGGTGACTCCGATCACCGCCGTGTTGGGCGAGTTGCCGGCGGCAAACGCATTGATGCCCGGCTCTTCAAGAATGTATACCGGTGGCACGGCGATTCCGGAAGCGATGGCCATCTCCTCGACCACGTTGATCAGCTGGCGCTCCGCGAAGTCCCGGCTGGCGGTCGCGACGGGCCGTCCTCCAAGCATCTCGGCGACGCGCCGCCCGTCTCCTCCGAGCGCCAGAATCTTGAAGACACTGCCGAGCCCAATGGTGATCAGGACGAGGAGCGTAACCGTTGCGACGATGGCGGGATCGAAGTGCTGTCCGAGCGCTCCCGGGGAAAGATCGGAGCCGCCTGCGAATATCATCACCGCGAATACCAGCAGATTCGACAGCACGACCAGACCGACGACGGCCAGAGCAAACAGCAGGATCAGCCTTGCCGTATGACGTTTCGCCTGTGCCTGCGCCTCGAAGAAATTCATTCCGGCCGCACATCAGGCAGGTACGGGTCTAAATCTGAAGGATCGCGGCGTCGGCGCACCGCCTGGAATATGGTCGGACTCATTGATGTCTCGTGCTCCACTTCCGAATCATGGCAGTATCCGGCTCATCGGGGACCGGCTGGACCATCCACGCCGCGGCGGCGCACCGGGCGAGTACGTGCTCTTCTGGACATCGTGGAAGAAGAGAAAAACGGCGGGCTCGCAAGCCACTGCGGCGAGGTCATGCATATCGCCTTTCGCGTCCGCTGACGCTACCGCGAAGAGCAGAACTCTCCTTCTCCTCAGAACGAAACCCTGGGCGCTTCCTGGATCCGCTCGCTGTCGGCGAATTGGAGCAGCGCCGCGTCTTCGCGATGACCGAACATTCCCGCCAGCAGCGTCTGGGGAAACGACTGGCGATACGTGTTGTATTCCATCACTGCGTCGTTGAATGCCTGCCGTGAAAACGCGACCCGGTTTTCCGTGCTGGTCAGCTCCTCGCTGAGCTGGCGCATGTTCTGATCGGCCTTCAGCTCGGGATAAGCCTCCACCACCACATTGAACCGGCCGAGCGCCCCGGCGAGCCCGCTCTCTGCGCGACTGAGAGCCTGCACCGCGCCCGCATCGCCCGGATCGCCGTGCATGCGTTCCAGCCCCTTCGCGGCCGCGTTCCTCGCCTCCACCACGGCGCTCAGCGTCTCGCGTTCATGGACGAGATATTTCTTCGCCGTTTCCACCAGATTGGGAATCAGGTCATAGCGCCGCTTCAGCTGCACCTCGACCTGGGCGAACGCATTGAGGAACCGGTTCCGCAGCGCGACCAGACGGTTGTAGATGGCAACCGCATACAGCGCGAGCACGACCACGAGCACCAGAATGACGATCAGAACGACTTCCATGCGCATCTTCCTCCCGGATCAACGGCGTGTTGTGGTCAAGCATAGCGACTGAGTTCAGCGTAGCGCCAGTATGCGTATAATCGAAGGGTCCGCCATCGGGGAGACTCGCTGACATGATTCCGGCCACCCTGCTCGAGCGCAGGTTCGCCCTGATTCTACCGGCGCTCGTTCTGCTCTCGGCGCTGACGGCCTCGGCCTTCCCGGCAGCCGCAATCGGATCCGTGACGCTGCGCTTCGAGCCCGAGCCCACCGCCGGGCGTTATCTGGTCGCCAGCGAATCGATGGCGGATCCGCGTTTCCGCCGCACAGTGATTCTGATCATCGACCACAACGAGGGCGGCACCCTCGGCATCATCATCAATCGGCCCGGCATCATTCCGGCGGCGACGCTGGGCGAAGGCTTCAGCGATGATGCGCTGCGCTTTGGCGGCCCGGTGGAACCACGCAGACTCTCGATGCTTTTCCGGGCCCCCGCCACCCCCGCACCGCCGCCGGCCAACCCGCAGGATGAAGCCGCGGCACCACCGCGCCTCCTGGAACTTCCGGGCAAGCTGCGTTTCGTGCTCGGCCGCGATGCGGTCTTCGACACGCATTCCCGACTCGACAGCGCGACTCCGAGGCGCATCTTCGCCGGCTATGCCGGCTGGGGACCCGGGCAGCTGGCCTCCGAACTCCGGCGCGACGACTGGCATCTGATCGATGATGATCCCTCGCTCGCATTCTCCGACGAGGATCCGGCGAAAATCTGGACCCGCCTGATCCGCAAGCTGCGCGGCGCCTGGATCTGATGCCCCCAAGGCCACCACGTAAACAGTGGCTTCGATACGGCGCTAGCGGAACCACGACACATGATCGCGGCTGCGACCGCGTCCAAGGGAGCGCAGGATGGATCAATTCATGCAGGCCGCCATCGCCGAGGCCAGACAGGGATTGCGCGAAGGAGGCATTCCCATTGGCTCGGTGATCGTGTATCGCGGCCGCATCATCGGCCGCGGCCACAACCGTCGCGTGCAGCAGGGCAGCGCGATCCTGCACGGAGAAATGGACGCCCTGGAGCGGGCCGGCCGCCAGCCAGCGGCCATCTATCGGGAAAGCACCCTCTACACCACCCTGTCGCCCTGTCCCATGTGCTCGGGCGCCATTCTGCTGTACGGCATTCCGCGCGTGGTGGTCGGCGAGAACCGCACATTCATGGGCGAGGAAGAACTGCTGCGTAGCCGCGGCATCGCCATCGAAATCCTGCAGGATGCGGAATGCATCGCGATGATGGAAGGCTTCATCGCCGAGCACGGGGAACTGTGGAATGAGGATATCGGCGCATGAGGCACACGCACCTGTCTACGGGGTATCCCGCATGACGGCGCATCCGCGGAACGGCGCATAATCGGGTCCCATCATCCACGTTGCCGCGCGCCGGAATTCGCCGCGACAGCCCGTATGAAGAGGGAAGTCTCATGGCCCGGGAAGCTGGTGATCGCTATGTCTGTGAGAAATGCGGTGCGGCGCTGGTCTACGACAAGCCGTGCCCCTGTCCGGAGGAGAAATCCAAGCACAGCGAGATCTGCTGTGGCCAGCAGATGAAGAAGGTCGAACGACCTCGGCCCTGACCGGGTCGAAAGGCTTTCTCCCGTTTCGCCCCCTGCCAGGCGCGCCCTCGCCCGGCCCTGCGCTCGTGTGCCGCACTCCATGACGCACCGCGCCTCATATCCATCGCCTCTTCTCCCTGCCGTGTCAGGGCGCCGCCGGTCGCGCGCCTCGGGCCGTCCCATATACCAGGCTTCCCCGCTCTATCGATGCCGCCGAGGTATAGGGATGCTCGACGAGCTTTCCACCATCCATGATATGGAGCACACACCACCCATTCGCCTTGAACGCATCGGCGATCATCGCCCGGTGACAGCGCCACCACACCGCTTCGGCGCACATGATGGCGGTGCGGGTATCGAGCGCGAGCCGCTCCAGCCGCGTCCTCGCCGCACTGAACTCCGCCGTTTCCATGAAGTCGGCATAGGCGCGAAAGGAGGCATTGCGCCAAATGGTATTGCGCGAATCGGGACTCGCACGACGACGGCCGCCGAGATCGGGAAAGGGAACGTAAGCGATATGGCAGGCTTGGAGCGCGTGCGTCAGTGAATCCGCGCCGAACCAGGGGAACGAACGCGACCCGGCGTGGCGTCGCACGTCCGCGACGGATCCGATCTCCCGGCCCTGGAGCAGCGCCAGGAAATCCGCGAGCGGACGCGAAGAGTGCCCGATCGTCCATATCGTCTTCGCCATGCGCGCCTCCGCTTACGATTTTCCGGTCTGCGCGCTCTCGTGTCATGCGGAAATACCGCAAGTCACCAGCAAGCGGCCGCCCAAGTGCGGACTCCCGGGCGGCGGCCCGCTTGCGCTATCATCTCCCAGGGGACGACCCCGGCATTTTGCGAATATCCCGGGACGACCCGGCTCTGCGCAAGGATCGCAAGTATGGCCTGGTTTCTGCTGTCACTGGCCGGTCTGCTCGAAGTCGTGTGGGCCTGGTCCATGAAGGAATCTCTCGGGTTCACCCGACTCGGACCCTCCGTCATCACCATTGTCACCATGATCGCCAGCTTCGCCCTGCTGTCGGTCTCGATGAAGACTCTCCCGCTGGGAACCGCCTATACCGTCTGGACCGGCATCGGCGCTGTCGGCGCATTCGTGGTCGGAGTCGTCTTCCTGAGCGAACCGGCGACCGCCCTGCGGGTCACTGCCGCCGCTCTCATCGTGAGCGGCATCCTGGTGATGAGGCTGGCATCCTGAGGTTAAAGCCCTGGCCTAAGCGCCGGGGAGAGTGGAATGCAAGCATGGTCGATGAGCGCATCCCGCTGTCGCAGTTGACACCAACATGACACCAACCGGAGGTGATCACATGATCCGCCAGAGTGAACCGAAGACAACGCGTCGCAGCCCGATCTCCGCGGCGGCCTGCCTGGCTGTCGCGCTGGCGAGCGCGCATACCGCAGCATGGTCGGCCGAGAGCGGCCTTTCGGCGCAGGATCCGCTCGAGCGCGCCAAGGCAGCCGCACAGGCATTCAGCGGACAATTGCGCGGCAAATTGCAGGCCGCGATGGGAGAAGGCGGGCCCGTGCTGGCAGTCGGGGTATGCCGGACCGAAGCGCCGGCAATCGCCGAGGCAGTGATGCGCGAGCACGGCGTGCGCCTCGGCCGGGTGGCAATGCCCGGCCGCAACCGCAATCCGAACCAGGCGGCTGACGGATGGCAGCTCCAAGCGCTGAAGGACATCCAGAAGGCGGTGGACGAGGGCGCGCCGGCAGCGGAGCAGGTCCGCATCTATCGCGACGATCTCCCCGCGGACGTCGCCCTGCGCATGATGCGCGGCATCGCCACGGAACCGGTATGCACCAGTTGCCATGGCGTGGATATGACGCCGGAGATTCGGGACGCGATCGCGCGCCACTATCCCGATGACGGCGCCACCGGCTTCGCCGTCGGGGATCTGCGCGGAGCCCTGTGGGTGGAAGTGCCGGCAAACTGATCGTTCGCCCGGCGTCGCTTCCGCCTGAAGCGTCAGAACAGCCAGCCCGACCGCCACAGGAGACCCGGTGGCCGGCTCAGGAACGGCCACCGCCGTGGCGAAGAAACTGGCCGGTGATTGCCCACAGCGCGCTGCCGACCATCACCTGATCGGCACACCAAACGCTGGACCGGCGACGGCAGTAATTCCTGGGAACGATCGTCGAGTAGCCGCAGCGCGCCTGCGTCATGGAGGTCATCCTCCAGCCTGAGAAGTGCCACATCGAGACCTGAGGTGAACCTGGGCTGGACTGCAGATGTCGATGATCCGCGACGAACCGAAATCGAGCTGAACATCAGGATGGCGAACATACGGCGTTCCGCCGACCGTCTGCAGCGGGTGACCCCTGGAAGTACGATCCGCGACCGGCCACCACGGGAGGACGGGACCGGTCAGCGGAAAGGGAATCGATACGAGGGTGAATGGCGCGCCCGGAGAGATTCGAACTCCCGACCCTCAGGTTCGTAGCCTGATACTCTATCCAACTGAGCTACGGGCGCGAAGCCGCACATTATCGGCGTGTTGCACCGAAGCTGTCAAGAATGGCGGCCGCCCGAGCGAGGCGGCAGCGGACTGCCTTGGACACCGCCGCTATCCGCGGCGCCTCCCCGCCCAATCCGGAAGGTTTGGCGGTCGCGCGTAGCGCGCATGGAAACGGCGCTTGAGCAGCTCGGCGGCGAACAGGTAGACCGCGGCCAAACCAGCCAGAGCCAGCTGCAGAGTGGCCGGCGGGACTTCGAAACCGAACCATCGACCGACCGCCGTATAGCGAACAGGAACGCCACAGCGAGTGCTGACAGCGTGCTGGCCACCAGCAAGGGATGTGGCCGGCTTGCCCATGGCGGACCGCGGTGCGGATCACGAAGATGACCAATACCTGGGTGCCAGCGACAAGCCGCTCTCACGAGCACTCTGCTCTTCCGTGGCCTGACGCTGTGGGCTACCCATGCTTCCCGGCACGATGCTGTCGGCCTGCTTCCTCAAGAGCACCCAGCGAAGGATCCGGCCGATCGATCGTCGAGGGGGATAGAATGCGGCACGCGACCTTGGTCGACCGATTCAAGTCCCTGCCGCTTCTTCGGCCAATCCGGCTTCACAGTTCGCGGCAGCCACCTGTACAATCGAGACCGAGATCCTCGTCCGACGGAAGCCACAACATGAACAATAACGCGCTCGAACCACGGCAGGTGCTGCAAACGCCCGATTGCGAGGCGGTTGACGAAAGAAAGATCATTTCGCGGGCAGGCCACCTTGGAACGGACCGGATGATGGATCCCGGCCGCGCCTGCAAGCGCAAACGATTCCCGCAAGTGACACGCTGGCAAGCTATCGGTCTTCTGGGGCTTGCGGCATCAGTGATGCCGGCGCATTCGTCGCTCGCCTCCGAATGGCGCTGGAGCGGCGACATAAGAGCCGGCCTTTTCGCCTCCGAGCGCACGGCCCGTGACGGCGCCGAGTCCGACGACCGGTTCCTGCGCGGGCGCCTCCGACTCGGCGGCGAGCGGGACCTGTCCGAGGAATGGCTCTTCCGCGCCCGGGCGGCCGGTCGCTATGGCGGCGGGCAGGATGGCACATCGACTTATCTGCGTGGCTACGCTCCAACCGCGACCGGCGCCGAGCTGGGCGACACGACGCTGGACGAACTGTACCTGCGCTACGCTCCGAGCGGTGCCGACTGGTCGCTGCGGGTAGGCCGCTTTCAGGCCAAGTTCGAGCTGCCGGGCGTTCCGGCCAAGAGCCTGTCACGCAACGACAGTCCCAACATCGACATCACCTGGACCGATGGCGTGCATCTCGTCGCGCCCGTCGCGGACGGCTGGAAGGGGCATCTCATCCTCCAGCACAATCACCGCCACGGGACCGGGACGACCGCGCGCTCGCCACTGGATTTCTCCGACTCCGGCAGCCGCGCCGGCGTGTTCGTCGGCCTCGAAGCCAAGTCGAATCCGGCCTTCCCCGTGCGCATGATCGACCTGACCTGGCTGCCCGATGCGCTGGCCTCGGAGGGCGTCGCTCAGGATCGCCGCGAGGATTATCTGGCAGCGAGCGGCCGCGCCTCGACCGCATGGCCCCTGGGTTCCGGCGGAATGAAACTCGTAGCAGGCGGGGAAATCGGCTACGCCTTCCGCACCCCGTTCGGCAGCGCCGCGGGCACGGGCGAAACCGGCCGCTCGGACGGGCTCGCCTGGCAGATCGGTCCCAGCCTGTACGACATCTGGCCCGGTCACCACATCGGCGTGGTCTATGGTCGAACCGGTGCGGGCTGGTTGATTTCGCCCGACTTCAGACCCAACGACGAACTCATGGAAGTGCGTTACCAGTGGCGGTTCACGTCGAAGTGGTCCATGGAGGCCCGGCTGCGCCAACGCGAGGAGATCACGATTCCGTCAACGGCATCGCGGGAGCGAGTGGATCGTGACCTTTATATCCGCGTCACCGGACGGTTCTGAACCGCTCTTCCAAAAGCATCGGCGGACCGAATCGACAGCGCGGACGTTTGCTGACCGAATGCACCTGTTGAGCACCGTGGGGATTCTCTTTGACGCATCCCCGCGGCGCTCATGCCTCGAGCGCTCCTGCAACGCGCCGTAGAACTCCTTCACGATGGCGCGATTGTACGTGCCACCCACCCAATCGTTCCCGGCCTTGAAGCGGAACCGCCCGATATCGGCATTCCCCTTGATCTGCTCGATGTTCCGAGCATTGGTCGACATCGGTTCCGTTCACTCGCCGTCCCTGGTGCACCGCGCCTTCCTGGGCCGTCATCCGTCTCCTCTCGATTGACGGTGCCGCCGCAGTCCCGTGCCCCGCATCGACGAATCAATCACCCCGATTATCCGCCTCACGTGCCTGATTTCAACGTGCTCAATTGACGCTCGCCGCGGCAGCAGGGCGCCGGAACCACGGCGGCGAGCGACGGCAAGGAAAGCGCCGGTCTCAGCGGGTCGGCAGCGCAGGACATTCCCGGGCGCGCCCATTACGGCTCAAGCCTTCGCGCAGGTATGGCGGAGAGAGAGGGATTGACTCGGCCCTGCGGGCCTCGCCCCTTCGGGGCGGCTTCGCCGTCCCGATCGGCTGCGCCGATCGGTCGAACCCAGCCGATTTGATCCATCGAGGGTTGACTCGGCCTTCGGCCTCACCCCTTCGGGGCCGGCTAACGCCAGTCCGATCGGCAAGCCGATCGTCGAATGCGACATGAACAAGCCGCAGCAGCACAGCAGCTTCAGCGGATCTAGACAGGTATGGCGGAGAGAGAGGGATT
>JAVEZY010000006.1:88630-118545 GCA_034002745.1 Gammaproteobacteria bacterium
TCGAATGCGACATGAACAAGCCGCAGCAGCACAGCAGCTTCAGCGGATCTAGACAGGTATGGCGGAGAGAGAGGGATTCGAACCCTCGATGGAGCTTTTGACCCCATACTCCCTTAGCAGGGGAGCGCCTTCGGCCACTCGGCCATCTCTCCATGAAAACCGGCAACCGCGGGAGCGGCGTTCGGGAGCCGAAATGATACACGACTCTGCGGCTTCCCGCGAGGGTGATGAGCGATTCGGAAAACGGGGGCCGTCCGGGCGTCCGGATGGCGCGGGAATCAGTGTTCGAACTGCGGCGCCGGCATTTGCCGGCTGCCTTCAGCCCTGTGCCCGACCGTTGGGGATGTCTTTCTCGCGCTGGATTCGCTGATAGATTTCTTCGCGATGGACACTGACATTCTTGGGCGCGCTCACTCCGATCCGCACCTGATTGCCACGTACCCCCAGCACCGTGACGGTGACCTCATCGCCGATGATGAGCGTCTCCCCCACCCGCCGTGTCAAGATCAACATGTCCTTTCTCCTTGCGACAACTGCCCTGTACGAAGTGCCATGCCTGGCGCGTATCCTTCCTGGGCTCTGTCATCGGCGCGGATTGCGGAAACTTGACTTCCCTGGCGCGGTATTGTTGTTGTTCGAAAGTCTCCTTCCCGACGTGCAGCCGCTGACAGCGTCAGGCGGACGCTGCATCGAGCCCGAAGGCGCTGTGCAGGGCGCGTACCCCCAGCTCGAGGTACTTTTCGTCCACGACCACCGAGATCTTGATTTCGGAAGTCGAAATCATGCGAATGTTGATGCCCTCATCCGCCAGCGCGCGGAACATGGTGGCGGCGATGCCGGCATGCGAGCGCATGCCCACACCCACCAGCGAAATCTTTACGATGCGGCTGTCGCCGATCACTTCCCTCGCCCCAAGGCCTGCGCTGGTCTTTTCCAGCAACGCCAGGGCCTTTTCATAGTCGTTGCGATGCACGGTGAAGGTGAAGTCGGTGCTCGCGTCCTCGGCCACGTTCTGGACGATCATGTCGACTTCGATGTTGGCATCGGCAATCGGACCGAGAATCGCACTGGCGACGCCCGGCTGGTCGGGCACTCCGAGCACAGTGAGCTTGGCTTCGTCGCGGTTGAACGCGATGCCTGAGATCAGGGCCTGTTCCATGCCTTCTTCCTCTGCGGTGATCAGGGTGCCAGGGCCATCATCGAACGATGACAATACGCGCAATGGCACGTTGTACTTGCTGGCGAACTCCACGCTGCGGATCTGCAGCACCTTGGCGCCGAGGCTCGCCAACTCCAGCATTTCCTCGTAGGTGATGCGATCGAGCCGGCGCGCGGCGGAAACGACGCGCGGGTCGGTGGTGTAGACACCGTCCACGTCGGTATAGATCTGGCACTCATCGGCGCGCAACGCTGCCGCCAGCGCCACTGCCGTGGTATCCGAGCCGCCGCGTCCCAGCGTGGTGATATTGCCGCTGTCATCCACGCCCTGGAAACCCGCCACCACCACGACATGGCCATCGTCCAGCTCGCGACTGAGACGCTTGGCGTCGATATCGACGATGCGGGCCTTGTTGTATGCGCTATCGGTGCGGATATGGACCTGCGCGCCGGTATAGGAATGCGCCGGACAGCCGCGCTTCTCCAGCGCGATCGCAAGCAGACCGATGGTGACCTGCTCCCCGGTGGAGAGGATCACGTCGAGCTCGCGCGGACAGGGGTGTGGAGAGATTTCCTTGGCCAGCCCGAGCAAGCGGTTGGTCTCGCCACTCATGGCGGAAACCACCACAACGATGCGGTTGCCCGCATTGCGCGCCGCGACGACGCGTTCGGCCACGCGCTCGATATGCGCGGGCGAGGCGACCGAGGTGCCGCCGTACTTCTGCACGATGAGAGCCATCAACCGCCTGCCGGAGAGTTACCAGGAAGGATTTCGCCGTATTCTAGCACGCGGCGCTGCGCCCAAGAGGTCGCCCTCACGCCAGCCTCGCGCGCACCCAGTCCGCCACCGTGCCCAGCGCCTGCGGCAGCGCCGCGGCATCGCTGGCTCCCGCCTGCGCCATGTCCGCGCGACCGCCACCCTTGCCGCCGAGCGGACCGGCGACATGATTGGCGAGTTCCGCCGCGCTGACCCGTTCGGTGAGATCCCGCGTCACTCCCGCGACCAGGCTGACGCGACCGTCCTTGACGGTGGCCAGCACGATCACCGCCGAGCCCAGCTTGTTCTTGAGCTGGTCGACCATGTCGCGCAGGACCTTGGGGTCGGCGTCATCGAGGCTTTCCGCCAGCACCCTGCAGCCCGCGATCTCGACGGCGCGCCCGGCGAGGTCCGAACCGGCGGCGCTGGCGCGCATGCCCTGCAGGCGTTCGACCTCCTTTTCGAGCTGACGCAATCTTTCCAGCATCTGCTGCACTCGCGGCAGGACTTCGCCGCGCGAACCCTTGAGCAGCGCAGCGGCGCTGTCGAGCTGTCGCTCATTGGCAGCGATCCAGGCAAGCGCGCCCGCCCCGGTCATGGCCTCGATGCGACGCACGCCGGCAGCGATGCCCGATTCCCCAACGATGCGCAGCAGGCCGATGTCACCGGCGCGGCGGACATGGGTACCGCCGCACAGTTCCTTGGAAAACTCGCCGATGCTGAGCACGCGTACGGTGTCGCTGTACTTCTCGCCGAACAGCGCCATGGCGCCCGCTCCGCGGGCAGCCTCGAAATTCATGATCTCGGTCACCACCGGCTCGTTGCGGCGAATCTCCTGATTCACCAGCGCCTCGATCGTGGCGAGCTGCTCGGGAGTGATGGCCTCGAAATGGGAAAAGTCGAACCGCAGCCGCTCGGGGTCGACCAGCGAGCCCTTCTGCTGCACGTGCTCGCCCAGCACCTGGCGCAGCGCCGCATGCAGCAGATGAGTGGCCGAATGATTGAGCGCAGTGGCCTGACGCAGCGCCTCGTCCACCCGCGCCTCGGCCGCATCGCCGATGCGGAAGACGCCGCGCGTCACGCGCCCGACGTGCGCGTAGGCGCCACCCGGCAGCTTGCGCGTATCACGGACCTCGAAACGCGCATCCGCGCCGAGGATCTCGCCGCGGTCGCCGACCTGGCCGCCGCCCTCGGCGTAGAACGGCGTGGTGTCGAGCACCACGATACCTTCATCGCCTTCATGCAGCTCGCCGGCTTCATCGCCGTCGCGGCCGAGGGCCTGCACCGTGGCGCGCTGGCGCAGGTGCTCGTAGCCAGTGAACTCCGTGTCCGCGCCATCGCCGATACGGCTGCCGTAGTCGGCCTGGAAATGCCCGGCGGCACGCGCGCGTTCGCGCTGCGCCGCCATTTCGCGTTCATATCCTTCCATGTCGAGCGCGATGTCATAGTTTTGCGCGTAGTCCGCGGTGAGATCGACCGGGAAGCCGTAGGTGTCGTACAGGCGGAAGACGATCTCACCGGGCAGGGTGCGCTCGCCGACGGGCAGCGAGGCAATGCTCTCCTTGAGCATCTTCATGCCCTGGTCGAGCGTTTCGGCGAATCTCTCCTCCTCCTGACGCAGCACGCGCTCCACCTGTTCGCGCGCCTGCACCAGCTCGGGATAGGCCGCGCCCATCTCCTCGCACAGCGGACCCACCAGGCGATGGAAGAAGGGATCGGCGATGCCGAGCTCATAGCCGTGACGGATGGCCCGGCGGATGATCCGGCGCAGCACGTAGCCGCGGCCCTCGTTCGACGGAATGACACCGTCGACGATGAGGAAAGCGCAGGAACGGATATGGTCCGCAATCACGCGCAGCGAAGGCTGGCTGTCGTCGTCGGTTCCGGCAAGCTCCATGGTGGCGCGGATCAACGCGCGGAACAGGTCGATGTCATAGTTGCTGTGTACGCCCTGCATCACCGCGGCCAGCCGCTCCAGCCCCATGCCTGTATCAACCGATGGGTGAGGCAGCGGCGTCAGCCGGCCCTGCGCATCGCGGTTGTACTGCATGAACACCAGATTCCAGATCTCGACATAGCGATCGCCGTCCGCGTCCGGGCTGCCGGGCGGACCACCGGCGACATCCGGTCCATGATCGTAGAAGATCTCCGAGCAAGGACCACAGGGGCCGGTGTCTCCCATCGACCAGAAGTTGTCGTCGCTGTCGATGCGCACGAAGCGTGCGGGATCGACGCCCACTTCCTTCAGCCAGATGTCGCCGGCCTCGCTGTCGCTCGCATGCACCGTCACCCACAGGCGTTCCGGCGCCAGGCCCAGGTCGCGGGTCAGGAACTCCCAGGCGTAGGCGATGGCCTCGCGCTTGAAGTAGTCGCCGAAGCTGAAGTTGCCCAGCATCTCGAAGAAGGTGTGATGCCGCACAGTGAAGCCGACGTTGTCGAGGTCATTGTGTTTGCCGCCGGCACGCACGCAGCGCTGGGAGCTCGCCGCACGGACATAGGGACGCTGTTCACGGCCGAGGAACACATCCTTGAACTGCACCATGCCGGCATTGGTGAACAGGAGGGTGGCGTCACCGACGGGGACGAGCGAGCTGCCGGGCACGACCTGGTGACCGTGCTTCTGGAAATACGAGAGAAACCGGCTGCGTAATTCAGCGCTGCTGATGCTCATACTGGGGCTCTTTCAGGAAATACGATGGTTCGGAAGAATCATGGTCATCGCCGGAACGCGCACCGGCCGGCGCCCGCCTGCGGTCGATTCTCGATGGTCGTGGATTGTCATTCCGTTTCGTCCGCAAAGGCGGCGCGAATCTGCTCCTCGGTAAAACCGCGCGTGCGCAGAAAGCGCATCTGCCGGGCCCGTTCGTCCCAGTCCGACGGCGGAACCGGACCGAAGCGCTTGCGCCGCGCCGCACGGCAGATCTCCAGCCAGTCGAGGCCATCCTCGCCGGCCTCTTCCAGTCCGGTAACGATCAGTTCGGGGCGGATGCCGCGCTGGCGCAGATCCGCCTCGATGCGCAGCGGCCCCTGGCCCCTGCCACGCCGTGAGCGAGTGAAAGCCTCCACGAAGCGCCGCTCGTCGAGCAGGCCCTCCTCGTCGAGTCCCGCGAGCACGGTATCCACCACGGCTTCGGGACAATCGCCCCGGCGCAGCAGCTTGAGGCGCAACTCCCGCGCGGAATGCTCGCGCGCGGCAAGCAGATCGAGCGCCCGCCGGCGCGCCGTGAGCGCGGGATCGCGCCCGGCCGGATCCGGACCCTGATCCGGATCCGGGCTCAGACCTCAGCCTCGTCGAGCGCCGCTTCCGGCGCGCGAGCACCACTGAGGACCAGCAGCTTGGCGCGGATCTGCCCTTCGATCTCCTGAGCCATGGCCCGGTTCTCTTTCAGGTACTCACGCACATTGTCCTTGCCCTGGCCGATACGCTCGCCGTTGTAGCTGTACCAGGCGCCTGACTTCTCGACCACGCCCGCTCCCACACCGAGCGTGATGATCTCGCCCTCGCGGGAAACACCTTCGCCATACAGGATGTCGAATTCCGCCTGCTTGAACGGCGGCGCCACCTTGTTCTTGACCACCTTGACGCGCGTCTCGTTGCCGAGAATCTCGTCGCCCTTCTTGATCGCACCGGTGCGACGGATGTCCAGGCGGACCGAGGCGTAGAACTTGAGCGCGTTACCGCCGGTCGTGGTCTCGGGATTGCCGAACATCACGCCGATCTTCATGCGGATCTGGTTGATGAAGATCACCATGGTGTTCGAGCGCTTGATGTTGGCGGTCAGCTTGCGCAGCGCCTGCGACATCAGCCGGGCCTGCAGGCCCATGTGCGAGTCACCCATTTCGCCTTCGATCTCCGCCTTGGGCGTGAGCGCAGCGACCGAGTCGATGACGATCACGTCCACCGCCCCCGAACGCACCAGCATGTCGGTGATCTCGAGCGCCTGTTCGCCGGTATCCGGCTGCGACACCAGCAGATCCTCGACGTTGACGCCGAGTTTCTCGGCATAGCTGGGATCGAGGGCGTGCTCGGCATCGATGAAGGCTGCGGTGCCACCGGCCTTCTGCGCCTCGGCGATGACCTGCAGGGTCAGCGTGGTTTTGCCGGAGGATTCCGGACCGTAGATTTCGATGATGCGGCCGCGCGGCAGGCCGCCGATGCCGAGCGCGATGTCGAGGCCGAGAGAGCCGGTGGAAACGATGCTGATATCACGCGCGACGCTGTCGTCCCCAAGGCGCATCAGCGAACCCTTGCCGAACTGTCGCTCGATCTGACTCAGGGCCGCCGTGAGGGCCTTACGCTTGTTCTCGTCCATCCGATTCTCCCCGTGATTCCGCATGAATTGCATCCGTGCCGCCCGCATACCCCCGCGCGCACGATTGGCAGCGATTATCCCATGATCGGCACAGCCATCCTAGCCCTGCGGCTGTCGCTCCGGCCGACGCGACACTCGGCCGGCGACCGAATGGACGCTCAGGCGTCTTCACCGCATGGCCAGCGGCCAAGCACCTCATATCCGGAATCCGCGGATGCCATGAGCACCCAGTCGGACACCGGCCAGACAAGCGGGGTTTCCAGCGCGTGCCTTACCTGGTGCGGTGGGCGACGCAGCCCACGCATGAGCGTCACATGGGGACGAAACTCGCGCTCATCCAGAATGATTTCCGGGCACCCGGCCGCAATCCCGGCGCGCAGGCTCTCGTGCAGCGCGAGCAAGGACGGAGAAGGCTGCGCCCCCAGCCACAGCACGCCGGCGTGACGCCAGTAGCCAATCCGTTCGAGCCCGAGGGTGAAGGAGCTGGCGCTCACCCGTCCGGCCGCCCCCAGGATGTTCGGCAGCAGTGCAACCGGCACCATGCCGAGGAACAGCAGGGTGAGATGCAGACGGTCCGCCGCCACCAGCCGACCGCCCGGCAGGGGCGACAGTCCATGAGCGATGCCATGCAGCGCCGCCCGCACATCGGCCGGGGGATCGAGCGCGAAGAACAGTCGCCGTACCGGCGTCGTGTCGGAATCTGTATCAGTTTGGGCGTTCAAGCAGATCCAGCACTCCTTGCAGCGCCTGCGTCGCCGCCTGCCAGCGTACGGCAGTGCGGTCTCCGATGTAGTGCGCGGTATGCGCGGTGACCAGCCGGCCGGCCGCGGCCCAGGCGAAGCAGACCGTGCCCACCGGCTTCTGCTCGGTGCCGCCGCCCGGCCCCGCGATGCCACTGATCGCCAGGGTGATCTGGGCGTGACTGCGATCGAGGGCCCCTTCGGCCATCTCCCGCGCCACCTCCTCGCTCACCGCCCCGAACCGTTCCAGGGTTTCGCTTCTCACGCCCAGCATTTCGCGCTTGGCGGCATTGGAATAGGTGACGAAACCGCGATCGAACCACTGCGAACTGCCCGGCACCGCGGTAATGACCTGAGCCACCCAGCCGCCGGTACACGATTCAGCCGTCGCCAGCACCAGCTTGCGCCGCAATAAGGTTTCGCCGACACCACGCGCCAGCAGTTTCAGCCCGCTTTCCATTTTCCGGTATAATCCACCAACGTTTTCAGAGGATTACGCCGTGCGGCGTAAGCGCCACCCTGGTACCCGGCGGACAGCCGGCCAGCGAGCGGCGAGCGCGCAGGCACCCGCCCGTGAGGTCATCTTGTTTCAGCGCATATTCGGCTCTCTGAGCACACTCATCCTGCATGTGGTGCCCCATCGCCCGCTGGCGCGCATCGCCTGGCGCATCACCCGGGTACGGCTCACCCCGGTGAAGAACATCTTAATCCGCTTCTTCGCGTTCCTCTACCGCGTGGACATGAATGAAGCAGCCGAGCCGGATCCACGACAGTATCCCCACTTCAACGCCTTCTTCGTGCGCGCCCTGCGACCGGGCGCGCGGCCGATCTCGGACGATTCCGACGATATCATCTCCCCTGCGGACAGTGTGGTCAGCGCCTGTGGCGAGGTCCGCGATGGAAACATGATCCAGGCCAAGGGCATCGCCTACACCGCCGCCGCGCTGCTCGGCGATTCCGCCTGCGCAGCGGAGTTCGCCGGCGGCAACTATGCGACGCTCTACCTGTCCCCGCGCGATTACCATCGGGTGCATGTGCCGGTGGACGGGCACCTGCGGCAGATGCGCTACCTTCCCGGCGAACTGTTCAGCGTCAACGATTACTCGACCCGGCACGTGCACGGCCTGTTCGCGCGCAACGAGCGGCTGGTCACCGTCTTCGATACCCCCGCAGGGCCGATGGCGCTGGTCATGGTGGGCGCGATGTTCGTGGCCGCGATGGAAACCACATGGAGCGGCCCGGTCGACCGGGAGCACCCCTTCGGCCACTGGCAACCGGACGGGGAACCGGTACGGCTCGCCCGCGGCGAGGAACTGGGCCGCTTCAACATGGGCTCGACCGTCATCCTCCTGTTCCCGGCCGGACGTACCGAATGGACGTCACGCCTGACGGAAGGAGCGAGAGTGCAAATGGGGGAGACGATAGGGAGAGTGGTATAGGGGAGCGCGCGTCGAACAATCATTATCGACGGGAAGGGCAGAAAAAAAGTCCTCGCCCTCCCTTCGATCCCTGACCCCGTCTTTTCCTTCTACGCCCGCTCCACCGTGAACGCCATCACCCCGGCAATGTCGTCCACGCCGGCCGCCAGCATCAGCAAGCGGTCCAGGCCCAGCGCGACGCCAGCGCAGGGTGGCAGGCCGTGCTCCAGTGCCGCGAGCAGGCGTTCGTCGGGCGCCACTTCAGACAGCCCGGCGGCGCGGCGCTGCGCGTTGTCCTGCTCGAAGCGACGGCGCTGTTCGCTCGCATCGCCGAGTTCATGGTAGCCGTTGGCCAGCTCGATCCCCTGAACGTAGAGCTCGAAGCGCTCGGCCACCGGCGGGTTGCCATACAGGCGGGCGAGCGCCGCCTGGCTGGCGGGATAGTCATGCAGGAATAGTGGGCGCTCCTTGCCGAGCGCCGGCTGCAGCAGATGGGTGAGCAGGAGATCCAGCCACTCGTCCCGGCTCAGGGAATCCGCGCCGGCAACGTCCACGCCATGCGCCGCCGCGCAGGCGGCGAGTTCGGCGGGCGTCGCGGCATGGCAGTCGATGCCGAGCCGTGCGCGAAACAGTTCACCGTAAGAGATCCGCTCCCAACGCGCCGGCACACCGAGCACGTCGCACACCAGTTCCCCGACTTCGTCCATCAGTCGGTGATGGTCGAAACCCGGGCGATACCATTCCAGCAGCGTGAATTCGATGTTGTGCAGACGGCCGCGCTCATCATCGCGAAACACGCGAGCGATCTGGTAGATCGGGCCGCTGCCCGCGCACAGCAGGCGCTTCATGGCGAATTCCGGAGATGTCTGCAGGTAGAGCGGCAGCCCTTCGGCTGGAGCGCCGGGGCCGGAGTAAAGACTGCGCAGACTGTGCAGGTGCGGATCGGTGACCGCGTGCTGCGACAGCACGGGCGTTTCCACCTCGAGCACGTCACGCGCAGCAAAGAAGGCGCGGATGCGGGCGAGAACTTCCGCCCGCATCCGCAGCGCCCGCATGTCCGCCTGCGGGCGCCAGTCCTGTCCGGGCGCCGCAGGCATCGGGCGTTTTCCGATCCTCAGCCCTTCACCCGCGACACATAGGCGCCGGTGCGGGTATCGACCTTGATACGCTCTCCGGTCTCGAGGAACAGTGGGACACGAACCACCGCGCCGGTCTCGAGCTTCGCCGGCTTGTTGCCGCCGCCCGAGGTATCGCCGCGCAGGCCGGGGTCGGTCTCCACGATCTCGAGCTCGACGAAATTGGGCGGCGTCACCGCCAGCGGCGAATCGTTCCACAGCGTGACGATGCACATCTCCTGACCCTTCAGCCACTCGGTCGCCTCGCCTATGGTATCGGCGCCGACCTGATACTGTTCGAAGGAATCGGGCTTCATGAAGTGCCAGAACTCACCGTCGCTGTACAGGTACTGCATGTCGAGATCGACGACATCGGCACCTTCCAGCGTCTCGCCGGACTTGTAGGTACGCTCGTTGACGCGGCCGGTCTTCAGGTTGCGGTACTTGACGCGAGTGAAGGCCTGCCCCTTGCCCGGCTTCACGAAGTCGAGATCGACGATGGCGCAGGGATCGCCGTCGATCATCAGCTTGAGGCCGTTCTTGAATTCGTTGGTGCTGTATATCGCCATGGACCTTTTCCGGTTTGTACGTAGGTGTACGGTGAGGCGGCGCAGCGATTGGGAGCCGCGGCCGAATCCCATACAATGTCGAAGCCGCCGGGAAACGGCCGGAATTCGACGAGGGCCTATGATAGCGCGAACTCTATCCCGCTTGCAGCCGGAAGGCTGGCAGCGGGAACTGGCGGAAGGATACCGCCTCCCGTCCGAACTGCTTGCCGCGCTCGGCCTCGATCCCGACCTGCCGGGCGTGGACCTCAACCCCGGCAACCCATTTCCCCAGCGCGTGCCGCTCAGCTATGTGCGCCGCATGCGCCATGGGGATCCCGGCGATCCGCTGCTGCGTCAGGTGCTTCCCCTGCTGGCCGAGCGCGAGTCCCCGCCCGCCGGTTATGTGCGCGATCCGGTCGGTGATCTGGCCTCCGAACGCGCGCCCGGCGTGCTGCACAAATACCACGGCCGCGCCCTGCTGATCACCACGGGGGCCTGTGCGGTGCATTGCCGATACTGCTTCCGCCGTCACTATCCCTATGGCGATGCGATGCACGCGGAAGACGAGTGGCAGGAAGCGCTGGAAGCGATCGCCGGTGCCGAGGACCTCACCGAAGTCATCCTGAGCGGCGGCGACCCGCTCTCACTCGCCAACCATCGCCTGGCCGCATTGATCGACCGCCTCGAAATGCTGCCGCGGTTGCGGCGGCTGCGCCTGCACACCCGCCTGCCGGTAGTGCTGCCCTCCCGCGTCGATGAGGCGCTGACCGGCCTGCTGGCGAATACCCGCCTGAAGCCGGTGGTGGTCATTCATGCCAACCATCCCGCCGAGATCGACGACGAAGTGCGCCGCGCCCTCGCGCGACTGGCGGCGGCGGGGGCGACCCTGCTGAACCAGAGTGTGCTGCTGCGCGGCGTGAACGACGATGCGGGAGTCCTGGCGGAACTGAGCGAAGCGCTGTTCGATGCCGGCGTCACACCGTACTACCTGCACCTGCTCGACCGCGTTGCCGGCGCCGCGCACTTCGAAGTCGAGCCGGAAAAAGCGAAGGAAATCCACCGCAGCCTGCGGGGAGTGCTCCCCGGCTATCTGGTGCCCCGGCTGGTACGGGAAGAGCCGGGAGCGGACGCGAAGACGCCGGTACTGTGAGGACGGTGGAAAGTGAGAAGCGGAAGGTGAACGAGCGCCTGCGGCGCGTGGATTGAATCAAGCAGAGGGCGGTGAGTTCGACTTTTCACTTTCCTCCGACCTCTGCACCAAAAAAAAGGCCGGACCCACCCCGGGTCCGGCCTTTCCGTCTATTTCACCTACTTCCCCGCCCGCAGCGCCGCGATACGCTCCTCAAGGGGCGGATGGCTCATGAACAGGCGCTTCAGGCCGCTGCGGGTCATGACACCGGAGATGCCGAAGGCGGCAAGCTGGTCCGGGAGCGGGTGCGGCGTCTGCTGCTGCAGGCGCTGCAGCGCGGCGACCATCTTCTCGCGGCTGGCCAGGTTCGCGCCACCCTCGTCGGCACGGAACTCGCGGTAGCGGCTGAACCACATCACGATGATCGAGGCCAGTATGCCGAGGACGAGCTGGGCCACGATGGCGGTGATCCAGAACGCCGGGCCATGCCCGCGCTCGGTCTTGAACACCACGCGATCGACCACATGCCCGATCACGCGCGACAGGAAGATGACGAAGGTATTCACCACGCCCTGGATGAGCGCCAGCGTCACCATATCGCCGTTGGCCACGTGGGAAACCTCGTGGCCGAGCACGGCCTCGGCTTCATCGCGGGTCATGCTGCGCAGCAGCCCCGTGCTGACCGCGACCAGCGCCGCGTTGCGCCTGGCGCCGGTGGCGAAGGCGTTCACATCGGCAGCCTCGTAGATCGCCACTTCCGGCATTGCGATGCCGGCGGCCTGGGCTTGACGGCGCACTGTCTCCACCAGCCAGACCTCGGATTCGTTCTGCGGGCGCTCGATGACGCGCGCGCCGGTGAAGCGCTTGGCGGTCCACTTCGACATCGCCAGCGACATGAACGAACCGCCCATGCCGATGATCAGGGAGAACGCCAGCAGATTGCCGGTGTCGAGGCCCGTGCCCTGCTCGTCGAGGATGCGGTCGACGCCAAACAGGTGCAGGACGACGGAAAGCACCAGAAGGATGGCGATATTGGTCGCGATGAACAGCAGGACACGCTTCATTTCAGGCCTCGAGTCGAATATCCAAACATCATCAAGATAAGGTTCAATTCCATTTTTTCAAGGCTGGGGGTCAAACCAGCTCCAGACGGTCGACGCGGCGAAATCCCTGCGGCAGCTTCAGTCCACGCCGCCCCCGTTCGCCGGCGTAACGCGCGAGATCAGCGGGCTTGATCACGGTGTGACGCTGCCCGGCGACGATCTTCAGGCCTCGGCCCTGCGGCACCGCCACCGCGGCGATCATCCGCTCCTCGCCGGCCTTGGCGCCGGGAATGCCGATCATCTTCACCCCCTTGCCACGCGCCAGCAGCGGCAGTTCGCGCGCCGGAAAGACGAGCATGTGGCCCTCGCCCGTCACGGCGGCGATCATGGCCTCCTCCAGTCCCTCGACCGGCGCCGGCGGCAGCACTTCGGCGCCGGCCGGGACGTTGAGGACCGCCTTGCCGGCGCGGTTGCGCGTGTGCAGTTCTCCGAGACGGGCGATGAAGCCGTAACCGGCATCGCTCGCGAGCAGGTACATCGCCTCATCGGGACCCGCCATCAGGCCGGTGAAACGCGCCCCGTCCGAAGGATTGAGACGACCGGTCAGCGGCTCGCCCTGCCCTCTCGCGCTCGGCAGCGTGTGCGCCGGCAGCGAATAGACACGGCCATGACTGTCGATGAAATAGGCCGGCAGATTGCTGCGTGACGCCACCGCGCACAGGTATTCGTCGCCTGCCTTGTACGACAGCGCCGCGGCATCGACTTCGTGCCCCTTGGCCGCGCGCACCCAGCCCTTCTGCGACAGCACGATGGTGACCGGTTCGGCGGTGAGCAGCGCGTTCTCGTCGAGCGCCTGCGCCGACTCGCGTTCAACCAGCGGGGAACGGCGCTCATCGCCGTACTTCTCGGCATCGGCTTCCAGTTCGCTGCGGATCAGCTTCTTCAATCGCGCCGGCGATCCCAGCGTCCTTTCCAGATCGATGCGCTCTGCATCGAGCTTCTTCTGCTCGTCGCGGATGCGCACCTCCTCCAGCCTCGCCAGATGGCGCAGGCGCAGATCGAGCACCGCGTCGGCCTGGATATCGCTGAGGCCGAAACGCGCCATCAGCTCCACCTTCGGATCGTCCTCCTCGCGGATGATGCGGATCACCTCGTCGATGTTGAGGTAGCAGATCAGCAGGGCGTCGAGGATATGCAGGCGACGCTGCACGGCGTCCAGTCGATGACGAAGCCGCCGGGTCACCACTTCGGTGCGAAACCCCAGCCATTCGTCCAGCAGCATCTTCAGGTTCTTGACCTGCGGCCGGCCGTTGACGCCGATCACGTTCAGGTTGATGCGATAGCTGCGCTCGAGGTCGGTGGTGGCGAACAGGTGCGACATCAGCGCGTCGAAGTCGATGCGCGAGGAACGCGGCACGATCACCAGGCGGGTCGGATTCTCGTGATCCGACTCGTCGCGCAGATCCTCTATCATCGGCAGCTTCTTCGCCATCATCTGCTGGGCGATCTGCTCCAGCACCCGCGCGCCGGAAACGTTGAACGGCAGCGCGGTGATCACGATGCCGTCGCGGTCACGCTCGTAGCGGGCGCGCATGCGCACCGCTCCGGTTCCGCTCGCATACATGCGCAGCAGCTCGGCGCGCGGTGTGATGATCTCCGCCTCAGTCGGGAAATCCGGACCGAGGATGTCCTCGCACAGCGCTGCCACGGTCGCCGCCGGATCGTCGAGCAGACGCAGGCAGGCCCGCACCACTTCGCGCAGATTGTGCGGCGGGATATCGGTGGCCATGCCGACCGCGATGCCGGTGGCGCCGTTCAGCAGCACATGCGGCACCCGCGCCGGCATCACCGACGGCTCTTCCAGCGTGCCGTCGAAGTTCGGCACCCAGTCGACCGTCCCCTGCTCCAGCTCGGCCAGCAGCAGCTCGGCGTAGCGCGACAGCCTGGCCTCGGTATAGCGCATGGCGGCGAAGGACTTCGGATCGTCCGGCGCGCCCCAGTTGCCCTGGCCGTCCACCAGCGGATAGCGGTAGCTGAACGGCTGCGCCATGTGCACCATCGCCTCGTAGCAGGCGGAGTCGCCATGGGGATGGAACTTGCCGATCACGTCGCCGACGGTGCGCGCCGACTTCTTGAACTTGGCCGTCGCCGACAGGCTGAGCTCGGACATCGCATAGATGATGCGGCGCTGCACCGGCTTGAGACCGTCACCGACGTGCGGCAGGGCGCGGTCGAGAATGACGTACATCGAATAATCGAGGTAGGCCTTCTCGGTGAAGGCCCGCAGCGGGCGCCGCTCCACGCCCTCGAAGCTCATTTCCATCGTCGTGCTCATGGGATTCGGTCCGTATCGTGGTTCAGATTACCGGCTCGGCGAGATCGCCCTTGGTTTCGAGCCAGGTGCGGCGGTCGCCCGCGCGCCGCTTCGCCAGCAGCATGTCCATGATGGCATCGGTCTCGTCGCCATCCTCCAGGGTGAGCTGGATCAGGCGCCGGGTGTCGGGAGCGATGGTGGTTTCGCGCAACTGCAGCGGATTCATCTCGCCCAGCCCCTTGAAACGCTGCACGTTGACCTTGCCCTTGCGATGCTCGGCCTCGATGCGCTCGAGCACACCGCGCTTCTCGTCCTCGTCGAGGGCGTAATAGACATCCTTGCCGATGTCGATGCGGTACAGCGGCGGCATGGCCACATACACATGGCCCGCCTCCACCAGCGGCCTGAAGTGGCGGATGAACAGCGCGCACAGCAACGTGGCGATGTGGGCGCCGTCGGAATCGGCATCGGCCAGGATGGCGACCTTGCCATAGCGCAAGGAGGAGAGGTCGTTCGAGCCGGGATCGACGCCGATCGCCACCGAGATGTCATGCACCTCCTGGGAGCCCAGCACCTCCGAGGGCGAGACTTCCCAGGTATTGAGGATCTTGCCGCGCAGCGGCATGACCGCCTGGAACTGGCGGTCGCGCGCCTGCTTGGCCGAACCACCGGCGGAGTCGCCTTCGACGAGGAACAGCTCGGTGAGGCGCATGTCCTGCAGCGTGCAGTCGGCGAGCTTGCCGGGCAGCGCCGGCCCGCGGGTCACCTGCTTGCGCACCACCCGCCGCGCCGCGCGCAGGCGCTGCTCGGCGTTGGCGATCGCGAGCTGGGCGATCTTCTCGCCGGTCTCCACGTGCTGGTTGAGCCACAGCTCGAAGCTGTCCTTCACCACGCCGGACACGAACGCCGCGGTCTCGCGCGACGACAGGCGTTCCTTGGTCTGGCCGGCGAACTGCGGCTCCTGGAGCTTCACCGACAGCACGTAGCTGCAGCGATCCCACACATCCTCCGGCGCCAGCTTGATGCCGCGCGGCAGCAGATTGCGCAGTTCGCAGAAATCACGCACCGCCTCGGTGAGCCCGGTGCGCAGACCGTTGACATGGGTGCCACCCTGCACGGTCGGCACCAGGTTGACGTAGCTCTCGGCCACCGGCTCACCACCGTCCTGCAGCCAGACCACGGCCCAGTCGGCGGCTTCGGTCTGGGCTTCCATGGCGCCGGTGAACGGGCTCTCGGGCAGCGTCTCAGCGCCCGCCAGAGTGCCCTGCAGATAGTCGCCGAGCCCGCCCTCGTAATGCCACTCCTCGGTTTCGCCGCTGTGCTCGTCGTGGAAACGGACGCGCAGCCCCGGCGCCAGCACCGCCTTGGCGCGAAGCAGATGCTTGAGCCGCGTCACGGAGAAACGATCGGAATCGAAGAACTTCGGATCGGGCCAGAAGCGCAGCCGCGTGCCGGTGTTGCGGACCCCCACCTTTCCGACCACCTCCAGCGGCGAAGCCGGAGCGCCATCGGCGAAGGCCATCAGGTATTCGTTGCCATCGCGGCGGATGCGGACCTCGAGGCGGCGGGAAAGCGCATTCACCACCGATACGCCGACGCCATGCAGACCGCCGGAATAGCGGTAGTTCTTGTGCGAGAACTTGCCGCCCGCGTGCAGGCGGGTGAGGATCACTTCGACCCCGGGCACCTTCTCCTCGGGATGCAGGTCGACCGGCATGCCGCGCCCGTCGTCCTCGACCTCCAGGGAGCCGTCGGTATAGAGCGTGACATTGATGGCGCCCGCATGGCCCGCCAGCACCTCGTCGACGCTGTTGTCGATGACTTCCTGGGCCAGATGGTTGGGGCGGGTGGTGTCGGTGTACATGCCGGGACGCTTGCGCACCGGCTCGAGCCCGGTCAGGATTTCAATCGCCGCGGCGTTGTACTCTTTACTGCTCATCGATGCAGCTGCTCCTCGTTCCAAAGCCGACCGAGTCTAGCACGATTGGTATATAATGAGCCTCCCGGAGCGCTCCCGCGCACCGTGGATTCTGTCCCGCACCAGGCATCAGCGAGATGGCTAAAAGCCCCGAACCGAAAACAGACGACACCCCTCCGGACTTCGAGCGTTCCCTGAAGGATCTGGAAGACATCGTGACACGCATGGAGAAGGGCGACCTGTCCCTGGAGGACTCGCTGCGCGAATTCGAGCGCGGCATCGCCCTCACCCGCGCCTGCCAGGAAGCACTGCAGGCCGCCGAGCAACGCGTGCAGATATTGACCGAAGAGAATGGCCGAACCGAGCCGCGCCCCTTCAGCGACGGCGGGTCCGAAGACTGACATGTATCCCGTGCTCGCGGATTTCTCGGCGCGATCGAGCGCCCGGGTAGAGCATGCGCTCGACCGCTGGCTGCCGACCGAAGACATGCCTCCGGTCGAGCTGCACCGCGCCATGCGCTACGCCACCCTCGCCGGCGGCAAGTACGTGCGTCCGCTGCTGGTGTACGCCGCAGGCGAGATCTTCGGCGCAGATCCCGCGGCGCTCGACGGGCCGGCCTGCGCGGTGGAGATGATCCACGCCTATTCCCTGATCCACGATGATCTGCCGGCGATGGACGACGACGCCCTGCGCCGCGGCAAGCCGAGCTGCCACATCGCCTTCGGCGAAGCGATGGCGATCCTCGCCGGCGATGCCCTGCAGGCGCTCGCCTTCCATCTGCTGGCGGCCGATCCGGCGATCACCGCCGATCCGGCGCTGCGCCTGCGCATGATCGACACCCTGGCGGTGGCTTCCAGTTCGCTGGGTATGGCCGGCGGGCAGGCGATCGACCTGGCGGCGGTGGGTCACCGTCTCGCCCTGGAGGATCTGGAAGACATGCATCTGCGCAAGACCGGCGCCCTGATCAGCGCCAGCGTCAGCCTGGGCGCCCTGGCCGCCGGCGCCGGAGACAACGATGCCCTGCGGCATCTGCATGCCTACGCCCGCTGCGTCGGCCTCGCCTTCCAGATCCGCGACGATATTCTCGACATCGAAGGCGAAACTGCGGTGATCGGCAAGACCTCCGGTTCGGACGTCCTCGCCTGCAAGCCCACCTACTGCAGCCTGCTCGGCGTCGACGGCGCCCGCGCCCGGGCGCGCAGCCTCCATGAGGAGGCGGTGGCCCACCTCGAGCCGTTCGGCGCCGATGCCCGCCTGCTGCGCGAAATCGCCGGCTATATCGTCACCCGCATCCGCTGAGCGGCGGACCAGAACTTGCATCGCCCGGCCAAACGCCGCATGATTTCCAGTTTCCGATAAGGTCCCCCGCCCCACCGCCATGGAAGAATCCCCACGCTATCCGTTGCTGATGCAGATCGACTCTCCAGGCGATTTGCGGCGGCTGCCGGCGGAGCGCCTGCAGCAGGTGGCAGACGAGTTGCGTGGCTTCATCATCGAATCGGTGTCCCGCACGGGCGGCCATCTGTCCGCCAGCCTGGGCACGGTCGAACTCTCCGTCGCGCTGCACTACGTTTTCGACACCCCGCACGACCACCTGGTGTGGGACGTCGGCCATCAATCCTATGGCCACAAGATCCTGACCGGTCGCCGCGACGCCATGCCCACCCTGCGCCGACGCGGCGGGCTGGCGGGTTTTCTCAAGCGTGATGAGAGTCCCTACGACGTCTTCGGCGCCGGCCATTCCAGCACTTCGATCAGCGCGGCCCTCGGCCTGGCGCTCGCCGCCCAGCAACGCGGCGAGCAGCGCAAGTCGATCGCCGTGATCGGCGATGGCGCGATGACCGCCGGCATGGCCTTCGAGGCGCTGAACCATGGCGGCAACACCGATGCCGACCTGCTGGTGGTGCTCAACGACAACGAGATGTCCATCTCGCGCAACGTGGGCGGCATGTCGAACTACCTGGCGCGCCTGCTCTCGGGCCGCTTCTACTCCACGATGCGCGAGAGCGGCAAGCGCATGCTGAGCGCCATGCCGCCGATGCGCGAACTGGCGCGCCGCGCCGAAGAGCACTTCAAGGGCATGGTGATCCCCGGCACGCTGTTCGAGGAACTCGGCTTCAACTACATCGGCCCCATCGACGGACACGATCTCGACACCCTGGTGGTGACGCTGCGCAACCTGCAGTCGCTGCGCGGCCCGCAGTTCCTCCACGTGGTTACGCGCAAGGGCAAGGGCTACCATCCGGCGGAGGAGAATCCCTGCGCATACCATGGCGTCGGGGTCTTCGATCCGGCGGCGGGCATGCGCAGCGGATCATCGGACGGGCGGCCGAGCTATTCGCAGGTGTTCGGTGACTGGCTGTGCGACATGGCCGAAGCCGATCCGTCGCTGGTCGCCATTACCCCGGCGATGTGCGAGGGTTCCGGCATGGTGGAGTTCGCGCGGCGCCATCCGCAGCGATTCATCGACGTCGGCATCGCCGAGCAGCATGCGGTCACGCTGGCCGGCGGCCTCGCCTGCGGCGGCGTGCGCCCCGTCGTGGCTATCTACTCCACCTTCCTGCAGCGCGGCTACGACCAGCTGGTCCACGACATCGCGCTGCAGAACCTGCCGGTGCTGTTCGCCATCGATCGCGCCGGAATCACCGGACCCGACGGTCCCACCCATGCCGGCAGCTTCGACCTCAGTTTCCTGCGCTGCATCCCGAACATGGTGGTCATGGCGCCCGCGGACGAGGACGAGTGCTATCGCATGCTCACCACCGGCCTGCGCCACGACGGACCGAGCGCGGTGCGCTATCCGCGCGGCACCGGGCCGGGCTGCGTCATCCGGCGCGATGCCGAGCCTCTGCCGATCGGGCGCGCCGAAGTGCGCCGGCGCGGACAGAAGATCGCGATCCTCGCCTTCGGCAGCATGCTCACCCCGGCGCTCGCCGCAGCGGAAAGGCTGGGCGCCACGGTCGTCAACATGCGCTTCGTCAAGCCGCTGGATGAGCAGACCGTGCTCGAGCAGGCGTCGACGCACGAGCTGCTGGTGACCGTCGAGGAGAACGTGGTCATGGGCGGCGCGGGCAGCGCGGTCAACGAATGCCTCGCGGCTCACGGCCTGGCGGTCCACGTGCTCAACCTCGGCCTTCCCGACGACTTCGGCGAACATGGCTCGCGGGAGGAACTCCTCGCCGCCTGCGGCCTGGATACCGCGGGCATTCTCGCGGCCATCGAGCACGCATGCGAAGAACGCGCTTCTTGCCAAAAATCCGCGCTTGGCGTAACGTCCCACTAACCTTGTCAACTATTACCATGCAGGCACGCTATCGTCTCACCGTATTCGCCGAGTTCGCCGCCGCGCACACCTTGCGCGACTATCCGGGCGAGTGCAGCCGTCTGCACGGGCATAACTGGAAAGCCGAAGTGGAGGTCGAAGCCACCGAGCTCGACCGGCACGGCATGGGGGTGGACTTCAAGGTCATTAGGCAGGCCGCGCGCGCCCTGGCTGCAGAACTGGATCACCGCAACCTGAACGATATCGCGCCCTTCGACCGGGTGAATCCTACGGCGGAAAACATTGCCGCCTGGTTCTACCGCGGGCTGTCCGAGATCCTGAACACGGCGACGGTACGGGTCACCGCCGTCACCATCTGGGAAACCGACCGCGCCCGCGTAAAGTACAGTGAGGTTGCAGACCGATGACCATCGACCAGAGCGGCGCCACCATAGCCGACGTACAGAACAGTCCGGATACGCGCCAGCTCCCGATCGACCAGGTCGGAATCAAGCACATCCGCCATCCGGTCCGGGTTCAGGACCGCAGCGGCAACGACCAGCACACCGTCGCCACCTTCAACATGTACGTGGACTTGCCCCACAACTTCAAGGGCACGCACATGTCGCGCTTCGTCGAGCTGCTCAACGCCCACGAACGCGAGATCACGGTCGCCTCGTTCAAGGACATCCTGCACCGGATGCGCGACGTGCTGGGCGCCTCCTCCGCGCACCTCGAAATGCGCTTCCCCTGGTTCGTCAGCAAGGCCGCGCCCGTCTCCGGCGTGCGCAGCATGCTCGACTACGATGTGGCCCTGATCGGCGAAGCCACCGCCGACGAGACCCACATCACCGTCAAGGTGGTGGTCCCGGTCACCAGCCTGTGCCCCTGCTCCAAGGAAATCTCGGACTACGGCGCGCACAACCAGCGCTCGCACGTCACCGTCACCGCCCGCACCCGCGGCTTCATCTGGATCGAGGAACTAATCGACCTGGTCGAGGAAGAAGCCTCCTGCGAGATCTACGGCCTGCTCAAGCGGCCCGACGAGAAGTACGTCACCGAGAAAGCCTACGATAACCCGAAGTTCGTCGAAGACATGGTCCGCGACGTCGCCGCCCGCCTCAACGCCGATGAACGCATCGACGCCTACGTGATCGAATCGGAAAACTTCGAATCGATCCACAACCACTCGGCGTACGCGCTGATTCGGAAGAACATGTAAGACAGCAATGGGGTCAGAGTCCCGTTTCTTCCGCCTGCGGCGGGGAACAGGACTCTGACCCCATTTCTTTGTTCATCCGCCATCGACGGGCAAACGGGGTCTGACCCCACATCAGCCAAAGCTGATACCTGGTCGAGAATCCCTCCCCAAGTCACTGAATCAAAAGTGCGTAAATTTCACTCCTGAGACCGCACTGGAAGCGATCGGGGTCAGACCCCATTCCGCCGACCTCGTCGCCCTGAGTTCAGGCCATCAGCGCCGCGGCCAGTTGCAGGCAGGCCAGCGCCCACACGCCGGCGAGCAGGTCGTCGAGCATGATGCCTAGGCCGCCGTGCACGCGGCGGTCGGCCCAGGAGACCGGCCAGGGTTTCCAGATGTCGAACAGGCGGAAGGCGAGGAAACCCGCGAGCACCCACTCCCAGCCCTGCGGGGCGGCGATCATCGTCACCAGGAAGCCCAGCACTTCGTCGATGACGATGGCACCATGATCGTGTGTTCCGAGCGCGCGCGCCGTGCGTCCGGCGACCCAGGCGCCGGCCACGAACAGGATCGCCAGCGCACCGAGGTAGACCGCCTGCGGCAGATCCTTCAGCACGAACCACAAGGGGATGGCGAGCAGCGTGCCGAAGGTGCCGGGCGCGATCGGCGCCAGGCCGGTGCCGCAGCCCAGCGACAGGAAATGCAGCGGATCGCGCAGCATGCGTGGCGGTACGCGCGCGGCCTTGCGCGATGCGCCGGTCTCGCGCGGCGCCGTCACCGCGATTGCTCCGTGTCGGCGAAATGGTCATGGCCGCCGCGGCGCGGATGATACAGCCTGCCATCGGGGAACCGGCAGCGCAGCCCCGCTCCCGCTTCGATGACACCGATGCGGGCCCAGGAAGAGCCGCAGGCATCCAGCGCCGCCTCCGCGGCCGCGGCCGCTTCCGGCGGTACGGTGAAGCACAGTTCGTAGTCGTCGCCGGAGCCGAGCGCCAGCTCCGCACGCAAGGCGGCCGCGCGATCTCCGCTCGACGGCACGATCGCATCCACGCCCAGCAGTTCGGTCAGACGCCCGGCCAGCCTTGGGTCTCCGGTGATCGCACGCAGAGGACGGGACAGCGGCAAGGCACCGAGTTCCACCGTGGCGCCGACGCCGCTCTCCTCGAGGATGTGCGACAGATCCGCATACAGACCGTCGGAGACATCGATGCACGCGCGGGCGAGGCCGCGCAGCGCGATGCCTTCGGCGATGCGCGGCGTGGGTCGGTCGAGCCGGTCCCGGAGGGCGGCGACGTCGCCGCCAGCGCCATCGATGGCCGCGGTTTCGCCTCCGAGGCGAGCGGTCGCCAGCAGCAGAGCCAGCCCCGCATCGCCGAGCGTGCCGGTGACGTAGACGGCATCGCCCGGCCGCGCCGCGCTGCGCAGCAGCGCCGCGCCGGACGGAACGAAGCCATGCGCCTGTACCGTGATCGCGCGTGGTCCGCGCGTGGTATCGCCGCCGACCACATCGACCTCGAAGCGCTCCGCCAGCGCGAAGAACCCGGCGCAGAAACGGGCGATCCAGTCCTCATCGACCGCCGGCAGGGTCAGGGCGAGCGTGGCCCAGGCAGGTTCGGCGCCCATCGCCGCCAGGTCGCTCAGATTGACGGCGAGCGCCTTGTGCCCGAGCGCGGCCGGATCGACGTCGGGCAAGAAATGCACTCCCTCCACCAGCGTGTCCATGGCGACCACCAGTTCCCGCCCGGACGGCACCCGCAGCAAGGCGGCGTCATCGCCGACGCCCAGCCGCACGTCGGCGCGCGTGGACGGGCGACGGAAATGCCTTCTGATCAGATCGAACTCACCGCTCATGGCGCATCCGGCCGGACGAGCGGCCGTAGTTGCAGGAATGCAGGACGGAACGAGGCGGGACGGACACTACTTTCGGGTCATGATGGCCACTTCTTCCCCGCGCAGACGCTCGGCCAGTCGATCGAGGATGCCGTTGACGTACTTGTGGCCATGATGGGCGCCGAACAGCTTGGCGATCTCCACCGATTCGTTGATGACGACGCGGAACGGAATCTCCGGATGGAAGCGCAGCTCGCAGGCGCCCAGGCGGAGCACCGCGCGCTCCACCGGATCCACCTCGCGCAGGGGACGATCGAGCAGCGGCGTGAGCAGCTCATCGAGTTCGTCGACCTGATCGATCACCTCGCGCAGCAGACTGTCGAAGTACTTCCGATCCACCGCGCCTTCCGTCTCATCGACGAGAAACTGCGGATCGATCGCCCCGGCATCGTGGTTGGTCATCTGCCACTGGTACAGCGCCTGCGCAACGCAGCGCCGCGCCATGCTGCGTGCGCGATGACCGGATTGACCCTTGGCTTTGGCGTTCATGCGTCTCTCAGGACTCCAGCTTGCCGAGCAGGCTGGCCATTTCGAGCGCGGAAAGCGCCGCCTCGGCCCCCTTGTTGCCGGCCTTGGTGCCCGCGCGCTCGATCGCCTGCTCGATGGTGTCCACGGTGAGCACGCCGCACACCACGGGAATGCGGCTCTGCAACGCCACATCCGCCAGGCCGCGCACGCAGGCTCCGGCAATGTACTCGAAATGCGGCGTGCTGCCGCGAATGACCGCGCCGAGCGCGATCACCGCCTGATAGCGGTGGCTGGCGGCCAGACGCTGGGCGGCAAGCGGCAGCTCGAAGGCGCCGGGCACGCGGATGATCTCGATGGCGTCATTGCTCGCGCCATGGCGGCGCAGCGTATCGAGCGCACCCTGCACCAGATGCTCGACGATGAAACTGTTGAAGCGGGAAGCCAGCAGCGCGAACCGCGCCCCGCCGGCCGCCAGCTCGCCCTCTATGGTTCGGATCTGGCTCATGATGCCTCGCGACTGGAAAGGAGATCCAGTTTAACTCACAGGGAAATCCCGGGCTATGCCCCGGGCGCTACGTATTCGACGATCTCGAGGCCGAAACCGGACAGCCCGAGCAGCTTGCGCGGCGAACCGAGCACGCGCATGTGATGCACGCCGAGATCGGCGAGGATCTGTGCACCAATGCCATAGCCGCGCAACTCGGTGGAAGTATTCACGGAACGCGATGACTCCGCCCCATGCTCGTGCGGATGCTGTTCCTGCAGGCGGCGCGTCAGCGTACGCGCGTCCTCGCCGCCGCGCACCAGCACCAGCACGCCGCCGGAAGGCTCGGCCGCGATGCGCCGCATGGCGGCATCCAGACTCCACGTCGTATCGTGGACGCTGGCGCGCAGCGTATCGTACAGGCGATCCTCCATGTGCACGCGCACCAGCATCGGCTCGTCGCCGTGCACCTCGCCCCGCACCAGCGCGAAATGCACTTCGCCGCCGGCCCGGTCGTGATAAGCGCGGAAGAGGAAATCGCCGTACTCGGTCGGCAGCCGGCTTTCGGAAACCAGCTCGATCGTCTTCTCGTTGCGCATGCGATAGCGGATCAGATCGGCGATGGTGCCGATCTTGAGACCGTGCTGGCGCGCGAAACGCATCAGCTCGGGCCGCCGCGCCATGCTGCCATCATCGGAGAGAATTTCGACGATCACCGCCGCGGCTTCGAACCCGGCCAGTCGCGCCAGATCGCTGCCCGCTTCGGTGTGACCAGCGCGGGTGAGCACTCCGCCGGGCTGCGCCATGAGCGGGAAGATGTGACCGGGCTGCGTCAGATCGGAAGGCCTGGCATCGCGCTTCACCGCGGCAAGCACCGTGGTCGCGCGATCGGCCGCCGAGATACCCGTGCTGACACCGGTAGCCGCCTCGATCGACACGGTGAAATTGGTGGTCTGCAGCGCATTGGTGTCGCTCACCATGAGCGGCAGGCGCAACTGTTCGCAGCGTTCGCGGGTGAGCGTGAGACAGATGAGGCCGCGCCCGTAGCGGGCCATGAAGTTGATGTCTTCCGCCCGCACGCAGGACGCCGCCATCACCAGATCGCCCTCGTTCTCGCGATCCTCGTCGTCCATCAGCACCACCATGCGGCCCTGATGGATCTCCTCGATCAGCTCCTCGGTGGTGTTGAAGACGCCGAGGGGATCGCTGTCCAGCGCGGCGACATCCTGCAGATCAGGCTTTCGAGACATCATCAATATATCCATGTGCTGAGAGCAGCGAACGATCGATGCCGGATCCGGCTTCATGCCCGGGCCCGCCGAGCAGCCGCTCGAGGTAGCGCGCGACCACATCGATCTCGATGTTCACCGCCGTGCCGGCGCGATGCTGGCCGAGGACCGTACGCGCGAGCGTGTGGGGAATCAGATTGACTTCGAACGTGGCGCCCTCGACCGAATTGACCGTGAGGCTGACGCCATCGACGCACACCGAACCCTTGGCAGCGATGTAGCGGGCAAGTGCGGCGGGCACGGTGATGCGCATGACGCGGCAGTCACCGACCGGGCGCATCGCATCGATGCGTGCCACGCCATCGACGTGCCCGCTCACCAGGTGACCGCCGATGCGCGTGGTCGGCAACAGCGCCTTCTCCAGATCGACGGACGAGCCGACGCCGAGCGCGCCGAGCGTGGTGCACGACAGCGTCTCGGCCGAAACGTCGGCGCTGAACCAGGATTCGCCCAGTTCCACGGCGCTCAGGCAGACGCCGTTGACGCAGATGCTGTCGCCGATCGCCACATCGCTGAAATCGAACTCCGGGGCATCGATGGTCAAGCGCATGTCGGCGCCTCGCCTGGCGCAGGACTTCACCCTGCCCATCGTCTCTACGATGCCGGTGAACATTCAATCACTCCGCAGAAGAAAGCCGCGCCACGATCCGCCAGTCCTCGCCGACCGCGCGCACGTCATCGATGACGAGCGCTATCGCCCGATCGAGGCGATCGACACCGGGCAAGGCAAACATTCCGCGCGCGTCATCACCCAGCAGCTTCGGCGCGACATAGAGCACGAGCTCATCCACCAGCTTTGCCTCGACCATCGCGCCACAAAGCGCAGGACCTGCTTCCAATAGTACCTCATTGATATGCCGCTCAGCCAAAAGGGAAAGCAGCGCGGCGAGATCCACGCGTCCGGTGCCGAGTCGGATCACTTCGACACCTGCGCGGGCATCCAGATCCCCTCGCTGCGGGGCCGCGATCGCGCCGGCGATCAATGTGTCTCCAGGACCATCGAGCACACGGGCGGCCGCGGGCAGGCGCAGCGAACTGTCGGCGATCACCCGCAGCGGCGGGCGCTCGACGGGAGCGTCACCAATGCGTACCGTGAGTGAAGGATTGTCGGCGAGTACCGTGCCGATGCCGGTCATGATCGCGGAGCTGCGCGCACGCAGCAGATGTACATCGTGGCGCGCCGCTTCGCCGGTGATCCAGCGACTCTCGCCGCTCGCGGTGGCGGTGCGTCCATCCAGTGTCACGCCGAGCTTGCAGCGCACCCAGGGGCGCCCGCGTCGGTGACGCATGATGAAGCCGGGATTCAGTGCCGCCGCCTCCTTCTCGAGCAGGCCGCAGCTCACCTCGATGCCCGCCGCGCGCAGCGCAGCCAGGCCGCCGCCGGCGGTGCGCGGATCGGGATCCTGCATCGCCGCAACCACCCTTGCGACACCGGCGCCGATCAGCGCTTCGGCGCATGGCGCGGTTCGTCCCCAGTGCCGGCATGGCTCCAGACTCACGTAGGCAGTGGCGCCACGGGCCTGGCTCCCGGCCGCCTGCAACGCCATCTGCTCGGCATGCGGTCCGCCAGCGCGCTCGTGCCATCCCTCGCCGACGATACGCCCGTCGCGCACCAGAACGCAGCCCACGCGCGGATTGGGGTCGGTGGTATGCAGGCCGCGCGCCGCGAGCGCTATGGCGCGCGCCATGTGCTCGCGATCGATGATCTCGGTTGCGGCAGGACTCATGATGCGCGCGGAGCCGCCCCTGCGCGATACGGGGGTTGCCGCATCACGCCCCTTCCTTGCCCTTGCGCTTCGCATCCAGCAGGGAAAGCTGCCGCCTCTCCAGCTCCGAAGCTTCGGGATTGCGCAGCCGGTCGATTTCTTCGCGGAAGGCGTTGACGTCCTGGAAGCGACGATACACCGATGCGAATCGCACATAGGCGATCTCGTCGAGCGCCCGCAGCTCGTCCATCACGTACTCGCCGAGCTCGCGTGAGCGAATCTCGCGCTCACCGGAGACGTGCAGACGATGCTTGATACGGTCGATCGATGCTTCGATCACATTGATGTCAACCGGCCGCTTCTCGAGCGCACGCAGCATTCCGCGCCGCATCTTGTCCTCGTTGAAGGGCTCGCGGGTGCCGTCGTGCTTGATGATATGGGGATAGACGAGCTCGGCGGTCTCGAAGGTGGTGAAGCGCTCCGAACAGCCCACGCATTCGCGTCGGCGCCGGATCGAGGCGCCTTCGTTGGCAAGGCGGGAATCGATGACCCGCGTATCTCCGGCACCGCAGAAAGGACACTTCATGACCGCCTCCGCGGGGCGCCGCTATTCCTCGCGTCCGCCGGAAAAAGGCGCCGTCGGCGCGAGGCCCTCAGCGGCCATAGACCGGGAAACGCGCGCAGACGTCCAGCACCTTGTCACGCACCGCAGCGATGACGGCTTCGTCGCTCGGGCGATCGAGCACATCACAGATCCAGTCGGCGAGCGCGCGCACTTCGTCTTCACGGAAACCGCGGGTGGTGACCGCCGGCGTGCCGATGCGAATGCCGGAGGTGACGAACGGCGAACGCGGATCGTTGGGCACGCTGTTCTTGTTGACCGTGATGTGCGCGGCATCGAGCGCCAGATCCGCATCCTTGCCGGTCACGTCCTTGCCGATCAGATCGACGAGAAAAAGATGGTTGTCGGTGCCGCCGGACACGATGCGGTAGCCGCGCTCCTGCATGCGCGTCGCCATGGCGCGGGCGTTGGCAAGCACCTGGCGCTGGTATTGCGTGAAGGAGGGATCGAGCGCTTCGAGGAAGGCCACGGCCTTGGCGGCGATGACATGCATCAGCGGGCCGCCCTGGCAGCCCGGGAAGACCATCGAGCTCAGCTTCTTCTCGATCTCCTCGTTGGCGCGCGCCATGATGATGCCGCCGCGCGGACCACGCAGGGTCTTGTGCGTGGTCGAGGTGGTGATGTCTGCGATCTGCACCGGATTCGGATAGAGCCCGGCGGCAATCAGCCCGGCGACATGGGCGATGTCGACGAACAGCAGCGCGCCCACCTCGTCGGCGATGTCGCGGAAACGCTGCCAGTCGACCACGCGGGAATAGGCGCTGAAGCCGGCGACGATCATGCGCGGCCGGTGCTCGCGCGCCAGCGCTTCGACCTGTTCGTAATCGATCTCGCCGGTGTCCACGTTCAGGCCGTACTGCACGGCGTTGTAGATCTTGCCGGAGAAGTTGACCTTGGCGCCGTGGGTGAGATGGCCGCCATGGGCCAGGCTCATGCCGAGAATGGTATCACCGGGCTGGAGCAGCGCCATGTAGACCGCGGCGTTGGCCTGGGAACCCGAATGCGGCTGGACATTGGCGTAATCTGCGCCGAAAAGACGCTTTGCGCGTTCGATCGCCAGCGTCTCGGCGACGTCCACATAGGCGCAGCCGCCGTAGTAGCGCTTGCCGGGATAACCCTCGGCGTACTTGTTGGTAAGCACGGAGCCCTGGGCTTCGAGCACCCGCGGGCTGGCATAGTTTTCCGAGGCGATCAGTTCGATGTGCTCTTCCTGGCGTCGAGTTTCCGCGCGCATCGCGTCCCAAAGTTCGTCATCGAAACCGGCAATGCGCATATCGGCAGAGAACATCGTGGCCACCTTCCTTCGGATTACAGAGCACCGCTCACGTGCGGCAAGAAAGCGGCATAGGATACATGATTTGCGCTCCGGCTCATATCTGCCCGCGGCGGATGACCTCCGCCTCACCGGCAATCGTAGCGTATCTTATTGTTTTTACTAACCACTTTACTCGTGGTCGAGATGCCGACGACAGGCACCGTCTATTATTTGACGGTGAGCTGTGTTAGGCTTTTTCGCGTCGGGAAGCCAGCGCTACGGGGCCATTCCCCTTCCGCCGTCGGACTCACAGCGGCAGCCAAATAAAAATACACCGGGCAGGCAGACAGTTGACGGATTCTGCGCATTCATGTTCCCCCTCCCTCGCCCACCGGGTGTCGCGCCTGCTCGCCGAACTCGACTCCCCGACTGGACGCACCGTCTCCACGCACGTTCATGACGTGCTGGAAGCCTACGAGCATGAACTCACCGCCACCCGCGATTCGGGCCTGGCCCTGGCGCGGGCATTGCTCGAAGCCTGGCTGAGTCGCGTCGCCACGGATGCCCCAGAGACCCCGGAGCTGCGCATGTTGAGTCTGCGGCTCGAGTCGGCCCCGGCCGCCAGTGAAACCGCCGGTCTGTTGCGAAGGATCCGCGAACTGGCGGCGCCGGAGGATGCAGGCCGAACCAAGGCTGCGGCGCCACCACCGGCGTCGCCCGATCCCGTACCGGCCGAAACCATGCGTGAAGCATCGCCCGCCGAGCCGGCCACCCCGGAAGAAGAGCCGGAATCGGCCGAAAACGCGCAACGCGGCGATGCCAACTATCGTCGTCACCTCGCCGAAAAGCGCGAGCGCATTCAGAAGATCCAGGCCGCGCTGATGCAGCAGATGAACGAGGTGATCCGGCAGAACGAGAAATTCGGCGTGCTGCTCGAGATCGAGGATGCATCCCTGCGCGATGCCGGCAGCATGGACGAATTGCAGGACCTGAAGAGCACTCTGGTCGGCGAGGTGGACAAGATGCGCAGCGGCCACCAGACGCTCACCCAGAAACTCGACGTCGCAGCGAAATACCTGCAGATCATCGGCACCGAGGGCAAGCACCTCAACGATGAACTCACCCGCGCCCATATCCTGAGCCTGACCGACGAACTCACCGACCTGCCCAATCGCCGCGCCTTCCTGCGCCGCCTGGAAGACGAAGTCGCGCGCGTCCAGCGTTACGGCTATCCGCTTTCGCTGGCGCTGATCGACATGGACAGCTTCAAGTCGATCAACGACCG
>JAVEZY010000007.1:0-13442 GCA_034002745.1 Gammaproteobacteria bacterium
CGCGGCGGTCGGGAGAAAGCAGCCAGGCCGACGCGGTGACATGTCCTTCCTGCGTCCGGCGGCTGGTGCACGGCGGCGTACGCCTCACGAACTCGAGCGTGCGCGACAGGTGATCCCGTTCGGTCGCATCATGCGGCTCATGCCGCTCCAGCAGCCGGATCAATTGCGTTTGCATGAGACTGTCCCCGTGGCAAGAATCCGATGCCGGAGCCCCGCCACAAGCGCGGCCGGACCCAAGGGCATCCACGGCAGTACTATAAACATTCGGCCGCTGTTTTGCGCCCAGCAGGGAAGTGAGTCCCGGCGACCGGAATCCGGCCCTGGATAGCGATATGCAATACTCTGCTGCGCAGCCGGGAGACGGGTTCCAGCCCTGCCAAAAAAAAACCGGCGCCGGGAAAACCCGGCGCCGGCTCGAGCTCGCCGGACTAGCTGCCGATGACGCCGCCGTCCTCCTTGGTGATCACCACCACCGCCGAGCGGGGCCGCCCCCCTCCGACCACGTCAGACCACTGCGACTTCGGCCACTCGGTGAAAGCCGTCGGATTCGCCGCGAGGAAGGCATCCATGGGTACGCCCACGGGCGATGTCGGACGGTTCGGATGGTTGCCGACTTCGCCCGGATGCTGCACGCAGATGAACATCGTGCGCTGATCCGGAGTCCAGGTGATGCCGGTGATTTCGCAACCCGCGGGGCCGACCAGAAAGCGACGGATCTCCCTGGATTCGGGGTCGGCACAAAGCATCTGGTTGTTGCCCTGGCCCTGGTAGACGCCAGCGCTACTGAAGTTGCCGTCGGACTGAATCCACAGCCGCCCGTCCTCATCGAAAGCAAGGCCGTCGGGGCTGTTGAAGGTATTGTCGACCGTGATGTTGCCGGATCCCGAGCGCAGGTCTGAACGATCCGGGAAGGCAACCGGATTGCCGACGATCACAAACAGATCCCACTCGAACCGGATCGCGGCGGCATCCCCGGCAGCTTCGCGCCAGCGCACGATCTGGCCAAAGCTGTTTGCCGCACGCGGGTTGGCATCATTGGTGTCGGTGACAGCGCGGCCGGAGTTGTTGGTGAGGGTACAGTAGACCTCTCCGGACTCGGGATGCACGGTGATCCACTCTGGGCGATCCATCTTCGTAGCGCCCACCAGATCAGCAGCCAGACGCGCCTTGATCAGCACCTCGGCCTGGCTGGCAAAGGCACTGCTGGCGGCCAGAATCGGATTCTCCGCCTTGTCGAGCAGAATCCACTCGCCGACACCCATGAAGTCCCCGCTCTGCCCGCCATCGTTGAACCTGGCGACATAGAGCTTTCCGCTGTCCAGCAGATCACGGTTCTTGCGCGGATTGCCGGGATGGAACTTGCCGTCCGAGACGAACTTGTAGATGTAGTCGTTGGCCTGGTCATCGCCCGAATAGACGACCACGCGATTGTCTTCAGACAGCGTCATCGCGCAGTTCTCGTGCTTGAAGCGACCGAGTGCGGTACGCTTCTTCGGCGTGGAATTCGGATCGAACGGATCGATCTCGACGATCCAGCCGAAGCGGTTGGACTCGTTCGGCTCCTTCACATAGTCGAATCGATCGTCGAACTCCTCCCAGCGATATCCGCTGCTGCGGGCGCTGAGGCCATAGCGACGCATGTGGGCATCGCGAGCGTCCACCCCGGCGGTGGTGCCGAAGTATCCATTGAAGTTTTCTTCACAGGTCAGGTACGTACCCCAGAACGTATAGCCGTTGCCACAATTGTTCAGGGTTCCAAGCACGCGGCGTCCGCTGCGATCGGCGGTCGTCTTGAGCAGATCGTCGCCGGCAGCCGGGCCGGTGAGTTCCATCGGCGAGTTGCCGGTCAGGCGGCGGTTGTACTTGGAGTTCATGACAATATCCCAGAGCCCCTTGTGCTGACGCACATGCAGCACCGAAATGCCATGCGCGTTCTGCGCCTTGAGCACCTTGTCCGCGGTCCAGGTGGACATGTATTCGGCGCCGAACAGATACTCGTAGTTGGTGTACTCGTGGTTCACCACCAGCAGGCCTTCCTTGCTGGAATTGCCATGCAGCGGGAAGAAGTGCATGCCGTCGTGATTGTCACCCACCTGGCGGCCCTGATCGGCGCCGGTGTTGGTGCCGTCATCTTTCCAGGCCGGGGAATTCGCGAACAGCGCGGCGCCCCAGGCAGCGATCACCTCGGCACGATAGCCCGTCGGTACGACGACGGCATCGCCGCTGTTGGCCGGCACCGCGTCGAATCCCATTTTTACCTTGCGACGAGAGAACTTCTGCGCTACGCGCTCGGGCATGCGGTCCAGGGCATGAAGCGGGGGGCCGCCTGCAACCGCACTGCTCGCAGCGCCGGCGAGGAATGCAGCAGCGCTCGCCCCCGCCCCCATCTTGAGAAACCCGCGCCGACTGACTACACGATCGACTACAGTCTGAAAGTGCTCGTTGTCGGACAGGTTGCTGGGAAGGTTATCGCTATCGTGCACGCTCATGATGCCACTCCGTGGTTGGATCGTGAGCGTACTGTGCCGGGCGACCGTTACCGTAGCGCTACCGCCCCATGACAGTTCGGTTACGCACGAACCGCGCACCTCGGACCACGGCAGGCATCTGTTCTCAAGGCGCCGTCTATCCCGGAACCAATCGAGGCGGACATGACGGTCACCAATCCGGCGTCCTGTGGCGGCCGGCGTCCAGAGGTGGCGCAAGGCTTCACCATCGCGGCCATCGCCACCGACTTCAAGATCCCGCGGCAGACGCTGATCCTTCCAGCGGCGACAGGCTGACCCTGCCGCGCGATGCCGACGGTGACGGTAACTGCAGACCGTGTTCGCCGATGGACTCGACGCCCCTTACGGACTCGCGCTGGTCAACGGCGATCTTTGCGTCGCCCCGAATATGCCGACGGTGCGTTCATCGACGAGAACGGCAAGACCCATCCGGTATGGGAAGGATCGTCAGTGGTCATGCGGGCGCGCGGGGATCGACGGCTGAGAGCGACACAGCGTTTCCAGGACCCGCCATGAGCAACGGTGAACTGGAGCCCGCCATCGATGCCTTGGCGCGGATATCGGGTGCAAAGCCATCCGGATCTGAAGAAAATCCAGACAAACGTTAGACACGCCGCGAGCGGCGATGTCTAACTGATTGGCTTCTATGGCGTCCCCAAGGGGATTCGAACCCCTGTTGCCGCCGTGAAAGGGCGGTGTCCTAGGCCGGCTAGACGATGGGGACGTAAGCGGGGAATTGGTGGAGCTAGGCGGGATCGAACCGCCGACCTCTTGCATGCCATGCAAGCGCTCTCCCAGCTGAGCTATAGCCCCGCCGAACGAAGGCGCACTTTAATCGAATGCCGGCCGTGCTGTCAAGAAGGGCGTAGCGGCAGGATCAGACGTTACCATCACCTTTTCAATCACTTGACCTGGCGGAAACAGCCGCCTCAGGCGCGAGGCCGGCCGCGCGCCTGAGGCGAGTCCTTGTCGGGGCCGGACGGCGCCACACCCTGCGCCTCCTTGCGTCGGCGGGCACGCAGTTCCCGGTATACGGCCGCGCGCATGATCATCATCGCCACCACCGGCGCCGTGGCGAGAATGAAGACGCTGATGATGATTTCATGCGCCACCGGACGGGACTGCTGGACGGAAAAGTAGAGCATCGATGCGAGCAGCACGCAGCCGGCGCCGAGCGTGACGGTGATCGCCGGTCCGTGGATGCGCTGGTAAAAATTGGGCAGCCGCATCAGTCCGAGCGCGCCGATGAGAATGATGCTGCCGCCCAGCACCAGCAGGAAGGCGATCGGCAAGGCCGCCCATGCCGGAAGGTCTTCGGCCCCGCTCATTCGATGATCTCCCCCCTCATCAGGAACTTCGCCAGCGCGATCGTCGACACGAAGCCGACGAGCGCGATCAGCATCGCGATCTCGAAATGGATCTGTGTGCCGTAGCGGATACCAAGCCCGAGGGCGAGCAGCATGGCGCACATCCACAATGTATCCAGCGCAAGGATGCGATCCTGGGAACGCGGCCCGATCAGCAGACGGACCGTGCAGAACGCCATCGCCAAGACCGTGCAGACGATCAGGTAGCCGATGGAGAGGTCGAGCAACAGCGTCATTGCGCTTTCTCCCCATCGAAAATCTCGATCAGCGGACGCTCATAACGCGACTTGATGGTATCTATCCACCATTGCTCGTCCTTCAGGTCGAACACATGCAGAACGAGTTCGTTGTTGTCGAGCAGCTCGACCCACACCGTGCCTGGCGTCGAGTTTATCAGACATGACAACAGCGCCAGCCCGAACGGATTGCGCAGATCCAGAGGTATGTGAATGAACTGCGAATTGAGCCCCTTCCTGGCTCCGAAAAGAATGATGCGACTGACGTTGAAGGCCGAGCGTACGATTTCGACCAGGGCCCAGGACAGCAACCGGAACAGCTTCAACGGTCGCAGGATGCGCGGATAACCGAGCGGCTGCAGCGACTGGCCGAGGAGCGGCAGACCGATCCCGAGCGCTATCCCGAGCAGCACATGGCCGGGCGACACGCTCTGATTGAGCAGCAACCAAGTCGAGAACAGGATCGCGGACATCAGCGGAGAAGGCAGCCAGCGCATCACATTGCCTCCCTGCCATAGGCCGGTGATGGCACTGTCGGCGCCGATAGCACGGCCTCGACATACCGGCCGGTCTGATGCAATTCCTCTGACGCGCGCCCGAGATACTCGAACGCCGGACCGGCCGAAACCGTCAGCACCAGCGCGATCAGCAGCAACGCCCCGACCGGCGCCGCCTCGGTCAGCTGCAGACGCGGCGGCATCACCCGCCCCATCGCCCAGAATGTGCGCACGCCGAATCGCAGCAGGGCGATGATGGCGGCAAACCCCGAGAACACCAGCAGAGCGATCAGGACCCAGGCCACGCCGGCAATGGATTCGGCTTCCCCGCTACCGAGCAGGGAATGGATCAGGGAGAACTTGCCGATGAACCCGGCGAGCGGCGGCAGACCGGTAATTATCAGGGCGCATCCGGTGAACGCCAGCCCGAGGAATGCGAGCGCTGCGGGAATGCCCACGCCGATCGGCTCCTCCGGTGTCTCCTCGATGGCGAAGGCTTCGACCGTGAGCGCCAGCACCGCGGCGCCGGGAGAACGGATGCGCTCGATGAGCTCGATCAGCAGCATGAACGTACCGACCGCGATGGTCGAAGCAACGAGATAGTACAGGGCTGCCGTCACGAGTTGCGCGTTCCCGTAACCGATGGCTGCCAGCAGAGTCCCGGAGGAAATGATCGCCGCATACCCCGCCATGCGTCCCGCCGTATCGGTCGCCAGCATGCCGGCGGCACCGAAGGCGATGGTAACCATGCCGCCATACAGGAGAAGCTCATAGCCGAAGCCGGAAGCCTCGCCGGCGGCTTCGGAAAAGACCAGAGTCCAGACGCGCAGTACAGCATAGACGCCCATCTTGGTGGTGAGCACCAGCATGGCTGCCACCGGGGGCGATGCCGCGGCATAAGTGGTGGGCAGCCAGAAACCGAGTGGCCACATCGCGCCCTTCACCAGGAAAGCGATCGCGAGCGCCGCCATTCCTGCCTTGAGCAGCACCAGGTCGATCTCGCCGAGGTGGGCCACCCGCTGCGCCAGATCGGACAGATTGAGCGTGCCGCTCGCGCCATAGATCAGCGCCAACCCGATCAGGAAGACCAGCGAAGCGGCAAGATTCACGGCGATGAACTCGAGCCCGGCGCGGATACGACCTGCATTGTATCCATGCAGCACCAGTCCGTAGGAGGCGGCCAGCATCACTTCGAAGAATACGAAGAGGTTGAACAGGTCGTGCGTCAGAAACGCCCCGTTGATCCCCATGAGGAGGAATTGGAAGAGCGAATGGAAATGGACGCCGATCCGGCTCCAGCGCTGCGCGGCATAGATGAGCGCCGCACCGGCGAGAATCCCCGTGAGCAGCAACATCATCGCCGACAGCCGATCGACGAGCAGCGTGATGCCGAATGGCGCCGCCCAATTGGCGACCAGATAGACCTGGGGTCCATCCGCGCCATCGGCACGAATGATGAGGGCGATGGCGATTGCCAGCAGCGCGGCAACCGATGCCATATTGATGGAGAACTTCAGCCGATGACGCCGCTCGTCCACCGGAATGAGCAGCGCTGCGCACAGCAGCGGCAGCAACACCGGCAGCACGATCAGATGCTGAGTCCAATCCATACTCACCGTGGCGGCTCCTCGCCATCCACGTGATCGGTGCCGGTAAGGCCCCGCGAGCCGATCATCACCACCAGGAACAGCGCGGTGGTCGCAAAGCCGATGACCAGCGCGGTGAGCACCAGCGCCTGCGGCAGCGGATCGGCGAAAGCGGCCGGATCAGGCGGCCCGCTGCCCAGCGTCAGCGGCGGGCTGTCGACCCGCAGCCTGCCCATGACGAAGATGAAGAGGTTGACCGCATAGGACATCAGCATCAGCCCCATGATCACCTGAAAGGTGCGCGGACGCAGCAGCAGCCAGATCCCCGATCCGAACAGTATGCCGATGGACAGGGCGATGACGAGTTCCATCAGGTGTGCTCCCTGCGCACGGCTTCGGATCGATCAGCCCCCGTCGGCACGCGATGACTGCGAATGGACTGGTGCGCGAGCGCGACCAGGATGAGCAGGGTCGAACCGACCACCACCATGAACACGCCGAGATCGAACAGGAAGGCGCTGGGCAGATGGATCTCGCCGAGCAGCGGCAGATCCACATGCGCAGTATGCGTAGTCAGGAACGGGTAGCCGAACCACCAGGCGCCAATCCCGACCAGGCCTGCGAGCGTGAGACCGGCGGCTATCCAGCGATTCGGCGCCAGGCGCAGGCGCGACTCGACCCAGACCGTTCCGGCCAGAATGTATTGCAGGATGAAGCCGACAGCAAAGATCAGTCCAGCGACGAACCCGCCTCCCGGAAGGTTGTGTCCGCGGACAAACAGGTAGGCTGTCACCAGCCCCATGAACGGCAACAGGAAGCGCAGGTAGACGCCGGGCACCATCATGTATCCGCTGATCGCCTGATCGGCCGGCGGCTGCCGCACCGCGGGATCGACGTCGTTCGCCTGCTGCTCGGGGAGGGCGATGCTTTCCGGCGCGGGCCGGAAACGCCGCAGCAGCGCGTATACGGTCACGGCAACGATGGCAAGCACCGTGATCTCGCCGAAGGTATCGAAGCTGCGGAAATCCACCAGCAGCACGTTGACCACATTGCTGCCGCCGCCTCCGGAAAGCGCGTTGAGCAGGAAGTATGAACCGATACCTTCGCCCTGGGGATGGATCAGCATCGCATAAGCCGCCATCGCAATGGTCATGCCGGCCGCGATCGCAATCAGGGCATCGCGGGTGCGCCACAAACGTGCGCCGATGGAAAGCGGCACTCCCGCCTCCATCGAGCGCGGCGGCAACCAGCGCAGGCCAAGCAGAATAAGGACAACGGTGACCGTCTCCACCATCAACTGGGTAAGCGCCAGATCGGGCGCCGACAGCCAGAGGAAGGTCATCGCCGTAACGATGCCTGTGCCGCCGACCATGACCAGCGCCACGAGCCGGTTGGCCTTGGCGGTCCACGCCGCGCCGATGGCGCAGGCGCAGCCGATGGCCCACATCGCCGCGAACAGCCCGTCAAAGCCAACGGACGTCCCCGACAACATCCCGGAGGGGAAGCTCCCGATCAGCAGCAGCGGAATCGCGACCAGCACAACCATCATCGCCATGAGCTGTGGCTGCAGGCGCCTGGTGCCGAACCAGGCCATCAGCAGGGACGCGCCCGCATAGAGCCGAAGCATCGAGGTTTCATAGGCCTGGGCGCCGCGAAAGCGATGCAGTAGTGGCGCCCGATCACGCGAGGCGAGACCATAATAGCGCCGCAGCGTGATGTAGAAGATGATGCCACCGGTAAGAGCAATGAAACTCATGATCAGCGGCGGGCTGAAGCCGTGCCAGACAGCGAGGTTGTAGTGGGGCGTGCGCTCGCCGAGCACCGAGGTGGCGGCGACATCCAGGAATGGAGCGATACTCAGCGCGGGCGCGACGCCCACCGCCAGGCAGAGCAGGACGAGGCATTCGACGGGGAACCGCATCCACCGCGGCGGCTCATGCGGTTCGCGGGGAAGGTCCGTCGCTGGCCCGCGGAAGAACACGCTGATGAAACGCAACGAATAGGTCACGCTGAAGATCCCCATCGCCACGGCGGCCAGCGGCAACCACCAGTCCTTGTCGCCGCCGGCGAGCAGGGTTTCGGCGAAGAACAGCTCCTTGGACAGGAAGCCGTTGAGCAGCGGCACGCCCGCCATCGCCGCCGCGGCCACGATGGCGAGCGTGCCGGTGATCGGCAGGGAGCGATAGAGCCCGCTCAGCACCCGCATGTCGCGCGTGCCCGCCTCATGGTCGATGATGCCAACGGCCATGAATAGCGAGGCCTTGAAGGTCGCATGATTGAGGGTGTGAAAAATCGCCGCCACCATCGCCAGCGGCGTGGCCATGCCCAGCAGCAGCGTGATCAGACCCAGATGGCTGATGGTTGAATAGGCCAGCAATCCTTTCAGGTCATGCTGGAAGATGGCGACGAACGAACCCAGCAGCAGGGTACAGACCCCGGCTCCGCCGATGATCCAGGTCCACTCGGACGTGCCGGACAGAACTGGAGAAAGGCGCATCAGCAGGAACACGCCCGCCTTCACCATGGTTGCCGAATGCAGATAAGCGGAGACCGGCGTCGGCGCGGTCATCGCATGCGGGAGCCAGAAGTGGAAGGGAAACTGCGCGCTCTTGGTCAAGGCGCCGAGCGCGATCAGGATCAGGATGGGCAGATACCACTCGTGTGCGCGAATCAGGTCGCCGGCGGCCAGCACCACATCGATGTCGTAGCTGCCGACGACGCGGCCAAGCAGAAGCACGCCGATCAGCAGGCACAACCCTCCTCCCGCGGTAACGGTGAACGCCATGCGCGCGCCACGCCGGGCGTCGGCATGATGATGCCAGTAGCCGATGAGCAGGAACGAAGTGATGCTGGTCAGCTCCCAGAAGACGACGAGCTGAACCAGATTGCCGGACAGGACGATGCCCAGCATCGACCCCATGAATGCCAGCAGGAACGAGAAGAACCGCGGCACCGGATCCGCGGGAGACATGTAATACCTGGCGTAGAGGGTAACCAGCGCGCCGATGCCGTTGACCAGCATCACGAACAGCCAGCTCAGCCCGTCCATGCGCAGGGAGAAGTCGAGGCCGTACATCGGCAACCACTCGACCCGGTAACGAACCACCTCACCGTCCCCGACGCGCAGGTACAACCAGGCTGAGATCAGCAGTCCCGTGAGAGCGACCAGTCCGGCGAGCCACGCCTCCCGGTTGCGGGCCGTCTGCGGCAGGCACGCAGCGATGGCAGATCCGACGAATGGCAACAGGACGAGGCTCAGCAGCAGCATCGTGCCTCGTCTGGCGCCGGCCGGGCGCCTCTTTCCGTTTGTGGATCGAACATCCGCGTGATTCCCCAAGGCGTAAAAAATGAAGCCACCCTGCGGGCGACGCTCGATTATCTACGGAATTCGCATTAATTTACAAGAGATTACGGAAAAAGACCTCACCGGGGAGCCGTTTTCCCCCAGGTATCGCGCAGCGTCACGATGCGGTTGTAGACCGGCTTCTCGAGGTCTGCGAGGATCCCGTCGCGCACGAAGTAACCTTCGCGCTCGAACTGGAAGCGCTCACCGCCATCCGTCGCGCCGAGCGAGGGCTCGAGCATGCAGCGGGTCAGCGTCCTCAGTGAATCGGGATTGATGAAATCGGTGAAATCCTTGCCCTCCTCGCGCGCGGCATCGGGCGTCGGATGCACGAACAACCGATCGTAGAGCCGCAACTCGGCCTCGATGGCGTGACGAGCGGAGACCCAGTGGATGACACCGCGGACCTTGCGTCCTTCCGGGTCGGCACCGAGCGTGGCGGGGTCGTAGCTGCAGCGCAGCCCGACGACGCGATCGCCCTCGCGCATCACTTCCTCGCAGCGGATCACATAACCATAGCGCAGCCGCACTTCCCCGCCGGGCACGAGCCGCTTGAAGCCCTTGGGCGGATTCTCCATGAAGTCATTGGCATCGATCCACAGCTCGCGGCAGAACGGCAACTGACGCGCGCCGCGGGACGGATCCTGCGGATGGTTCTGCGCCTCGAGCATTTCCTCGCGCTCGCCAGGGTAGTTGTCGATGACCACATACAGCGGGTGCAGCACCGCCATGCGGCGCGGCGCGGCGGCATTGAGCTCATCGCGGATGCAGCTTTCCAGCAGCTCCATCTCGACCAGATTGTCCGCCTTGGTGATGCCGATGCGGGCACAGAACTCGCGGATCGACGCCGGGGTATAGCCGCGCCGGCGCAGGCCGGCCAGCGTCGGCATGCGCGGGTCGTTCCAGCCTTCCACGAAGCCCTCGTCCACCAGACGCGTGAGGCGGCGCTTGCTCATCACCGTGTACTGCAGATTGAGACGCGAAAACTCGATCTGCTGCGGATGACAGGGGACCGGAACATTGTCCAGCACCCAGTCATAGAGCGGACGGTGATCCTCGAACTCCAGCGTGCACAGCGAATGGGTGATGCCTTCAAGCGCATCCGATATCGGATGGGTGTAGTCGTAGGTCGGATAAATGCACCAGCCCTCGCCCGTACGATGATGCGAGACGCCGTGGCGGATCCGGTACAACGCAGGATCGCGCAGGTTCATATTGGGCGAAGCCATGTCGATCTTCGCCCGCAGCACGCGCGAGCCGTCGGGAAACTCGCCCGCTCGCATGCGCGCGAACAGATCCAGGTTCTCGTCGATGCTGCGGTCACGCCACGGACTGTTGCGTCCGGGCTCGGTCAGCGTGCCGCGATATTCGCGGATCTCCTCGGCGCCGAGATCGCAGACATAGGCCTTGCCGCTACGGATCAGCTCGCAGGCGAACTCGTACAGCTTCTCGAAATAATCGGAAGCAAAATAGAGATGGCCGCCCCAGTCGTAACCCAGCCAGCGCACATCGTCCAGGATGGCATCGACGAACTCCTGGTCCTCCTTGTGAGGATTGGTGTCGTCGAAGCGCATATGGCAGCAGCCGGCGTAGTCCTCGGCAAGGCCGAAATTGAGACATATCGACTTGGCGTGGCCGATATGCAGATAGCCGTTCGGTTCCGGGGGAAACCGCGTCACCAGGCGGCCATCGTTGCGCCCGGCGGCCAGATCATCCTCGACGATCTGGCGGATGAAATGCCTGGGCCGTTCCCCGTCCGGAGATTCCACAGCGCCCCTGTCCGCAGTCATTCGCCGTCCCCCGACTCGATCCACCGGATCGCCCGGTCGATGCGCTGCACGCTCGTTTCGCGGCCAAGCAGTTCCAGCGTCACATCGATGCCGGGGGACGCGGCACGCCCGCAGACCGCCACGCGCAGCGGCTGCGCCACCTTGCCGAGCTTGAGACCGAGTTCCTCGGCCACTTCGGCGAGCGCCGCATGGATCGCTTCCGCCTCCCAGGCGGCAAGCTCGGCGAGCACTTCCCGCGCGCGGGCCAAAGGCGCGAGCGCATCGTCGACCAGATGCTTGCGCGCGGCGGCGGCCTCGTAGTCGTCGAAATCACAATAGAAGAAGGCGCTGATATCGGCCATCTCCTTGAGCGTCTTCGCGCGTTCGCGCTGCAGTTCGATGACGCGCACGAGTTCCGGCCCCGTGGCCGGATCGATGCCCAGCTGACCGAGCTGCCAGCCGAGCGGACCGAGCAGGCGCTCCGCGCTGCTTTCCTTGATGTAGTGCTGATTGAGCCACTGCAGCTTGGCGGGATTGAACACCGCGGCCGAGTTGTTGACGTTCGCGACATCGAACAGCTCGATCATCTCGCCGAGCGTGAAGATCTCGCGATCACCATGCGACCAGCCGAGCCGCACCAGGTAGTTGAGCAGCGCCTCGGGCAGATAGCCCTCATCATGATAGGCGGTGACGCTCACCGCGCCATGACGCTTCGACAGCCGCTTGCCGTCCTCGCCGAGAATCATCGGCACATGAGCGTAGACCGGAGGCTCGGCGCCCAGCGCGCGCAGGATATTGATCTGGCGCGGCGTATTGTTGAGGTGATCATCGCCGCGGATGACATGCGTGATGCGCATATCGTAATCGTCGACGACCACGGTGAAATTGTAGGTCGGACTGCCATCGGAGCGCGCGATGATCAGATCGTCCAGTTCGGCATTGGCGAAAGCCACGCGACCGCGAACCAGATCCTCGACCACCACGCTGCCCTCGGCGGGATTGATGAAGCGGACGACCGGACTGACGCCCTCCGGCGGCGGACCGGAGCGATGGCGACACAGCCGGTCGTAACGGGGCTTCTCCTTGCGCGCCATCTGGCCAGCGCGCAGATCCTCCAGGCGCTCCTTCGAGCAGTAGCAGTGATACGCCTTGCCTTCGGCCAGCAGGCGATCGATCACCTCGCGGTAACGATCCATGCGCTCGCTCTGCGCGAACGGGCCCTCGTCATAATCGAGGCCGAGCCAGGCCATCCCCTCGAGAATGGCATTCACCGACTCGCGGCTGGACCGCTCGAGATCGGTATCCTCGATACGCAGAACGAATGTTCCCCCGTGCCTCCGGGCGTGCAGGTAGCTGAAGAGCGCAGTGCGCGCACCCCCGACATGCAGATAGCCGGTAGGACTGGGAGCAAAACGGGTACGGATGGTCATGCGATGATCCGGTTGTGCAGAAACCCCGCATTCTAACAGGACCAGTCGGGAATATGGACGCACTCACCATTTGACGACCGGCCACGGACTTCGTAGAATCCCCATCCCTCGACGGGCGATTAGCTCAGTGGTAGAGCACTGCCTTCACACGGCAGGGGTCGCTGGTTCGAACCCAGCATCGCCCACCATGTAAAACAATCAGTTGTTGCAGCAATCCGAGAATCATCCTTCCCAATGACGGAAGGATCGCGAAACGGATGTCCATCGAGGCCTGCCCGAACCTTCGCGACGAAGGGGATGGCGTTACGCCCGACAGCCTTGTCCCGCTCCCTGCTCCTCACCACCCTCTTCCATGCTTCTCGACCGCCCCGACGGGCAATCTGATCCGTCCGGTGGCTGACTGGTTGTAACCCACATCCTTCTCGTGCACATCCATTCCTGGCGGCATCCGCGACCGGGGTCAAACCCCATTCCACCTTAGCCCTTGCACCGGCGGAAAAATATTGAGGGTCAGACCCCATTGCGCGCTGGCCCTTGTACCAGCGGAAAAATTTTTGGGGTCTGACCCCGCGCGGCGGCCGACCCCGCGCGGCGGCCTGCGGCGGGGTTCGTGAAGTGTCTGCGCGCGATGGGCCTGGCTCGGAAGTCGCCTCTCGTCGCATTCCCCGAACAACCCGGCTAGCGGACGAACAACGCCCGCCCTTGTC
>JAVEZY010000007.1:13542-109891 GCA_034002745.1 Gammaproteobacteria bacterium
GACCCCGCGCGGCGGCCTGCGGCGGGGTTCGTGAAGTGTCTGCGCGCGATGGGCCTGGCTCGGAAGTCGCCTCTCGTCGCATTCCCCGAACAACCCGGCTAGCGGACGAACAACGCCCGCCCTTGTCCCGGGGGATCACTGCAGCGCCACGCGCTCCAGTTCGACCGCGTCGCAGCGATAGAGATCGGGAGAAACGCTGTCCATCGCGCGCAACATGCCGGCACGCTTGAACTCGGCGATGATGCGGCTGACGCTTTCCGGAGTGACACCGAGAATCGCCGCCATTTCATCGCAGGTCAGCAGCCTCACCTTGCCCAGGCTTTGCTGCCCCTCGATGCGGGAGAGAAAATTGACCAGGCGCGCAACCCGGGAGCGAACAGACCCGGTGGAGAAGTCGGAAATCCAGAAGTCAGCCTCGAGCAGATGCTCATGCCACTTGTGCATGAGGTGGGTGTAATTGACCGGATCGTCATTATGCATCACCCGCAGCATGTTCGCCGGCAGCCGATAGACCTCTACGTCATCGATCGCCACGGCCGTATGTTCGTACGGCCGCCGCAGCAAACCCTCGAGCCCCAGCCAGATGCCTTCTCCATACAGGCGAACGATGCGTCCGCGACCATTGGGAAGATAGTTGATGAGCTTCACCAGCCCCTTCCTGATCGCGTAGACGGTGTCGGCGCTCTCCCCTTCACGATAGAGGATCTCTCGCGGCTCGAAGCTGCCGCGCCTGGCGCCTTGCAGAAAGGTCGCGGAAGGCTCGATCACGCCGGTTCCGATCGAGACCGCCGCCTGTCCTCCGATCACACCGCGAGACCCTCCGCCATAACCAAGCTCCGCAGCCTCTCTCTTCCTGTTGGGCATATGACGTCTCCTGAGGTCGTTGTGTGCCGTGCGCGGCACCTCGGCTCGCCGGTTCAATGCCGCAGCGGCACCGCTTCGGCGAGCAATGAACATCCCGATGCGGGTCGGCTTGCCGCCACCATCGCATCGCGCAGCGCATCGAGCGACTCCTCGTCGTGATCGTGGAACATCAGCCCCACGCCCTGTTCCTCATGGCGGACTACCATTGTGCGGAAGACGCCCCCTTCGGGGAAAGCCAGTTCGGCGAGATCATTGGGATACAGATCCAGACTCCCCGCACTGATGAAGACACCGCCGAGGCCGAGATCATGCACCCGGTACCGCCCGAGCAGCCGGCCTCGCGTTCGAACCAGCACGTCGATGTCCATGCGCATGCGGGTGAAGATGCGGCGTTCAGCCTCGCCGTTGAATGTCTCCGCCATATCGTCCTTCGCTCTAGCTCAGCGCCATACCTGCGGGGCTGGCTGTCGATGAGGTATCGATGCGATGCTGATCAAGCACAGAGCCTAGCGGCACTGAAGGACGGGCGGTATTCGATCAACTGCTTAAGTTGATTAACGTATGACGCGCAAAGCCAACAGCGGATGACGCCGGCGCCGAATCCGCCCTAGTGGATGTCGCAGGCTCGCGCCATATCGATGAGCTTGGGGAAGGATTCGGCCTTCATCTTCTCCATGATGCGGCTGCGATGCACTTCGACCGTGCGATGACTGATGTTGAGTTTGAGACCGATTTCCTTGTTCGACATGCCCGACGCAAGCAGCGTCATCACTTCCTTCTCGCGAGGAGTGAGACGACGCACGCGCTCCATCAGACTGGAACGGCGCTCATCCTCCAACAATCTCTTGGCATCTTCCACGAGGGCGAGGTTCACGCAGCGCAGCAGTTCCTCCCCGCTGATCGGCTTTTTCAGGAAATCGACCGCCCCCGCCTTGATCGCCTGCACCGCCTCCGGCACATCCGCCTCGCCGGTCAGGAAAATGATCGGCAGACGCATGCCTTTTTCCGCGAGCTTCGATTGCAGCGTCAACCCGTCCATGCCGGGCATACTGACATCGAGAATCACGCAACCAAGACCTACCGGGTGATAGCCGTGCAGGAACTGGTCCGCGGAGCGAAACGATTCGACGCGGAACTTCTCGGACTGAAGCAGAAGGGTGAGCGCTTCACAAACCATGGGATCGTCGTCGACGAGGAAGACCGTGGCTGGCTCGCTCATCGCCCTAGCTCTGTTATCGACCATGACCATAGGGACCGCCTCTCATTACCTGCACACCTGCAACATCCGCTCACATTCCCGCATGCGGAAACGGAACGCCCCAAACGGTACGCCGCTCGAGCTCGGCGCCCATCAATCAAGGCGGGTGCCTCAACGGTTCGTCAAGACACCGCGGCGCGCGGAAGCGTCAACGCGCACATCGTATTGTCGCCGACGCGGCGCACCTCGAACTCCGCATCGAGGGCCTGCGCGCAGCGCCGCGCGGTGACCAGCGGCAGTCCATGCCATGGTCCATCGGCGACCGGCGACTCCTGCAGCGCCCCGGCCAACCGCACCGCATCCACCGCGCCACCGGTGCACCATACCTCGACGCGTACGCGCGATCCGCGCCGACGACAGCCGATCAGCATCTGGCATACACCGTTCGCCATGGCCATGAAGTGAGCCACGAGCATCACCAGACAACGCTGCAGCAAGGCCGCATCGGACATCACGCAGGCGCCGCTGGCAGCGAACCGCAGCCGGATGGCCCGCTTCGTCGTCTGTTCGCGCAGTTCCTCATCGAGACCCTTGAGCAGAGAATCGAGCGCGACCGGATGCAACGAAGGCGAGAGTACTCCGGCATCGAGTCGGCATGCATCGAGAAAGCCATCGAGCAGCGTGCGCGTCGACCAGAGAGCCATATCCTGGCGATCAACCAGTGAACGCAGATCGGCATCGTTCGCGCGACGGCGCAGAATCTCGATCAGGATGGCGAGCGTCTGCAGCGGCTGCCGCATGTCATGCCCGGCCGCCCGGAAAAACAGCGCCTGTGCTCCGTCACGCAACGATGTCTGTCTCCGCTTGTGAAGGCGCGACACGCTGAGCGGATTCTGCTCCAGCCGCGAAAATGCCGGCCTTTCCAGTTCAAACCATCGAAGCCCTGGATGGCTGGTCTCTTTCCATAAGGAATTTAACATAGCAAGACCCGCTGCTCGGCACCAGCAGAAACGGCCGCTGTAGGTAATCACACGTATGATGAACCCACCCGCTGCGAATGATGTTTCCCAGCCATGCCCGCGCTCGCACTCCGTGCGACAAGACGCTCGGCGGGCAATCGTAAGTGCTTGCTCTGATGGCATCCAACTTCCGGCGGACGATAATGGTCCACGGGAAAGCGCATTGAATCCTGGGGGTTGAAACCGGTGCAACCTGTGTTTACAGGAGGCAGGGGAGTCGTTTTTCCGCCCGCCGCGGAATGGTCATGGAACGCGGACATAATTCTCCGCAGACGCAAATCACGGAATGAGGATGCCATGGGTAGACGATTGGACGACTGGATGATCGGGGCGCGAGAGTTTCATCGCTATGCGACCTTCGCACCCGAAGGAGAGATACGCAACCGGACCGCCGGTCCGGGGTTGCAGGGCTGGTTCCTTCCTGCACGGACATCGCGCCCCGGCAAGCGCAGCCTCGCGGTCGCGCGACCACGGCTGGACCCGGAGAATGGCCCGAAGCCCACCGAACGCCGAATGGAACATCGGGTCGGGAAGCGCTATCGCGCATTCCAGCTGGTAAGGCTGCTGCATGATGATGCGTGCGATGCCAGTGCGCTGCTCTACAACGTGAGCCGAAACGGCATGTTCGTCCTGACGCGACACCCGGACGTCGGTCCGAATCTGTGTGTCGACGTCGATCTTCGCATGGCCAACGGGTCGCCGATACGGCTATCGACTCTGGTCATTCATCGTGCGGAGTATGGACTCGGCCTGATATTCCGGCATCTCGATCCGGTCGCGGCGGCGGCCGTGGAGGAGCTATGCAGTCGCCGCTGATCTGCAGCGGGCGTTGGCTGGCAAGGCGCTTCTGGCGGCCATGCTGCTCGCGCAGCCATGGCGCCGGCTGGGAGAATCGCGGACCGCGAAATCCGGACTCGGGCTGCCGCCATCTGCGCATCCTGGTCAAGCCCGGAAAGCCTTGAACCGGGGATCGATACCCCGCCTGCAGTGTCTATGCTAGGCTTGGACCCAGGCGGCCGAACGGACCGCACGAGGCCCAACGAGTCGATGCCCCGGATCTTTCCGACGATTTCCCAGGCAGGAACAGCGGCGCGTCCCGCATCGATACCGTGCTACGTCAGCGGCAAGGGGATGCATGCCACATCCACGACCTGGGACTTCAAGACGCTGGTGATCCAGGCCATGGAGTCGAGCGGCCTGGGCTACGATACCCGCTACCGCTACTATCAGCCGCGCTTTCCGCATCTCTCCGGCGAGGGGCTTGCCCGCCTGATCTGCGACCCGATCGAGTACTACGATGCGGACTGGCCGAAATGGCGCCAGGAGCATGCCACCGAGGCCGACGAAACGCGCCTGGTGACGCGTTTCATGCTGGAGCGGGACAATCGCTTTCGCGACGAGGCGCAGGTGGCGATCTACTGCTACGACGAAGCCGGATTCGGATCGGGCGTGAACACCATGCGCTTCCTGGCAGCGGGCAAGCGGGTGCTCGGATTCCACCACGAAGGCAGCCCCGGCTCGGGTCCGCTCAACCTGTCAAATGTGATGCAACTGGAAATCGACTATCCGGATCTGGTCACGCTCAACAGCTATCGTGACGCCAGGGACATTCCAGCCATGGTGATCGCCTGGCTGCTGGGGATTCAAGCAACCGATTCTCCGCTCGCCTGATCTTCGCCACCCTCTTCATCGCGGCACTGGCGATGGAGGCGCTTGTGCCGCGCCAGATGCGCGACGGCATCCTCGCGGCGCATGAATGGACCCATCACCCCTTCGCGGGCTTCCACATACCACCCACCATCCTGCAAATAAAAACGGTTCAGGGCGCGTCGACGCCCCCGACCGGTCATCGGGTCACTCATTTATCTCTCCAATGCTCTCGCTTCTGCGGCTCAGGGCGCTGCGACTGACGCGCGCCTCAGCATCCGTAGAGGTTTTCGGCACCCAGGAGAGAGAAATTCAGCTCGACGACGGAAGCGGTCCCACCGAGACGCAGCGTCTCGATCACGCGGTGGCTCGCGCCATCGACCACGGCGAGACTGTCCTCGCTCGGATTCGGTATGAAAATCAGCCTGGTAGCCCCGCCTTCCGTGAGGAACGCGATGGGCCGCCGACCGCAATCAGCCTCCCCGGTGACGATCTCGTCGACCAGGCGCAGCGCCGGGAAGGCGGTGGCGTCATATACCAGGACACGATCGATGATCAGGTTTTCACGCTGCACTCCCTTGCCGGTAGCAGCAGTGGTGACATACAGACGGGTGCCTTCGGCATTGAAGCGACAGGTACTCGGATAGACATCCTTGAGTTCCGCGCTTTCCACCAGCGTTCCGCTGGTCACATCCAGAAGCTGCAAGCGGCCAAGCACGTGCTCCGGATCACGCTTGCGATCGGCGCCCTTGCCGACGATGAAACGTCCGTCGGGGGACAACAACAGGTTGCTGCAACCGGGAAATGCGATCCGGCTTTCCAGGCGGTCGGCAACCGGGTCGATGACGGCGATCGTACCGTAACCATTGTTCAGACCGTAGATACGTCGCGTGACGGGAGAATAGACCTGCCCATGCGGAAAGGCATTGTTCGGCACGCACAGCACGCCATCCTTCTCTCGCTCCGGCTCACACAGGTTGATGGCGCCGACGACCTGCAGATAGTCCCGGCTCGAGCCGGGATCGTTGGAGACCACCGAGACGGTGCCATCGAGCAGGTTGCTGACGTAGACACGTGCCGCCGCATCGCCCGGGAACGTGGGAACGTGATGTCCACGCCCGACACAGATCGTGTTCAGCACCCGCGGCAGGCCATTGCCGGCATCGGCCTCGACCACGGTCATGGAGGCGCCCTTGTCGCCGCAGCAGACGGGATCGTTGCCGGTCTCGTCGTCACCGTCGTTGGTATACCAGAAGCGCCGGGTACCGGGCTCCGGATAGGCGTAGAACGCCAGGGCATCGCGCGGCAGCGAATCCGCCGCGCCAACGGTCCGCGCGACGCGATCCAGCAGCAGCACGCGCCGATCGGAGGTGACGCCCAGATAGGCAGGCGCGGGCTCGCCACCTGGCGCCGCGTCCGGGACCGCATGCACCCGCGTGCGTCCTGCTGCATGCTCCACGATGCGGACCGCCCCGCCATCCTTGTACTGCAAGTGACAGGCGAGGATCCAGTTATCGGGCTCGTTACGCATCACAGCCACCTCCGGAAAAGATAAAAAACGGCGCGCGTGCAGTATAACGGGTTCAGCGAATCTTGTACCGCTCGCGGATGGCCTGCTCCTCGGCGGCAACGCGATCGCGATCGAGGACGATGACATGCCCATTGTCCAGCTCGATCACGTGAAAGCGCCCCGTGACCGCCGCGAGCGCAGCGGGGACATCGCCGAGCCGCTCTATCACCCGTTCATTGACCCTCAAAACGCGCGTGTTCTCCTGGGTATTGTCATAGCCCTTGTTCAGGTCCGCCTCGAAGATCGTCGAAACGATCACCAGCTCGTGCGGAATATCACGCTCCTCGCCGCGCATCAGACCGATGTACCTGCGGATGTTGAACGGAACGTCCTTCTCCAGGTAACCCGGATCCACCACCCGGAAAAGCAGCCCGCCGAGCGTGAACCAGGGCGGCGGATCATCGTACTGCGGCTGCATCGGGATGACGTGGTAGTCCCGCTCGGTCAGCCGCGCGGAAATCTCCATGGGAGCACCATTGCGCAGCACGCTGAACCGCACCGAGTCTCCGATCTGCCGGGTCGATATTTCGTAGGCGAGCCCGATCCGGCTGCTGTCCCGGAACGGAATGCGGCCGTCATTGAAGATCTGCCTGCCTTCGATCGTCATCAGGACATCATTGGGCAGGAGGTTGCCAGCTGCACTGTCGGTGGCGATCTTCGCCACGCGGACACCGCTCTGCCCCGGCGTCATGCCCAGGTATTCGCGCAGCGTCGGATTCTCCAGCGTCTGTATCTGGATGCCCAGATACGGGATGCCGTCCACGGCTCCGTCTTCGATGTCGGTCAGGAACTGGCGGATCACGGGCACCGGAATGAAATAGCCGATCGAGCCGGAGAAACGCTGCGTCGCCATGCCGAGGCACTCGCCGGTCCGGTCGGAGAACACCGGCCCGCCGGAATTGCCCGGATTGATCGCCGCATCGGTCTGCACCAGCAGGTTGTACTGGCGACTGTGCGCATACGGCATCACATCGATGCGCGACACGACGCCTTCGGTGAATGACACCTGGCGCCCGCCGACCGAATAACCGATGGTTACCACCGTTTCGCGCTGCTCGGGAAGGCTGCCGAAAGCGATCGGATGCATGCCGGGCGGCAGCGCGTCCTCATCGGCGGGCCGCACCAGCGCCAGATCGACCTGATGATTGACCGCGACGCGCTCCACCCGGATCCGGTCGGCGAGACCCGGAACCTCCATCTGGATGAAGGTCGCGTCCATCACGCAATGCGCATTGGTGAGAATGCCCTGCTCCACCAGAAACCCGCTGCAGGTACGCCGGTCCGTCGGCTCCTTGCTCCATGGCTGACGCGCGCTCCATGGCTGATGGGTCACATAGAGCTTCACCACCGACGTGGTGAGTCCGGCGAGATTCACGTCCCGATCCGCCGCCACGCCGGGCGCAGCAGCGGTCGCCGCCAGCAACACCGCCGCCAGTCGAGACAGCATGCGCAGGCCGGGACTATTCATGGTCGGAAAAGAGAGGACAGAGAAAAGATGAACGATGAAAGATGAAAGTGTGAAGCAAGCCTGGCGCTCGTGATTCTCATCGTCCGCTTTCAGCTCCGCTTTGCGCTTTTCACTTTCTTTCCTCGGCCCTGTGCCGGGCGAGGATGAAGGCGGAATGCGGCACATGCAGCAGGTCGGCGATCTTCCTCACCAGATGCTCTTCGTGATGGTCCTTGCACGAGTCGGAATAGGCGACACGCCACAACAGTTCCACGATGTGGATCTTGCGCTCCATCGGATACGCCTTGTCGACGAGGTGGGTGAACTGGAACAGCGATGACGCCTGCTTCACTTCCAGCTCTGCAAGCCGTACCAGTTCGGCTGCCTCCCCCGTACCGAGCGCGAACACCTCCCGCAGCGCGGCATCCACCGCCTGGCGCTCCGCTTCCGTGACCTGACGATCGGCACGGGTCATTTCGATGAGCAATGCCGCCGTGGCCAGACGTGTGCGCTGCTCCACATCGGGCTGCGTGGCCTTGTCATCGGCCAGATGAGAGCGGAAGAAATCCCGGATCGCGCGCAGCATGGCTCAATCGAGTCCGAGCCTTGTCCACAGGGACGGCCCGCCACTCTGGCGCTCGATCGCGTCCAGGCGCGCGCGATGGGCGGCCCGCTCCTCCTCGTCCGCACGCAGCACCGGCAACCGCGGGCGTGCGGCTGGAAGCCGGCGCACCGCGGCGATCTGGCCCGGCGCACCGCCATCGCGCTCCAGCAGGAGATTGCTCTGCCCGCCGGTCATGGCCAGATACACATCGGCCAGGATCTCGGCGTCCAGCAAGGCGCCATGCAGGGTGCGCTGCGAGTTGTCTATGTCATAGCGGCGGCACAGGGCATCCAGGGAGTTCTTCTGCCCCGGATGGAGGTTGCGCGCCATGGTCAGGGTGTCGATCACGGCGCAGCCGCCGCCGAAGCGGTCTGCAGGCATGCCCAGGAGAGTTACTTCGTGCCGGAGGAAGGCGAGATCGAAGGGCGCATTGTGGATGATCAACTCGCCATCGCCAAGAAAGGCGAGGAATTCGTCGACAATGGCGCCGAACCTCGGCTTGTCGCGCAGGAACTCGGCGGTGATGCCGTGGACCTCGATCGCCCCTTCATCGATGTCGCGATCCGGTTGCAGGTACTGATGGAATCGGTTGCCGGTGATACGTCGGTCGAGGATCTCGACGCAACCGATTTCGATGATCCGATGGCCCTGGGCGGGTTCGAGACCCGTTGTTTCAGTGTCGAGAACGATCTGGCGCATGGGACGAAGATACCCGATTGGCGCGCACCCGGACAAGGCGACGCGCGAACGCGGCTCAGGCATCGCGCCTGCGCACGCGATCGGCGAGTTCATCGATGGCGCGCACGGCAAGCCTGTCCACCAGTTCGTTTTCCGGATGACCGTTGTGCCCCCTCACCCAGTGCCATTCGACCTTATGGCGCTGCGCGGCGGCGTCGAGACGCTGCCACAGGTCGACGTTCTTCACCGGCTGCCTCGACGCGGTCTTCCAACCGCGCTTCTTCCATCCCGGCAGCCATTCCGCGATCCCCTTCTTCACGTACTCGGAATCGGTGGTCAGGCTGACCGCGCAGGAGCGGGTGAGCGATTCGAGCGCCATGATGGCCGCCATCAGCTCCATGCGATTGTTGGTGGTCATCGGTTCGGCGCCGTGCAGCGTCCGCTCCTTGCCCTTGTAGCGCAGCAGTGCGGCCCAGCCGCCGGGGCCGGGATTGCCCCGGCACGCGCCATCGGTAAAGACTTCCACCCGGGATACGGAGGACGATCCGGACATGCGTTGTTCTCTTCAGGCCGTGGGTTTGATTGCGCCAGCGCCGACCAGACTGCGTCGGGGGCGCCAGCGGGGCTTGATCGGTGTGAGGGTGGCCACCCGCTTTCGGGCAACGATGATATAGGTTCCTCCGAGATACGGCCACCTGCGCGCGCCCAGCGATTCCAGCCACTGCAGCCGGCGCATGAGACCGGCGTGGCGCACGGGTGGACGGAAGAAGCACGAGCGCGCCAGAACAACGTCGAAACCGAGCAGGGCCAGCCAGTCACGGATTCGGGAGCTGCCGCGAAAGCTTCCAGACCAGGGGGCGCGTCGCCGGCGCCAGGTGAACAGCCGCCGCGCCCCCCACAGACTCCACGGATTGAAGCCCAGGATGACCAGGTGTCCTTCGGGCACCAGCACTCGCTCCGCCTCGCGCAGGACATCGTGGGGCGAGCGCTCGAAATCCAGCGTATGGGGCAAAAGCACCACGTCGACCGAATCGTTGCGCAAGGGCAGCAGACAAGGCCATGCGCGCATGAGCAAAACGCGCTCATCTGCGCCGGCGGTGCCGGAAACGACGTCACCGATCACCAGCTGTCGCCGGATCAGGCTGGCGTCGAGCAGATACTCGTCGCATGGCGCGCCGACCTGCACCAGATAGTAGCCGAACAGATCCGGCAACACTCGGTCGAGGGCCTCGCGCTCGGCCGCGAGCAGCGCTCGGCCGAGATGCGAGGCATACCAGTGGCGCAGCCCGCCCTCCGCAGCCGGAGGCGGCACCGAATCGCCGCTTGCGCTATGCTGGTCTTCCATTGCCATATCGCGTCACATCCCAGTCACGGCCCAGTCACGGCCCCGGCGACCCGCACATGATGAGCGTCATTCCGATACCGGCATTGCGCGACAATTATATCTGGATGCTGCCGCTGACGACGCAACCGGACCGCGTGGTCATCGTCGATCCCGGAGAAGCCGCGCCAGTAGGGGCTGCGCTGGACCGGCTCGGACTGCAGCCGGCGGCGATCCTGGTCACCCATCATCATCTCGATCACACCGGCGGAATCTCGGAACTCCAGCGCCGGCACCGGCTGGCGGTCTTCGGTCCCGCGGGCGCGAGTCCCGCCGTCGATCACCCCATCGCCGATGGCATGACGGTGCGCCTGGGAGATCTGGAATTGCGGGTGATGGCGGTCCCGGGCCATACGCTGGAACATGTCGCCTATTATGCCCCAGGCATGCTGCTCTGCGGCGACACCCTGTTCGGCGCGGGCTGCGGGAGACTCTTCGAGGGCACGCCTGCGCAGATGTACGAATCCCTGATGAAGTTCGCCGCGCTGCCGGAGGATACCCGGGTCTACTGCAGCCACGAGTATACCGCCGCGAATCTGGCCTTCGCCGCCGCCGTCGAACCGGACAACGAGGACGTGCGGGCGCGGATCGAACGGGTCGCGCTGCTTCGCGCCTCCGGCAGACCCAGCCTGCCTTCGACCATCGGTGAGGAGTTGCGCACCAATCCCTTCCTGCGCTGCCGGGAGCCCGATGTGAGCGCTGCGGCGCGGCGACACGCGGGAACCGAGGTCAATGGCGAGCTCGGCGTATTCACCGCCCTGCGACGCTGGAAGGACGTGTTCTAGAAGAGCACAGGAAACGCCAAAGGGGACGCTCCCCTGAAAAAGGGGAGCGTCCCCTTCCTCACGATTTCCGGGAATCCGCCGATTTATTGCTATACTCGGCAGCTCGCTTCTTCAGCGCAATCAGGACTCCGCGGCATGCTCCATCAACTCCGGCGACTGACCGCTCTCGGTCTCTGTGCGGCTGCCCTGTGGGGCTGCGCGCTCGGGCCGGTATCTTCGCCCCCTGACGATGCGCCAGCCACAGAGTCCGGCGTGCCGGCGGATGCGGAGCCGCGGCGACTCCCCGCATACGGTGACGAGCATACGGCGTTCCCGTGGACACGCTATCGTCTGGCACTTTTCCTCCCCGATCCCGAGCACAGCACGCTGGAAGCGGAGTCGCTGCCTTTTCCAGGCATCACCCGCCCCAGGGATTTCGAACCCGAACCGCAGGCAGGAGCAACCCCCGATCTGTGGGATCGGATACGTGCCGCTTATGCCTTCCCCGACGAGGACAGCGCGCGTATCGACTCGGAGCTGGCCTGGTATGCCGCGCATCCGGCGTATATCGCCCGCACTCTGGAACGCGGCCGGCCCTACCTGCATCTCATCGTCGATGCCCTGGAAGAGCGCGGCATGCCGCTGGAGATCGCATTCCTGCCCATCGTAGAGAGCGCGTTCCAGCCTTTTGCCTATTCTCATGGCCGCGCTGCCGGATTGTGGCAGTTCGTGCCAGGCACCGCCGCGCGCTATGGCCTGAAACAAACCTGGTGGTATGACGGGCGCCGCGATGTGGTCGCCTCCACCCGCGCGGCCCTGGATTACCTGCAATACCTCCATGGCTTCTTCGATGGTGACTGGATGCTGGCCCTCGCCGCCTACAACTCCGGCGAAGGCACGGTCCGGCGCGCGGTGCAGCGCAATCGGACCCAGGGCCGCGGCACCGACTTCTGGTCCCTGAACCTGCCGCGCGAGACGCGCGCCTACGTACCCAAGCTGGTTGCGCTGGCGCGGATCTTCTCCGATCCTGCGAAGTACGGCCTGACACTGCCGGACATGCCGGACGAACCCATGATCACCCGGGTCGCCACCGGATCCCAGATCGACCTGGCGAAGGCCGCGGAACTGGCGGGCATCACCCTGGACGAGCTCTATCGCCTGAATCCGGCATTCAATCGCTGGGCCACCGATCCCGAAGGGCCGCACGAACTGCTGCTGCCCGCGCATGCCGCGGACCGATTCGCCACCGCGCTCGCCGGACTGGATGAGACGCAGCGCGTCAGCTGGACCCGCCATCGCATTCGCAACGGCGAAACGCTGGGGGAGATCGCCCGGAAGTACCGCACCACGGTCCCGGTACTGCGCGAGGTCAACGACATTTCCGGGCACATGATACGCGCGGGACAGAACCTGATCGTTCCGGTGGCCATGCAGGACCGCGCAGCCTATACCCTGAGCGCGGAACAGCGCCAGCGCGCCGTGCAGTCGGCCGGCGCGGATGCCCGGCTGGTCCATGTGGTGCGCAAGGGCGACACGCTGTGGGATATTGCACGCTCCCACGGCATCGGCGTACGCCAGCTGGCACGGTGGAACGCCATGGCGCCGGGCGATCCGCTGCGCCCCGGACAACGCCTGGTCATCCGCAAGAGCGGCGCGACGACCCTCGCCGGCCCGGCCCGGGATCACCCCCTGAGCACCGAGGCCACGCAGCGCATCAGCTACGTGGTACGCAAGGGCGATTCGCTGTCGCGCATATCACAGCGATTCAACGTCAAGTTGTCCGAGTTGCTGCGCTGGAATTCGCTCGACCAGAACGCCTACCTGCAGCCCGGCCAGCGCCTCACGCTGTACATCGACGTCACCCGCCAGACCGCCAACCTGTAGCCCGCCCGGCATCGCCGCCCCTAGCGGCGGCGATGCCACCCTCCTCTTTCAACTCTTCACCTTCAAGCTTTCCGCATATTCCGGGTGATTTCACCCGAATTATCAGGTACCGTCTGGCCTGCCGGGGGCGACACTGCGGATTTCGCCTGCGGATGCCGATAACCGCAAGACGCGGCTCTCGGCGCACGACCACGGTTATTGAGCATGGACAACGACAACGTCATTCCGATGAGCAGCCGGGCGATCGACCTCCCGGTATCGCCTTTTCGCACCACCTCGGCCGAGGGCGAGCTCATGCACGCGCCGGTCGTGGCGACGCTGATGCAGGGCAAGACCATCGCTGGACGGCTCATTGGCGTAGATGGCCCACGCGCCATCATCAGCCTCGAAACGCGCGACAAGAGACGGGTGTATGTTCGCTTCGTGGAATTGCGCTATCTGAACTTCATCACCCGCAATCCCGTGAACCGCGGGCGCCATCCCCTGCAGAAGGACCATGCAGCCGACATTCTGATGCCGCGCAACGCGCAGGAATTCCGCATCACCTTCACGGACCAGAAAGTACTCACAGGACGGACGCGGAGTTCGTTCGTCGATCGCATCGGCCTCCATCTGTTCCAGCTCGTCGACAGTTCGCACGTCACCCGGCTGTTCATTCCAGCCCAGGCAGTGGCGCGCTATTACATCGGCGAACGCCGCGACCAGCCGCCGGGAGAGGTTGCGTCGGTGCACACCGAAAAACCCGCGCCAAGGCGGCGCAAGGCGGATCGCACCCCGGATGCCGCCGCCGTTGACGACACGCATTCGCTGTGTGCGGCACTCTCACGGCGCGGGGAAAGCGGCGGCGATTCGCTGATCTCGCCGAAACGGATCGGCGAGATGCTGGTGGAAGACGGCATCATCAGCCAGGATCAGCTCGAGAGGGCGCTGGAGATTCAACGGCGCGGCAAGGACGACGCAGACCGGATCGGCGAGATCCTGGTCGCCAGCGCCGCAGCCTCGGCGGAACAGATCTACACCGCTCTCGCCCACAAGTTCGGCATGCCCTTCGTGCTGCTGCGCAACTTCTTCGTTCAGATCGAATGCCTGAACCTCGTGCCGGCGGACATCGCGCGCCGCTACACGCTGGTTCCGCTGCTGGTGCACCAGGACCGTCTCATCGTCGCGATGGACGATCCGGCGAATACCGAACCGCTGACGCTGCTGCGCTTCATGACTCAGCACCGAATCGAGCCGGTCATCGCCACTCGCTGCGACATCGAGTGGGCAATCTCGAAATACTATGGTGACAACCGCGAAAAGCAGCGGCCCTCAGCGCGAAGCGCGACTCGCGCAGAGCGCAATCGCAAGACGATGGAAAAGGCCGTCGCCAGCTTCATCGCCAACACGATCAGCGACGCGGTGTCGCGGAACGCCGCCGACATCCGCTTCATCGCGCAAGGCGAGCGGGCCGAGATGCTGTTCCGCATCGATGGCGACCAGGTGCGCATACGACGCTTCAGCCGCATCATCATGCCGGCCATCTTCGCGCACCTGCGCGCCATGGCGCGAATCGCGCCGCCTTCCGACGAACATCGCGGACAGGCTCGCATACTCGACGGACACGAAATCGTCGATGCACGCATCGCGGTCGATGAGCGCAGCGACGGGACCGGCGAAGTGAAGATCGAACTGGTACGCAGCGGCGCCCGCATCGCAACCCTCGATGACACCGGTCTGTCACCGGACGATCTCGGTCTGCTGCGCGAAGGACTTGGACGGCGCGGCCGCCTGCTCGTCATTGCCGGACCGCCGGACTCGCATCGCGCGCGCACCATGTACGCCGCGCTACGCGAACTCAAGGAAGCCGGCAGACGCGTCGCCACAGCGGAATGGCCGGTATCCTATTATCTGAGCGGCATCGAACAGGCACACCCCGGCGGTGAAGTGGAGGGATTTCCGCTCCTGGCGCTCGAAGATCTGCGCGGCACCGGGATCGGGGGCTTGCTGCTGGGAGAGCTCGGCACCGCAGCACTGCTGAACGCGGCGATCGACACGGCGCTGCGTGGAATCTCCGTGGTGGCCAAGCTGGAGGCCGCCACTGCGGCCCATGCGCTCGACAGACTCATGGATCTGGCGTCCGAGCGTGCCGAACTCGGATCGGCGCTTTCAGGCATCCTCGTGCAGCACAAGGTACGAGTCAATTGCCGCTACTGTCTGGTCGAGGAACATGTCTCGCCAGAGATACGCGCAACACTCGGGGTCGGCGCAGACGAGGTGTTCTATCACGGCGCCGGCTGCGATGACTGCCGGCAAACCGGCTTCAACGGCTTTCAGCCGGTATTCGAATTCCTTCCCAATTCGCTCGAACTCGCCGCCCTGGTCGAAAGCGGGGCACCGTGCGAACAGATCGTGCAGTGGACTCGCAACAGCAACAGCAGCATTCTGATCGACAATGCCCTGCGGCTGGCCCGCCTGCGGCGCATCCCCTTCGCGGAAGCAGTGCGCCTTCAGGTCGCCACCAACTCATCCTGACTGAACAGGCAGCCGGCCAGCGCGGCCTCGCGTCCCCTCAGGCAAAGTGACAGCGCGCCCAGCGTTCGGCGCCAGTACTCAATTCGTCAGGCACCTGCATGCGACACAGCTCGGCCGCATGCGGACAGCGGGTATGGAAATGACAGCCCGCCGGAGGATTCATCGGCGAGGGCAATTCACCCGAAACGTCCTGCGGTTCGATCCCGGCCCGGCGATCGAGCCGCGGCACCGCAGCGATCAGTGCACGGGTATAGGGATGACGCGGATCGCGCAGGACCTCCAGCGCCGGACCGTACTCCACGATGCGGCCGAGATACATGACCGCGACCTCATCGGCCAGGCTCGCGACGATGGGCAGGTTGTGGGTCACGAACAGATAGGACAGGCCCCGCGCATCCTGCAGGTCCTGCAGCAGATTGAGGATCTGCGCCTGCACCGGCAGATCAAGCGCGCTGGTCGGTTCATCGCAGACGATGAGCCGCGGATCCACTGCCAGCGCCCGGGCTATGCAGATGCGCTGACGCTGCCCCCCGGAGAATTCGTGCGGATAGCGGCGGGCGGCTTCGGCCGGCAGTCCCACCGCCTCCAGCAGTTCGGCCACGCGGTCGGCTCGCCGTGAAGCCTGCGGCTCCAGCCCCAGCGTGATCATGCCCTCGGCAACGATGTCGGCGACCCGCATGCGCGGATTCATCGACGCATAACCATCCTGGAACACGAACTGCAGATCCCGACGCCTGCGGCGCAGCGCTTCCCCATCGAGCCTGGCAAGGTCCTCTCCGGCGAACAGGATGCGTCCGGCATCGGGACGTACCAACTGCACGATTGCCTTTCCGACCGTCGTCTTGCCGCAACCGGATTCGCCTACCAGCGCCAGCGTACTTCCCGCGCGCAGCGTCAGCGATACGCCATCCACCGCGCGCACGCGGCCGGTGAGCCGGCGCAGCGGACCGCTTCTCACCGCGAATTCCACGGCAAGGTTCCGCAGCTCAAGCAAGGGCTCGCCTGCCGGCGGGACCGGCTTCGGTATCGACGCCTCCGGACGCTGCCGCTCGACGCAAGCATCGACCGCGCCCCGTAAACGCTCGTAGTGCTGTGCCGCATGCAAATGGCAGCGCACCTGGCCTCCGGCATCGACCGGAATCAGTTCGGGCTCGCTGGTGCAGGCGCTCCAGGCATGCGCACAGCGCGGCGCAAACCGGCATCCGGCGATCGTGCCTGGCCGGGGCGCACTTCCCGGAATCGTCGTTAGCCGCTGTCGGCGCCGCCCTTCCCCCGGCAGGGACTCGAGCAGCCTCCGGCTGTAGGGATGGAGCGGGCCGGCAAAAAAACGCTCGCGGCTCGACTGCTCGACGATGCGGCCGGCGTACATCACGGCGATGCGATCCGCCATCTCCGCGACCACGCCGAGATCGTGGGTGATCAGCATCACCGACATCCCGCGTTCGCGCTGCAAGCGTTTCAGCAGCGACAGCACCTGGGCCTGGATCGTGACATCGAGCGCGGTGCTCGGTTCATCGGCGATGAGCAGCGACGGTTCGCCGGCGAGCGCGATGGCGATCATCACGCGCTGCTTCATGCCACCCGAGAGACGGTGAGGATACTCCGAGTACCTTCGGCGGGCGTCGGCGATGCCGACCGCATCGAGCAGTTCGATCGCGATCCGGCGTGATTCGGGCTTCGATACCCGCCGATGCCAGCGCACGGCTTCGGCGACCTGCTCGCCGGCCGTCATCACCGGATTGAGCGAAGTCATCGGTTCCTGGAAGATCATCGCCACGCGCCCGCCCCGGACGCGGCGCATGGCCGACTCGCTCAGCCCGAGGAGGTCTTCGCCATCCATCGTAGCGCGCCCGGCCACGATACGCGCAGCCGCAGGCACCAGTCGCATGAGCGACAGCGAGGTCATCGACTTGCCGCATCCGGACTCGCCTACCAGCGCGAACGTCTCTCCCCGGCGGATTTCGAACGACACGCCGTCCACCAGGGGAATGTCGCCCGCGCCGCGACGCAGGCAGGTGGACAGACCGTCAACCTTCAGTAGCACTTCACTCACGATCCGCTTCGACCAACTTTCCGCCTGTCGGGCACGGCCTTTCCGCGCTGGAAACCTGTGCTATATTACAGGCTTCAAGAGCTCCAGGCACTCGACAGGGACAAGAGAACATGGGATTTTTGCAGGGTAAACGCGCACTCATCGTTGGAGTCGCCAGCAATCGCTCGATCGCCTGGGGCATCGCCAGCGCAATGCGCCGGGAAGGCGCCGAACTGGCATTCACCTACCAGAATGACAAGCTGCAGTCCCGTGTGGAGGGCTTCGCCGCCGATCTCGGTTCCGACATCGTACTGCCCTGTGATGTCGGCGACGATGCGCAGATCGCCGAAGTCTTCGCTCAGCTCGAATCGCGCTGGGGCTACATCGACACCATCGTGCATTCGGTCGCCTTCGCGCCGCGGGAAGAGCTGGAAGGCGGATATGTCGAAAGCGTCACGCGCGAGGGATTCCGCATCGCGCACGACATCAGCGCCTACAGCTTCGCGGCGCTGGCCAAGGGTGGACGCAAGCTCATGCAAGGACGAAACGGCTCCCTGCTCACCGTTTCCTATCTCGGCGCCGTGCGCGCGATCCCCAACTACAACGTGATGGGCATGGCCAAGGCCAGTCTCGAGGCGAGCGTGCGCTACATGGCGCACGATCTCGGACCCGAAGGAATCCGTGTCAACGCTGTATCGGCGGGTCCGATCAAGACCCTGGCCGCCGCGGGCATCAGCAATTTCCGCAGCTTCCTCGATTACTCGGAGCGCAATTCCCCGCTGCGCCGCAACGTGACCATCGACGAGGTCGGTAACGCCGCCGCCTTCCTGTGCTCCGACCTGGCGAGCGGCATCACCGGCGAGATTCTGTACGTGGATTCCGGCTACAACATCCAGGGCATGGGCGTCATCTGACGCCCGCGGGGCGCGAGCGCCGGCCGCGCCTCTCCAAGAAAGACCGGCATGTCACATCGTACCGCGACCATCCTCCTGGCGTTCATCGTCGCCGGCGTCGTGCTCGGCATCGCATCGGGCTGGTATTTCGGCCCAGCCATGGTGCAGGTCGAGTGGATCGGCAAGCTCTTCCTCGACGCGCTGAAGATGCTCATCGTGCCGCTGGTCGTCGCGGCATTGATCAGCGGCATCGCCGCGCTCGGGGACATCCGCCACCTCGGTCGCATCGGCAGCCTGACCATGGGCTACTTCATGGTCACCACGGCAATCGCGGTACTCATCGGCCTGTTCATGGCCAATCTCATTCAGCCGGGCGCGGGCCTGGACTATGCGCCATCGGATGGCGAGGTCTCCAGCCTCGTCGCGGGACGGGGCGAGATCGGCTTCACCGACATCCTTCTTTCCCTGGTGAGTCCCAACCTGATCGCGTCGGCCGCGGAGATGGAGCTGATACCGCTGATCGTGTTCTCCATCTTTTTCGGCGCCGCGCTGACCACGCTTGGCGATGCCGGGCGACCGGTGATCGCGTTCTTCTCCGGCGTCAACGACGCCATGATGAAGCTGGTGATCTGGCTGATGTTCCTGGCGCCCATCGGCATCTTCGCCCTGGTCGCGTCCCGGCTCGGCAAGGCGGGTGGTGGCGATGCCTTCGCCGCGCAGCTGGCGGCGGTGGGCTGGCATGTCCTGACCGTGCTCGGCGGACTGTTCGCGCACCTGCTGGTGCTGATTGCGATCCTGGTGTTCGTCGCCGGACGCGGTCTCGATTACATGCTCAATCTGATGCGTGCGCTGCTGACGGCGTTCGGCACGGCAAGCTCGTCGGCGACCATTCCGCTGACCATTGAATGCGTGCGGGAGAGCAATGTGGATGAGCGCGTGGCGCGGTTCACGATCCCGATCGGCGCAACCGTCAACATGAACGGGACGGCGCTCTACGAAGCGGCCGCGGCGCTGTTCATCGCCCAGGCCTATGGCATCGATCTGGGGCTGCAGGAACAGGTCATTGTGTTCCTCACCGCGACGCTGGCTGCGATTGCGGCGGCGGGCATCCCGGAGGCCGGGCTGGTGACCATGGTGATCGTACTGAATGCGGTGGGTCTACCGCTGGAAGGCATCGGCCTGCTGCTCGCGGTGGACTGGTTTCTCGACCGCTTCCGCACTGCCATCAACGTCTGGAGCGATGCGGTCGGCGCCGCGGTGGTGGACCGCTGGCTGCGCGGAGGCGTGGGCTCCCGGGCATAGCGATCCGCGGCGCGTTTCAACGATCCGCTAGAGCCGGTCCTCGTACACCCTGACTTCGCTGCGGTCCCGCAGTGATTCGATCACGCTCTGGATGATGAGCTGACCGCGGAGGTTGGCGATCGCATTGCGGTTCGCTGCCCGCTCTCCCGCCGGAACCGCCTGGGGATCGCCGTCGGTCACCTCGAGCAGAGCGATCACGGCAAGATCGCCGTCCGGCAAGGACACGCTCTCGATCGCCGGCGCCTCATCGGACGGACGCGGGATAGCGAACAGCGCATCGACAAGCATCGGATCAAGCTCCGCCTCATCACGACCCACGGTGCGGGGCGCATGCCATTCCGCGCCGTGCTCGCGTGCCAGCGCCTCGAGCGAGCCGCCCTCGCTCGCACGCCGCGCCAGTTCCTCGGCATCCCGGCGCGCCAGTTCGGCGATGGCTTCACGGCGTAGGGTTTCCTCGACGCGATCGCGCACTTCCGCCAGCGGCAGATAGCTGGCCGGCTGGCGATCGGCGATGCGCAGTACCACGGTCCGATCGTCCGCAAGCTCGATCAGCGGGCTGTTATGGCCGGACTCGAGCACATCCGGAGAGAACGCTGCCTCGCGGAATGCCGGGTCCATGGCGATCCCCGTACCCTGCCGCTCGCTGAACGGACCGGCTTCCTGAATGGGCAGGCCGAGATTCTCCGCCGCAACCTCCAGCGTATCGGAATGTTCGAACGTCAAGTCGGCAAGCCGATCGGTGAGATCGAAGAACTGGGCTTCGGCGCGCATCTTGCGGTATTCGTCCTCGAGCATCGGCTGCACCTCCTCGAAGGAACGCACCGAACCTGGACGTACCTCGTCGAGGCGGATCAGGTGGAAACCGAAGGGCGAACGCACCGGACCACTCACATCGCCGACGTTCATGGCGAATACGGCATCTTCGAAGGGGCCTACCATGGCGCCGCGCCCGAAGAGGCCCAGATCGCCACCGCTGCGCGCGGATCCGCTGTCGTCGGAGTGTTCGCGCGCCATGTCCTCGAACGACGCGCCGGCCTCGATGGCGGCAAGGACCTCTTCCGCCTCTGCGCGAGCGGCCTGTTCCGCCTCCTCATTGGCGGACGACGGAACCTCGATCAGGATGTGATGGGCACGTCGCTCCTCGCCAGTGGTGAACTCCGCCTTGCGCTCTTCGTAGAAGAGCCGCAGCGTCTCCTCGTCCACCGCGATGGACGACGCGGTTCCCCCCATCGACAGCTCCACGTAACGGACGGTGACGCGCTCGGGCACGGCATACTGCTCCCGATTCTGCTGGTAGTAGCTCTCGATACGGGCTTCGTCGATCTCCACGCGGGATTCATAGTCGGACGCAGGCAGGACAAGATAGGCGAAGCGGCGACGCTGCTCGATCAAGCCGAGGAGCGCATCGACTTCGGCGGCGGTGACGAACGCGGTGTCGGCGATACCGCCGAGGTACTGTTCCGTCATCAGGTCGCGACGCATGTCACCTTCGAACTGCGCAGCGCTCAGGCCTGCCGATGCGAGGACACGCTGATAGAGCTCGCGGTCGAAGCTGCCATCGCGCTGGAAATCGCCGATGGACTGGATGCGGGCCCCGACCACGGCATCGGGAACGCGGACGCCGGCATCCAGCGCCGCCCGGGTCAGGACTTCGCTGTTGACGATCCTGTCGAGCACCTGCCGCTTGAGGTTCTCGTCGGCACTGGCGAAACGCCCGCGGGAGGCAAGTTCACGCTGGTACAAGTTCTGGTATTCGCCGAGCAGAACCTCGCGATCACCGATCCGGGCTACGGTGACGTCACGGCCCGTATCCAGATATTCATTGACCCCCCACAGGGCGAAGGGAATGATGATGATGATTACGATGATCCAGGCGACTACGCCCTTGGCGTTATCACGGATGAACTTGAGCATGCTGGCTGGTCTTCCCGGAAACTGGCCTGCGGGCGGGCAATCGGGCGCAGGCGCACCCGATTTTCGTTTCGTGCGGATGCTCGATCAGAAGCACCAGCAGACTACTTGCGTATGGCGGAGTGGACGGGACTCGAACCCGCGACCCCCGGCGTGACAGGCCGGTATTCTAACCAGCTGAACTACCACTCCTGAACTCTTTGGTGGGTGCTGAGGGGATCGAACCCCCGACATTCGCCTTGTAAGGGCGACGCTCTCCCAGCTGAGCTAAGCACCCGGGAAACGATCGATGATACGACATCCCGAAGCACCGCGCCAGCGAGGCACTTTATACCAACGGGTCCGTAACGGTGTCAACAGCGAAGCGGAAACGGGCGGCTGCATTCACGCGCCCGCCCCGCTCATCCGACGAGATCAGTGAGGTCTGACCGGACTCCCCTTGCGCGGCTTCTGCGGCTTCTTGCGGGAAACCATCTCCGCAGCCTCCCGGTCCTTGGTGTCGCTACCGTCCATCCGCGGCTGCGGCATGTGCTGCAAGGCCACCTCGAGCACCTGATCGACCCACTTCACCGGACGAATATCCAGGCTCTGCTTGATGTTCTTCGGTATCTCCGCGAGGTCGCGCCGGTTCTCTTCCGGAATCAGTACGGTCTTGATACCGCCGCGGTGCGCCGCCAGCAGCTTTTCCTTCAGGCCGCCGATCGGCAGGACTTCGCCGCGCAAGGTGATCTCGCCGGTCATCGCCACGCTCGAGCGGACCGGTATCGAAGTCAGAGCCGACACCAGCGCGGTACACATTCCGATACCCGCGCTGGGACCGTCCTTGGGAATGGCGCCCTCGGGTACATGGATGTGCGCGTCATGCTTCTGATGGAAATCCGGATCGAGCCCGAGCACGCTGGCACGGCTGCGCACCACGGTCATTGCCGCCTGCACGGACTCCTGCATCACATGCCCGAGCTGACCGGTGATGGTCAGCTTGCCCTTGCCCGGCATCACCGCAGCTTCGATGGTGAGCAGCTCGCCGCCGACTTCCGTCCACGCCAGCCCGGTGACCTGGCCCACATGGTCCTGCGCCTCGGCGAGGCCGAAGCGGAAACGCTTCACTCCGAGATACTTCTGCAAGGTTCGCGAAGAGACGGTGACCGTTCCTTCGACCGGCTTCAGCTGTACCTGCTTCACCACCTTGCGACAGATCTTGGAAATCTCACGTTCCAGGTTGCGGACACCGGCCTCCCGCGTGTAATAGCGGATGATATCGCGCAGCACGCCGTCGCTGATCGAGATCTCCTTCTCGTCGAGACCATTGGCAGCAATCTGCTTGGGCACCAGATAGCGCCGCGCAATGTTGACCTTCTCGTCCTCGGTGTATCCGGACAGCCGAATGACTTCCATGCGATCGAGCAGCGGCGCCGGAATGTTCATGCTGTTGGCCGTGCACACGAACATCACATCCGACAGGTCGTAGTCGACCTCGAGGTAATGATCGCTGAATGCGTTGTTCTGCTCCGGGTCGAGCACTTCGAGCAGCGCCGCCGCGGGATCGCCGCGGAAATCCATCGCCATCTTGTCGATCTCGTCGAGCAGGAACAGCGGATTGCGCGTACCCACCTTGGACAGGTTCTGGATGATCTTGCCCGGCATCGAACCGATGTAGGTACGCCGATGACCACGGATCTCGGCCTCATCGCGCACGCCGCCGAGCGACATGCGCACGAACTTGCGATTGGTCGCGCGCGCGATCGAGCGTCCGAGCGAGGTCTTTCCCACACCCGGCGGCCCGACCAGGCAAAGGATGGGGCCCTTCAGCTTGTCCACGCGCTGCTGTACCGCGAGATATTCGAGAATCCGCTCCTTGACCTTCTCCAGGCCATGGTGATCCTCCTCGAGCACCTGCTCTGCCACCTGAAGGTCGCGACTGATCTTGCTGCGCTTCTTCCACGGCATGGCAACCAGCCAGTCGATATAGTTGCGCACCACGGTCGCCTCGGCGGACATCGGCGACATCATCTTCAGCTTGTTCAGCTCGCTGAGCGCCTTCTTCTTGGCCTCGGCGTGCATGCCCGAACTCTCGATCTTGCGACCCAGCTCCTCCACCTCGTTCGGCACATCCTCGAGCTCACCCAGTTCCTTCTGGATGGCCTTCATCTGCTCGTTGAGGTAGTACTCGCGCTGGCTCTTCTCCATCTGCCGCTTGACGCGGCCGCGGACGCGCCGCTCGACCTGCAGCAGATCGATCTCGGTCTCCATGATGCCCATGAGCCGCTCGAGGCGATCGCGCACGGTAAGCGCCTCCAGCAGTGACTGGCGCTCGTCCACCTTCAGCGCCATGTGCGCCGCGATCGTATCGGCGAGACGGCCGACATCATCGATGCTCGCCAGCGAGGACAGCACTTCTGGCGGAATCTTGTTGTTCAGCTTCACGTACTGATCGAACTGACCGAGCACCGAACGGCCAAGGACCTCGGATTCACGCTCGCTCACCGACTCGGAGGTCAAGTGCTCGATCTCGGCCATGAAGCGCGCATCGGACTCGGTGTAGCGCAGGACACGCGCGCGCTCCAGGCCCTCAACCAGCACCTTGACGGTGCCGTCCGGCAGCTTGAGCATCTGCAGGATGGTGGCCACCGTCCCGATCTCGTAGATGTCCGCGATCTCGGGATCGTCCATGGCGGCGCTGCGCTGCGCCACCAGCATGATTCGCTTGTCGCTCTCCATCGCCTGATCGAGGGCACGGATCGACTTCTCCCGTCCCACGAACAGCGGGATCACCATATGCGGATATACCACCACATCACGCAGGGGCAATACCGGGATGACCGCCTGCTCGCCGTCGACGATTTCAGCCGGATGGTCTTGATCTGACATCACATATCCTCGTATGGCCTGACGGCGCGCGATTACGCGGATAACGCCGTCCTGGAGTGATGGGACATGGGGTCCGCCGCGCCGGAATTCAATCCGCGCCGCTGACGTTCGAGAGAAGGGAGGCCGGCGACCGCCGCTGTGCGGCGGCCCCGGCTACCCGGCGACTCAGCGTGCCGCCTGATCGCTGTTCTCGTAGATGAGGATGGGATCGGACTCGCCTTTGATCACGCTCTCGTCGATCACCACCTTGCTGACGTTCTCGATGGAAGGCAGCTCGTACATGGTGTCGAGCAGCGTGTGCTCGAGGATCGAACGCAATCCGCGGGCACCGGTCTTGCGCTCCATCGCCTTGAGCGCAATCGCGCTCAAGGCATCCGGGCGGAACTCGAGTTCGCAGTTCTCCATCTCGAACAGGCGGGAGAACTGCTTGGTGATGGCATTCTTGGGCTCGGTCAGGATGCGCACCAGCGCCGCCTCGTCGAGTTCCTCCAGGGTCGCAATCACCGGCAGGCGACCGACGAACTCGGGAATGAGACCGAACTTGATCAGATCCTCGGGCTCCACGCCGTGCAGCCACTCGCCGACACCCTTGGTGTCTTCCTTGCTCTTCACCTCGGCAGAGAAGCCGATGCCACCGCGCTCGGAGCGGTCGCGAATGATGCGCTCCAGTCCGGAGAAGGCGCCACCGCAGATGAACAGGATGTTGGCGGTGTTGACCTGCAGGAACTCCTGCTGCGGATGCTTGCGCCCGCCCTGGGGCGGAACCGAGGCGATGGTGCCTTCGATCAGCTTGAGCAGCGCCTGCTGCACGCCCTCGCCGGAAACATCGCGGGTGATCGACGGATTGTCCGACTTGCGGGAAATCTTGTCGATCTCATCGATGTACACGATGCCCTGCTGCGCCTTCTCGACGTCGTAGTCGCACTTCTGCAGCAGCTTCTGGATGATGTTCTCGACGTCCTCGCCAACGTACCCTGCCTCGGTGAGGGTGGTGGCGTCGGCGATGGTGAACGGCACGTTGAGCAGGCGCGCCAGCGTCTCCGCCAGCAGCGTCTTGCCCGAGCCCGTCGGACCGATCAGCAGGATGTTGCTCTTCGACAACTCGATGTCATCCTTGCGCACACCGAGTTCGAGACGCTTGTAGTGGTTGTAGACCGCGACCGACAGGATCTTCTTGGCGCGGGACTGGCCGACCACGTAATCATCGAGGATACGATTGATGTCGCGCGGCAGGGGCAGCTTGCTGCCCTTGATCGCCGAGGACTTCTCCTGCACCTCTTCGCGGATGATGTCGTTGCAGAGTTCGACACATTCGTCGCAGACGAACACCGACGGACCGGCGATCAGCTTGCGAACCTCATGCTGACTCTTACCGCAAAAGGAACAGTAGAGCAGCTTGTCGCCGTCACCGCCCTTGTGTCTGTCTTCGCTCATAGGCCACCCCGCTGTCGTGCTGTAATGAAAGTTCGGATCCCGGACATGCCGCGTCCGGTCCGGTCGCCGTCAGGCCGCGACCTGCCGACGCTCCAGCACCTTGTCTATCAGACCATAGCTGACCGCTTCCGTTCCGGACATGAAGAAATCACGGTCCGTATCATCCTTGATTCTATCAATGGGCTGACCTGTGTGTCGGGCGAGAATGTCGTTGAGCCGGTCGCGTACGCGCAGGATCTCGCGGGCGTGGATATCGATATCGGTCGCCTGACCCTGGAAGCCGCCAAGCGGCTGATGGATCATCATGCGCGCATGGGGCAGGCAATAGCGCTTGCCGGCGGCACCGCCCGCAAGCAGCAGCGCCCCCATGCTGGCCGCCTGCCCGATGCACATCGTGCTCACGTCGGGCTTCACGAACTGCATGGTGTCATAGATCGACAGGCCGGCACTGACCGAACCACCCGGGGAATTGATGTAGAGATGTATGTCCTTGTCCGGATTCTCTGATTCGAGGAACAGGATCTGCGCCACGATCAGGTTGGCCATGTGATCCTCGACCGGACCCACCATGAAGATAACCCTCTCCTTCAGCAGGCGGGAATAGATGTCGTAGGCCCGCTCACCCCTGGCGGTCTGCTCGACGACCATCGGAACCAGATTCATACTCATCATAGCTATAAGTGATCCTTAATCTCGAGCGGTAACGTAGCTATCGGTCGCCGGGTTTGTCGCTTTAGCGGGCGTTCGGAAATCGGGCCTGCAGGCCCGATTCAGTCTTCCCGCCACTTCGGCACGATTGTAACCCGTTGCGGTCAGGATGGCACCGGCGGCCGCGGTTCAGCGACCGTTGCGACCCTGCCGCTCCTTGAGCAGCGTGGAGAAATCGGTCGGCTCGTCCTCGACCCTGGCCTTCGATACCATCCAGTCCACCACCTGCTCCTCGATGACCAGATGCTCGACATTGGCGAGACGGCTGCGGTCGCTGTAGTACCAGCTCCTCACCTCGTCCGGATTCTCGTAACCCGCGGCAATCCCATCGACGCGCTGGCGCACCTGGTCGGGAGCCGCCTTGAAGTGCTCCTGCCGGGCAATCTCGGCGACCAGCAGACCGAGCGCAACACGGCGCTTCGCCTGCTCTTCGAAGGCGGTCGGATCGACGTTGATCGCCGACTCCGGCACCCCCTGGCGTCGGAGCATGTCGCGCGCCTGTCCGGCGAGCATGTTCATTTCGGACTGGACCTGCGACTTGGGCAGTTCAACGGTCTGTCCCGCATGCAGGGCATCGAGTGCCTGGCGGCGGACGCGGTCGCGAATCGCCTCATCCATCTCATCCTGCATGGTCTTGCGCAGCTCGGCGCGCATCGCTTCCAGCGTCCCGTCCGCGACGTCGAAACTGCGGATGAAGTCCTCGGTGACCTCGGCCGGCATCAACTCGGCCACCTCGTGGACGGTGATCTCGAACTGGGCCTGCTTTCCGGCGACCGTCTGGACGTGATAGTCATCCGGGAAACGGACGTCCACCGTGCGCTGCTCGCCGGCCGTGGCGCCGATCAGTCCGTCCTCGAAGCCCGCGATGAACTGCCCCGCGCCGATCATGAGCGGCACCTTCTCGCCACGGTTGCCGGAGAATTCCTCGCCGTCGATACGGCCGACGAAGTCGATGATCAGGCGGTCATCCTTCGCCGCCGCCCGGTCCACCGCCTGCCATTCGCCGCGCTGGCGACGCAGGTTGTCCAGCATGCGATCGACGTCTTCCTCGGTGATTTCGGCCGCCGGACGCTTGATGACCACATCGTCCATCGGCTTGAGATCGATCTTGCCCAGGACCTCGAACTCGGCCTCGTACTCGAGGTCGCTGCCCGGCTCGAAGGCGTTCAACCTGAAGCGCGGCGCGCCGACAACCGGCAACTGCTCGCGATTCACCGCCTCGTAGAACGAACGGCGCGTGACCTCATCGACCACTTCCCGGCGGACTTCGGGCCCATAGCGGCTCTCGATGACCTTGATCGGCACCTTGCCGGGCCGGAAACCCTTGAGACGCACGGTGCGCGTCAGATTCTTCAGGCGGCTCGCCACTTCGGTGTCGATCCGTTCGGCGGGTATGGACACCTTCATCCGGCGTTCCAGTCCCTCGATGGTTTCCAGCGAAACCTGCATGTCGGCAAAACCTCGCTTCTAGAGTCCTGTTTGGGCCCCGCAAACGGCCGCCCTCCCGCGGGGAGCGGGCGTACGCCGATTGTGTGGGGTGATTATTATATACAAGATATACAAGGTCGTCCCGGACCGGTCGCAAAAAGCCGTCGCAACCACCATGGGCAATCCGAGGCTTTGCAGCCAGCGGCAGACCGCAACGCTGACCGTGGCACCATTGCTGGCCACCACGTTGCCGGAGCCCGCAGCGGGCGTGTGGGTCCACCTGCTCAACCGGGTTTGCCCTGGCGCTCAGCAGCTGTTGGTGGCTCTGTGTTTCTGGCGAGTGGTCCACGGTGGAGTGGTCCACGGGCAGGATTTTCAGCGGAACAGGAAGGGCGGGATTCTTCGCACTCCTGTTAAAAAAATGGTGGGCCGTGTAGGGCTCGAACCTACGACCCGCTGATTAAGAGTCAGCTGCTCTACCAACTGAGCTAACGGCCCAAGAAAAATGCAAGTATAAAGCGAAAAGCCTGTCGAATTTCAACTTTTCGCCGTCGACCCGGCAACTTCAACAAAAATGGGGTGAACGATGGGACTCGAACCCACGACAACCGGAATCACAATCCGGGGCTCTACCAACTGAGCTACGCTCACCATAAAACAGTCAAAAATACAAAGCGGAAAGCAAAAAAAGGACCCCTTCCCACTTTTTACTTTCTACTTTTCACTGTCATATTGGCGCGCCCGGCAGGACTCGAACCTGCTACCCTCGGCTTAGAAGGCCGATGCTCTATCCGGATGAGCTACGGGCGCAGGTGTGCGGTTTCAGTCATCCGCTTCCGCCGGGCCGCGTCGATGGTCGGGGTAGAGGGATTTGAACCCCCGACATCCAGCTCCCAAAGCTGGCGCGCTACCAGGCTGCGCTATACCCCGAGGGTCCCGGTGCGACATTCCTGCCCGATCCGACGCGAGCACGACATGATACGCCGCGTCTTCGGACCCGTCAAACGGGCCGGTCGACCGTCCGCAGGGCGATCACCAAGGCCGCTGCGCTGGCCGCCGCAGCCGTCATGAAAGCTACGCTCGCGCCACCGATCTCCCACAGATAGCCCGCGTACAGACTGCCGATGGCGCCCCCGGCGCCGAAGCTGACGCTGCTGTACAGCGCCTGGCCGCGCCCCTGGTGTCCGCCGCGGAAAATATCATGGATGAGCGCGATGGCCACCGCATGATAGACGCCGAAGCTTGCGGCATGCAGAGCCTGGGCAAGCAGAATGATGCCGAGATGATCCGCGCCGAAAGCGATCAGCGGCCAGCGGACCGTGGTCAGCGCCAGGCTCACCAGCAGCAGCTGGCGCGCGGTATAGCGCGGCCGCAGGCGATGCATGAAGATGAACACGACGATTTCGGCAATGACGCCGAGCGCCCAGAGCTGGCCGATCAGCCAGCGCTGATAGCCTTCCGCTTCCAGGTGGATCGAAAAAAAGCTGTAGTACGGGCCATGGCTGGCCTGCATGAGCAGGCATACCGTCAGCAATGCGAGCACATCGCGGCGACGCAGCACCTCCCAGAACGAAACCGGCCTGCCCGCCGGGCCCGGAGTCGGCGGCTCGGCAACGGCCAGACTGGACAGCCAGATGGCCAGATACAACACCATCAGTACCACCGGAAGCAGCGCCGCGCCATGGCGATCGAGCAGCGGTCCCAAGGCGATGACCGCGATGACGAAACCGATGGAACCCCAGAGACGGATGCTGCCGTAGCGGTGAGGCTGGTCGCCGAGGCGGGTCAGCGTGACCGCCTCGAACTGCGGCAGGGCCGCATTCCAGAAGAAGCTGAATGCCGCCATCACCGCCGCGAGCCACCAATAGCCATCACCGAGAAAGACGCCGGCAAAACAGCACATGGCGAGCAACGATGCGCTGCGCACGATGAGCATGCGCCGCCCCGTGGCATCGGCGACCCAGCCCCAGGCCACCGGCGCCACCACTTTCGTCGCCATCATTATCGCGATGAGTTCACCGATCTCCGCCGCGCCGAATCCGCGCGACTGCAGGTACAGCCCCCAGTACGGCAGCAGAGCACCGAGCGCGGCGAAATACCAGAAATAGAATGTCGAGTGGCGGAGATACATCCAGGGAAATGCGAATGAAAGAAACGAATGAATGAAACAGGACACCAGCCTTGCCGCAAATCCTGCCTCCGGCATCTCCCGTCATGCCCGCGCCAGGCGGGGATCGACCCTTCCGGCATGCCCGCATTCGAAGGCATGGCGGAGGATGGCGCGGCGCCGGCGGTTCGGCACGCCGTGAGCACACCGCCCTCAACGCGCCCAGACTACCGAGCCAGCGCTGGCGCGCCGGCTCCCCGCCTCACTGCTTCCCGGGTTTGCCCGCCGGCACGACCGGCGTATCGGACCGGACGTCCATGTTTTGTGCCCGATGCCGCAATGCATGATCCATCAGCACGATCGCCAGCATGGCCTCGGCGATGGGAGTGGCACGGATACCGACACAGGGGTCATGGCGCCCTGTGGTTTCCACCGCCACCGGCTGGCCGTGCAGATCGATGGTGTGTCCCGGCAGACGGATGCTGGAAGTCGGCTTGAGCGCGATGCTGGCTACGATGTCCTGACCGGTGGATATGCCGCCGAGAACGCCGCCGGCGTCGTTGCCGACGAAGCCCTCGGGCGTGATTTCGTCGCGATGTTCCGAACCCTTCTGTTCCACGCTGGCAAAGCCCGCGCCTATCTCCACGCCCTTGACCGCATTGATACTCATCAGGGCATGGGCGATATCCGCATCGAGGCGGTCAAACACCGGCTCGCCCAGGCCGGGAAACATCCCGCTCGCCACCACGTTGATGCGCGCTCCCACCGAATCGCCGGACTTGCGCAGCGCATCCATGTAGGCCTCCATCTCCGCGACCTTGCCTGCGTCGGGACAGAAGAAGGGATTGCGCTCGACCTCATCCCAGTCGAGACTGGCCACCCCGATCGGCCCGAGCTGCGCCAGGTAGCCGCGCACGATGATGCCGTGGCGTTCGCGCAGATACTTCTTCGCGATCGCGCCCGCCGCCACGCGCGCTGCGGTTTCCCGCGCCGATGAGCGCCCGCCGCCCCGGTAGTCCCGTCGACCGTACTTCTGCTGGTAGGTGTAATCCGCATGGCCGGGGCGGAAGCGATCCTTGATGCGCGCGTAGTCGCCCGAACGCTGATCGATATTCCGGATCAGCAAGGCGATCGGCGTGCCCGTCGTATGCCCTTCGAACATGCCGGAGAGAATCTCGACCTCGTCGGTCTCGCGGCGCTGCGTGACATGGCGCGACTGGCCCGGCTTGCGCCGATCCAGCTCGCGCTGGATATCCGCCTCGGTGAGAGCGAGCCCGGGCGGACAGCCGTCGACCACGCAACCGATCGCCGCCCCGTGGCTTTCGCCGAAGCTGGTGACGGTGAAGAGTCTGCCGTAAGTGTTGCCGGACATGATTCAGGGTGCTGGAAGGAAACGGATATCAGACCACAACCGGGCGGACGCTACAAGGCGCCCTCTTCCGCCGCCGGCAGATCATCGGCCGTGAGCAGAAACACGCCATGGCCACCACGCTCGAACTCCAGCCACAGGAAAGGCATCCGCGGCAGCCGATGCTCGAGCGCCTCCATCGAATCGCCGACCTCGACGACGAGTATGCCCTCGGGCTGCAGCCTTGCGCGCGCGCCGGCGAGAATCCGCATCACCACGTCCAGCCCCTCCTCACCCGCGGCGAGTCCGAGTTCGGGCTCATGGCGGTACTCGCCCGACAGTTCGCGCATCGCCTCGGCATCCACATAAGGCGGATTGCTGACGATGATGTCGTAGCGCGCGGGGGCCAGTCCTTTGTACACATCCGCCTGCACCGCATGGACGCGACCTTCCAGGTCATGCATCGCGATATTGCGCCGCGTCACGGCGAGCGCATCGGCGGAAACGTCGACGGCATCGACCTGCGCGTCCGGGAAGGCATAGGCGCAGGCGATGGCGATGCAACCGCTGCCGGTGCCGATGTCGAGGATACGACGTACCGGCGCCCCTTCCGGCACCCAGGGAGCAAAGCCGGTCTCGATGAGCTCGGCAATGGGGGATCTCGGCACCAGCACGCGCTCATCGACATGGAACCGCAGTCCGCAGAACCATGCCGTGTTCACCAGATAAGCCGTCGGCAGCCGCTCGTTCACCCGCCGCTCGGCGAGCATCTCCAGCCTTGCGATCTCCCCGGCATCCAGCACGGTGTCGAGCACGGTGTCCGGCACCTGGGGCGGCAGTCCGAGCCCCGCCAGCACCAGCCAGGCCGCATCATCGAAGGCATTGTCGGTGCCATGCCCGAAGGTCAGCTCGGCCGCCTCGAAGCGTGCCGCGAAACGTTCGATGATCCCGGCTACGGTTTCGCCGCCACTCATGACGCGCTGCCCCCGCGGCGATCCGCCCCCGTCACGCCAGGCGGCATCCGCATCCGGAAACTGGAAAGAAAGGGAAGATTCATGATCTGCATGTCCGCGAATCGGCGCACTATAGCACACCCGGAGGCGGCGGCAGCGATGACTCGTTTATGCTAACATCACTGGCCGAATTCACTTTTTTCCACAGGGTCCGGTATTCGTCCATGGCACAGTACATCTTCACGATGAACCGGGTCGGCAAGGTCGTGCCGCCCAAGCGCGAGATCCTCAAGGACATCTCGCTGTCCTTCTTCCCAGGCGCCAAGATCGGCGTGCTCGGCCTCAACGGCTCGGGCAAGTCGACGCTGCTGCGCATCATGGCGGGCGTCGACAAGGACTATCTCGGAGAGGCGCGTCCGCAGCCCGGCATCCGCATCGGCTATCTGGCGCAGGAACCCGAACTCGATCCCGCCAAGAACGTCCGCGGCAACGTCGAGGAAGGCGTGCAGGAGACGAAGGCGCTGCTCGATCGCTTCAACGAAGTGAGCATGAAGTTCGGGGAACCGCTGGACGACGATGAAATGAACGCCCTGCTCGAAGAGCAGGCGCGCCTGCAGGACGCGATCGACGCGGCGGGCGGCTGGGAGCTGGATCGCAGGCTGGAGATCGCTGCCAACGCGCTGCGGCTGCCGCCATGGGATGCCGATGTCAACACGCTCTCCGGAGGCGAGCGGCGGCGCGTCGCACTGTGCCGCCTGCTGCTTTCGACGCCCGACATGCTGCTGCTCGACGAACCCACCAACCATCTCGATGCCGAATCGGTGGCGTGGCTGGAGCGCTACCTGCATGACTTCCCCGGCACGGTGGTCGCGGTCACCCACGACCGTTACTTCCTGGACAATGTCGCGGGCTGGATCCTCGAACTCGATCGCGGTCATGGCATTCCCTGGGAAGGAAACTACTCCTCATGGCTCGAGCAGAAGGAAAAGCGACTCGAACAGGAGGAACGCCAGGAGAACGCTCGCCAGCGCGCGATGAAAGCGGAACTGGAATGGGTGCGCAGCAATCCGAAGGGGCGTCACGCCAAGAGCAAGGCGCGCCTTGCCCGCTTCGATGAGTTGTCGTCGCAGGAGTTCCAGCAGCGCAATGAGACCCGGGAAATCTATATCCCGCCCGGACCGCGACTCGGCGACAAGGTGATCGAGGTGAATGATCTGCACAAGGCATTCGGCGATCGTCTGCTGATCGATGGACTGAGCTTCAACCTGCCCCCGGGGGGCATCGTCGGCGTCATCGGCCCCAACGGCGCCGGCAAGTCCACCCTGTTCCGCATGCTGGCCGGCGTCGAGCAACCTGACTCCGGAACCATAGAAGCCGGCGAGACGGTGCAGATCGCGATGGTCGATCAGTCACGCGACACGCTCGACGACTCCAAGACGGTGTGGGAAGAGATTTCCGAGGGACAGGACGTCATCGTCGTCGGGAGATACGAGACGCCGTCACGCTCGTACGTGGGGCGCTTCAACTTCAAGGGCAGCGACCAGCAGAAGCGCATCGGCGACCTGTCCGGCGGTGAACGGAACCGCGTGCATCTGGCCAAGCTGCTGCGCAGCGGCGGCAACGTGCTGCTGCTCGACGAACCCACCAACGACCTCGACGTGGAGACCTTGCGGGCGCTGGAAGAAGCGCTGCTCGCCTTCCCGGGATGCGCGGTGGTGATCTCGCATGACCGCTGGTTCCTGGATCGCATCGCCACCCACATTCTCGCCTTCGAGGGCGACAGTCACGTGGAGTGGTTCCAGGGCAACTATGCGGATTACGAAGCCGACCGGCGCCGCCGCCTGGGCACCGACGCCGATGTTCCCCAGCGCATCAAGTACCGCAGACTGGAGCACTGAAAAAAAGAGGAAAGAGGAAAGTTGAAAGCGAACACCGGCGATCCGGCGGTTCCTTTCAGCTTTTCACTTTCACTCAGCTCAGCGCCAAAGCCAGCACGATGGCATCCTCGCGTCCGATCCTGTCGGGATAGTAGCTGCGCCGGATGCCGATCTGGACGAAGCCGCTGCTTTCATAAAGCGCCTGGGCGATCAGGTTCGAAATCCGGACCTCGAGCAGCAGGCGCGCGGCACCGAGTTCGCGGGCTCGGGAAACGAAATGATCCAGCAGGCGACGACCGTAACCCTGCCCCTGGCGATCGATGTCTATGCACAGGTTGAGCAGGTGCGCTTCCTCGGCGGCGACGGCCATGACGCCATAGCCCAGCACTTCCCTGCCTCGCGTAAGCAGCACACAGTAGTAGCCGGCGCGGATGCAATCGCGAAAGATTCCTTCGGTCCAGGGAAACTCGTACGAGCGCCGCTCGATCCTGATCACCGTCGCCACATCGTCGAAGGTCATGGCGGAAAATCCGAGCGACGCTTCGCGCGCGGTACTGGTCCGCATGTCTGCCATCATCTCTTCGCGCTTGACTGCCATCGCTCTAAGCTACACCGGATTGCGGTCCGGAACCATCATCGCCCGGAATCCTGGCGCAACAGGCGAGCGGCAAGCAGCAGATCCTCCCAGGCCTTGCGCTTGTCGCCCGGCGTGCGCAGCAGATAGGACGGATGATAGGTAACGACAAGAGGGATCCCGGCGTACTCGTGCACGCGTCCGCGCAGGGCGCCGACACGCTGCTCGCTGGCGAGGAGCTGCTGGGCGGCGATGCGTCCGACGGCCAGGATGACTCGCGGCCGCACCAGTGCCAGCTGCCGACGCAGAAAATCCGCGCAGGCAGCCGCTTCCTCGGGCAGCGGGTCACGATTGCCCGGTGGACGGGACTTCAGGATGTTGGCGATGTATACCGCTTCACGCGGCAGACCGATCGCCGCCAGCATCTCGTTCAGCAGCTGCCCGGCTCGCCCGACAAAGGGAAGTCCCTGGGCATCCTCCTCTGCGCCCGGCGCTTCGCCGATCACCATCAGACCGGCACGGCGGTTGCCCGCGCCGAACACCGCCTGCTTGCGGCTGCGGTGCAGGTCGCAGCGCGTGCATGCCCGCACCTCCGCCTCCAGGGCCGCCCATTCGGACTCATCGTCGGACGTCGGCACGGCGGTGGACAGCCCGTCCATGCCGGGAAGCACGTCCGCGTCGATGAATGCGGGCCTGGCGGGCGTGGGCGGTCGATTGCGATCGGCCCATGCCTGTATGCCCATCGCGTTCAGGTAGCGCAGTGCCAGCGGATCCATCAGCGACGGCTCAACACCATGAAACGGGACCTTTCGCTTCGTCGATCACCCGCTCAGACCTGCGGATGCATCCGGCGCGCAGGCTCCATCATCCGGTTCAGCGCATTGATGTAGGCCTTGGCCGAGGCGACGATGATGTCGGTGTCAGCGCCCTGGCCGTTGACTATCCGGCCACCGCGCTCCAGACGCACCGCCACTTCGCCCTGGGAATCGGTGCCGCCGGTGATGTTGCTGACCGAGTAGAGCTGCAGCAGGGTTCCGCTCTGCACGACGGATTCGATCGCCTTGAAGCTGGCATCGACCGGGCCGCCGCCACTGGCCTCCGCGCGGCGCTCTTCGCCATCGAGTTCGAGCACGATCTGCGCCTTCGGCAGTTCGCCCGTCTCCGAACACACGCGCAGCGACAACAGGCGTATCCGCTCACTGTCCCCGATTGCCGTATCGGAAACGAGAGCGTGCAGATCCTCGTCGAAAATCTCGTGCTTCCTGTCGGCAAGCTCCTTGAAGCGCGCGAAGGCCGCATTGAGCGCCTCCTCGCCATCGAGGTTGATGCCGATCTCCTGCAGGCGCGCGCGGAAGGCGTTGCGGCCTGACAGCTTGCCCAGCGTCAGCTTGTTGGTGCTCCAGCCGACGTCCTGGGCACGCATGATCTCGTAGGTCTCGCGACTCTTCAGCACACCGTCCTGATGGATGCCGGACTCGTGCGAGAAAGCGTTGGCGCCGACCACGGCCTTGTTGGGTTGCACCGGATAACCGGTGATCTGGCTCACCAGCCTGGAAGTCGGCACGATCTGCGTGGTGTCGATGCGTGAATCGCAGGGGAATACATCACGACGCACCTTGACCGCCATGACGATCTCCTCGAGGCTGGCGTTGCCCGCGCGCTCGCCGAGACCGTTGATCGTGCATTCGACCTGGCGCACGCCCGACAGAACCGCCGACAGCGAATTCGCCACCGCCATGCCGAGATCGTTGTGACAGTGCGTGGACCAGACCACCTTGTCCGCATCCGGCACGTTCTCGATCAGCCTGCGAATGAGATCGCCCCACAGGACGGGAAGGCTGTAGCCGACCGTATCCGGCACGTTGATGGTGCGCGCGCCGGCCTTGATCACGGCATCGAACACACGGCAGAGGAAATCAAAATCCGAACGCACCGCGTCCTCGGCCGAGAACTCGACGTCATCCGTGTGCCTGCGCGCGCGCTTGACCGCGCTCACCGCCCGCTCCAGCACCTGCTCGGGGCTCATGCGCAGCTTGTGTTCCATGTGGATCGGCGAGGTCGCGATGAAGGTATGGATGCGACCGGACGCCGCTCCCTTGAGCGCCTCGCCGGCACGATCGATGTCGTTGTCGAGGGCGCGCGACAATCCGCATACCGTGCTGTCACGCACCGCTTCCGCAACCGCCCGCACCGCCTCGAAATCGCCCGGACTGGCGGCGGGGAATCCCGCCTCGATCACGTCCACGCGCATGCGCTCGAGCGCCTTGGCGATGCGCAGCTTCTCTTCCCGCGTCATCGACGCGCCCGGACTCTGCTCTCCGTCGCGCATCGTGGTGTCGAAAATGATGAGTCTGTCTTGACTGCTCATGTTGTGCTCCTGTGCCTTGCCAGTTTAGACCGGAATCGGAAGTACGAACACCGGTCCCGGTGCGGTCCGACCAGCGGCACGAAATGGGAAGACGACATTATGCCGAAAAGGCGTCGCCCCGGCTCGGGGTCGGATGCGGTTACTGCAGTGATCGAAGAGTGTGTCAGCTGCCCCGGCAGGGCAGCAGCAGGCGCAGCACGAACAGCGCGCGCCCACCAGCAACGGAACGAGCGTTCCGGGGATGGGACCGGGCGATGCGGGCAGAGAAGTTCATGCAAGGGAATATAGGGTAAAAAGCGCGCCTTGCCAACTCCGCGCCGGCGCAGCGATCAGTCACGATCCGTATCGGCCGGTGGGGGTTCACGCACGACCGTACGTTCACGGCGCCGGCGACGCAGGTGCAGCAGGGTCAGGACCAGTCCGGATGAGGTATAGATCACCGCCAGACCAAACAGCACGATCGGCGGGTCGACCGATACCAGGACGAAGATCAGCACCACTGCGATCACCGCCACGAACGGAACCCGCCCACGCAGATCCAGGTTCTTGAAGCTGTGATAGCGGACGTTGCTCACCATCAGCACCCCGGCGAGCACAGTGAGCGGGAAGGTGATCAGAGTCATGTCGCCGCCGACGATTTCATAGCTGGCCCCGACCCAGACCATGCCGGCGACGAGCGCGGCCGCGGCCGGCGATGCCAGACCCTGAAAATAGCCGCGATCCATGGTCGCAGCCTGGGTATTGAAGCGGGCCAGGCGCAAAGCTCCCGCCGCGGCATAGAGAAAAGCGGCCAGCCAGCCGAACTTGCCGATGCTGCCGAGCGACCACTCGTACATCACCAGCGCCGGCGCCAGGCCGAAGGCGACCATGTCCGACAGGCTGTCGTACTGGACGCCGAAATCGCTCTGGGTGTTGGTGAGGCGTGCTACGCGGCCATCGAGGCCATCGAGGATCATGGCCACGAAAATCGCCGCCGCCGCGGCGGTGAACTCGTCACGCGTGGCCGCAACGATGGCATAGAAACCCGCGAACAGCGCCGCCGTGGTGAACAGATTGGGCAGCAGATAGATGCCGCGCCGACGCTGCCTGGCTCCTTCGCTTTCGCTCATCGGCCGGCGTACGGGGACGGGGGACGGGGTTCGGAACGCGGCATGAGGCCGGGCGGCGTCCGCGGGACGGCCGCCCGGCCGCCGGTCAGTTCCGCTCCTGGTCGACGATCTTGTTGGCCTTGATCCATGGCATCATGTCGCGCAGGCGCGCACCCACCGCCTCGATCTGGTGCTCGCGGCCGATGCGGCGCTTGGCCTTCAGTGTGGCGGCGCCGGCCTGGTTCTCCAGGATGAATTCGCGCGCGAACTCACCGGTCTGGATCTCCTTCAGGATGCGCTTCATCTCGGCACGCGTCTCATCGGTGATGATGCGCGGACCGCGCGTCAGATCGCCATACTCGGCCGTATTCGAGATCGAGTAGCGCATGTTGGCGATGCCGCCCTCGTACATCAGATCGACGATCAGCTTCAGCTCGTGGAGACACTCGAAGTAGGCCATCTCCGGCGCGTAGCCGGCTTCGACCAGCGTCTCGAAACCTGCCTGGACGAGCGCCGTGGCGCCGCCGCACAGAACGGCCTGCTCGCCGAACAGATCGGTCTCCGTCTCTTCGCGGAAGGAGGTCTCGATGATGCCGGCGCGACCGCCGCCATTGGCGCTGGCGTACGAAAGCGCGATATCACGGGCCCGACCGCTCGCGTCCTTGTAGATCGCGATCAGGCTCGGCACGCCGCCGCCCTGGGTATAGGTCGAGCGCACCAGATGACCCGGCCCCTTCGGCGCGATCATGATCACGTCGAGATCGGCACGCGGCTCGATCTGGCCGAAGTGAATGTTGAAGCCGTGCGCGAAGGCGAGCGCCGCGCCCTTGCGGATCTTCGGCGCGATGACGTCGCGGTAGAGCGCCGCCTGATGCTCGTCAGGCACCAGCACCATCACCACATCCGCGCTCTCGACCGCCTGCTCCACCGGCAGAACCGTCAGACCGGCCTTCTTCGCCTTGGCTTCGGAAGCGGAACCGGCCCGCAGACCGACGACGACATCGACGCCGGAGTCCTTGAGGTTATTGGCATGGGCGTGGCCCTGGGATCCATAGCCCAGGATGGCGACGCGCTTGCCGCGGATGATCGAAATATCGGCATCTTTGTCGTAATAGACGTTCATAGTGCGGAAATCCCCTGCTTGAAGCTGCTTGATTCTGTAACTGAAGGCTCAGAGGGCCAGGCTCTTCTCGCCGCGCGCGATTCCGGACACCCCCGAGCGCACGGTCTCGAGGATGGGGATGTCGCCGAGCGCGGCGATGAATGCATCCAGCTTGTCACTGGTGCCGGTCAGCTCGATGGTGTAGCTCTTGCCCGTGACATCGATGATGTGTCCACGGAAAATCTGGGCGAGACGCATGATCTCGTCCCGCCCCGTACCGGTCGCGCCGAGCTTGATGAGCATCATCTCGCGCTCGATGTGCGAACCTTCGGTCAGGTCGAGCAGGCGGATGACGTCGATCAGCTTGTTGAGCTGCTTGATGATCTGCTCGATGATCTCGTCCGATCCCCGCGTAACCAGCGTCATGCGCGAGATCGACGGATCCTCGGTCGGAGCGACCGTCAGCGATTCGATGTTGTAGCCGCGGGCGGAAAACAGCCCGGCGACACGCGACAGCGCGCCGGCCTCGTTCTCCATCAGTATGGAAATGATGTGACGCATTGACTCAGACCAGGATCATCTCGTTGAGGCCCGCACCGGCGGGGATCATGGGATAGACGTTCTCATTCTGGTCGGTGACGAAATCCAGGAACACCGCCCGGTCCCGAATCCGCATCGCCTCGCGCAGCGCCGGGCCGACCTCGGCCGGCTTCTCGATGCGCATGCCGACGTGACCGTAGGCCTCGGCGAGCTTGACGAAATCGGGCAGCGCTTCCATGTAGGACATCGAATAGCGGCCCTGATAGAAGAACTCCTGCCACTGCCGCACCATGCCCAGGTAGCGATTGTTGAGCGCCACGATCTTCACCGGCAATCCATATTGCAGGCAGGTGGACAGCTCCTGCAGGCACATCTGGATACTGCCTTCACCGGTCACGCACACCACGGTGGAGTCGGGATGCGCCAGCTGCACTCCCATGGCGGCGGGCAGACCGAAGCCCATGGTGCCGAGCCCGCCGGAGTTGATCCAGCGGCGCGGCCGGTCGAACTTGTAGAACTGCGCCGCCCACATCTGGTGCTGTCCGACATCGGAAGTAACGAATGCATCCCCCCCGGTGACATCGTACAGCTGCTCGATGACGTACTGCGGCTTGATGATCTCGCTGGTGTCGTCGTAACGCAGGCACTCGGTCTTGCGCCACTCCTCGATCTGCTGCCACCAGCGTGCGAGCGCCTCCTCGTCCGGCCGCAGGTTCTCCTCGCGGATCACCCTGATCATGTCCCGCAGCACATTGTCGACCGCGCCCACGATCGGAACGTCCACACGCACGTTCTTCGAGATCGATGACGGATCGATATCGACATGCACGATCTTCGCGGTCGGGCAGAACTTCTCGATGTTGCCGGTAACGCGGTCATCGAAACGGGCGCCGATGGCGATGAGCACGTCGCAATGGTGCATCGCCATGTTCGCCTCGTAGGTGCCGTGCATGCCCAGCATGCCGAGGAACTGCCGGTCGGTCGCCGGATAGGCCCCGAGCCCCATCAGGGTATTGGTGATGGGATAGCCGAGCATGCGGGTGAGCTCGACCAGGGCGTCCGAGCCTTCGCCGAGCACGACACCACCGCCGGTATAGATCATCGGACGCTCGGCCGCAGCCATCAGCCTGGCTGCGCGGCGAATCTGTCCGGCATGGCCCTTCACCACCGGATTGTACGAGCGCAGGCTGACTTCCTGAGGATAGACGTAGTTCGTGCGCTGCGCGGTGATGTCCTTCGGAATGTCGACCACGACCGGACCAGGGCGTCCGGTGGTGGCGATGTAGAAGGCCTTCTTCAGGGTAACCGCCAGGTCCTCGACGTTCTTCACCAGGAAATTGTGCTTCACGCAGGGCCGGGTGATGCCGACGGCGTCGACCTCCTGAAAGGCATCGTTGCCGATGAGATTGGTCGGCACCTGGCCGGTGAGCACCACCAGCGGGATGGAATCCATGTACGCGGTGGCGATACCGGTGACGACGTTGGTCGCACCGGGCCCCGATGTGACCAGGACGACGCCCGGCTTGCCGGTCGAACGCGCGTAGCCGTCGGCGGCATGCGCCGCACCCTGCTCGTGACGGACCAGGATGTGCTCCACGTCGTCCTGCCGGTAAAAGGCATCGTAAATGTGCAGGACGGCGCCGCCCGGATAGCCGAAGACGTGCTTCACGCCTTCGTCCTTCAGGAAGCGCACCACGATTTCCGCACCCGTCAGTTCCACAACGGCATACCCCGAGAAATCATCAGAAATAGAATGACGCCGCGCGAGTCGCGGCGAAAACGATCATTGTAAATATTTCAGTGGGCGAAAGATAGGGACGACGACGCCACGCTGTCACCGAACCTCGCCAGAAAGCGCCGCGTGGCCTGCCAGGCCTCGTCTGCACCGCCCTGCAGGACACCGGCATCCTGCGCGGGATGGACCAGACTGCGGCCGACGGTAATGTCCAGCACCGGCATCGATGGGCTGGGCGGCAGGCGGCCGGCCTCGTCGGTAGTGTCGGCGTCATAGTACAGCACCATGCCCGAGAGTGACGCCGGCGAACGTCGGGCGAGATCCCCGAGCGGGCCGATGCCCTTGCCCCAGCCGAGGGCGACCACATGCGTCTGCCGCTCGCGCAGGAAGGCAAGCGCGGCATCCACGTTTGCCACCGTCCACACCGGATCGATGCCGCGCCAGAGCGCAAGACCGTCCTCGGGCCGACGCGCGACGCGGCCATCGAAAAGGTCGACGGCGAGCACGCGGTGGCCAAGCGCCGCAACCCTGTCGGCCCACTGCCTGACCTGCGGATTGAGTCCCCAACGGTCATGCACCAGCACCACGCCCAGGCGGGCATCCGCGGGACCGGCCAGATAGCCCTCGAAAGAGGTACCCCAGACCGTCGCGACCTCGACCATGCGCCCGGCCGGCGCATCGTCCGCGCGGGCCATTGCCACCATGCACACCATCAGGGTCACGCCGGCGATAAGGCGAGCCATCGACGTTTCGAGTCGCATTGTCCGCATTCGATCCTGTTCTTCCGATACCGGCAGTTTAATTCACAAAATCCCGTTCGTCTAAGCGCTGCTCACGAGGCGCGCAGAATCCCGAGCGGCGGAACATCGAGCACGTGGCGGGTGCCCGCAATACCGGCGACACCGATACCCAGCATCCCGACCAGGGCGCCGACGAGCCACAGCGCCATCCCCGGCGTGTACGTCAGGTCCAGGATCCAGGTGCTGATCGCCCAGCCGGAGAGACCGGCCATGGTCGCGGCGGCCAGCCCCGCCAGCAGGCCGAGAACGGCAAACTCCGCCATCAGTGCGCGCAACAACTGGCCGCGTCCGGCCCCCAGCGTGCGCAGCAGCGCCGCCTCCCGGATCCGTTCGTCGAGTGTCGCCTGGATCGCCGCGTACATCACCAGCAGGCCCGCCACCAGCGTGAACAGGAACACGTACTCGACCGCCGCGGTGACGCGATCCATGATGCTGCGCACATGGTCCATGATCGCAGCGACGTCGAGCACGGTGACGTTCGGAAAGGCGCGCACCAGCCGATCCAGAACCCGATGATCATCGCGCGGCACGTGCAGGCTGCTGATCCAGGTCGCCGGATGGGCGTCGAAAACCCCGGGCGGCGCAATGACGAAGAAATTGACGCGAAAGCTGTCCCAGGCCACGGAACGCAGACTGGTGACGCGCACGGCGAGCCGCTCACCGCCGACATCGAATACCAGTTCGTCGCCGATCGAGATGCCGAACGCTTCCGCAATCCCCTCCTCGACCGAGACCTCGGCGCTGCCGCGTTCCCCGAGCTGCCACCAGCGACCGGCGACGATGCGGTTGTCGCTCTGCATCACCTCGGCCCAGGACAGGTTGAACTCCCGACGAAGCAGGTTCCGGGCACGTTCCTCGTCGAAGGATTCGATATCCACCGGATTTCCCGCGATGTCGACGAGGCGTCCGCGCACCATCGGGAACAGCTCGGGCACGTCCAGCCCCTGTTCGGCGAAGAACGCTTGCAGCGCCTCGACCTGCCCCGGCTGCACATTGACCAGGAAGCGATTGGGAGCATCCGCGGGCAGCGCGCCATCCCAGGCGGCCAGGAGGTCGTCGCGCACCACCAGCAGGGACAGCAGCACGCTCAAACCCAGACCGAAGGCCATGAGCTGAACCACGGTGCTGCCGCGACGGCGCACGAGGCTGCGCACGCCGGGACGCCAGGCCGGAGCCAGCCAGGGCTGGATGACCCGCAGCAGGGAAAGCAGCCCGAACGCGATCGCCGCCAGCACCGCGAGGGCGGCCGCCGCGCCGGCAGCCACCTGCACGCCCAGACGCACGCTGCTGCTGTACCACAGCAGCAGCACGACGATGGCTCCACCCCCCGCCAGATAGGCGAGCAGGCCCGCGGGAGACATGGCTCCCGCATCGCCGCGCAATACGCGTACCGCTGGCACATGACGCAGGTGCAGCAGAGGAGGCAAGGCGAAGCCGAGCAGGGTGACCAGCGCCGTGACCGCCCCCAGCATCAGCGGCCACCATGAGGGCGCCGGCAGGCTCATCTGCAGCATCGCGCCCATGATCCGCTCCAGGCCATATTGGGCGAACCAGCCCAACACTCCGCCCACGGCGATCGCCGCCAGCCCCAGCCAGGTCAGCTGCAGGGCATACAGACGAAGCACCGTCGACTGGCGCGCGCCGAGACAGCGCATGACTGCCGAGCCATCGAGATGCCGCGAGATGAAGCGGCGCGCCGACATCGCCACCGCGACCCCGGCCAGCAGCACGCTGCTGAGCGCCGCCAGACTGAGAAAACTGCGCGCACGGTCCAGCGCCGAACGCAGTTGCGGCTGCGCATCCTCCGCGGTTTCCAACCGCTCCCCGGTGGCAAGCAGCGGCTCGGCGACCTTGCGAAACGCCGCCACTTCCGCCGCATCTCCGGCAAAGAGATAACGATGGCGAACCCGGCTCGCGGGCTGCACCAGCCCGGTGCGCTCCAGATCCTCCAGCGCCAGCATCACGTGCGGCGCCGCGCCGAAGAGCATGCCGCCGCCGGCGAGCGGCTCTCCGGCGAGCAGCCCCGCCACACGAAACGAAGCCTCACCCAGGCCGATGTCGTCTCCCGGCGCGATGCCGAGCGCGCCCAGCAGGCGCGATTCGACCCACACCGTACCCGGCTGCGGGCCGCCCGCGATGGCGCGGTCCGGAGCGAAGGCCTGCTCGCCGACGCGGATCGTACCGCGCAGCGGGTACTCCGGACTGACCGCGCGCACGGCGACCAGCGCGCTGCGCCCCGCCGCCGACAGGGCCATGCTGGGAAACTCGACGGTGTGCGCCTGGCGCATTGTCGCTGGCATCAAGCCCTCGATACCGGCGGACAGGGGCTGCCCAGACGTGATGGACACATCTCCGCCCAGCAGCTCGCCCGCCTGCCGCTCCAGTGCGAGCCGGACCCGGTCGGTGAAGAAGCCGACGGCGGTGATGCCCGCCACCGCCAGCACCAGCGCCGCGGCGAGCACCCGCAGCTCGCCGGCGCGCCAGTCCCTGAGAAGCATGCGCAAGGATAGAGGCATGCGGCTCATACCGTCCCGGCGAGCCTGCCGCCGTCGAGCACCAGGCGACGCCCGCAACGCGCTGCCAGCGCTTCGTCGTGGGTGACCAGCACCAGTGTGGTGCCCCGTTCGCGATTCATGTCGAACAGCAGTTCGATCACCCGATCGCCGGTCCGCTGGTCGAGATTTCCCGTTGGCTCGTCCGCGAACAACAGCGCGGGATCGGCGACAAAGGCGCGCGCAATGGCGACGCGCTGCTGCTCTCCGCCGGACAACTGCCGCGGATAATGGTGCAGGCGCACACCCAGGCCGACCCGCTCCAGCATCGCCCTTGCCACCGCCGAGGCATCGCGCCGCCCGACGAGTTCGAGAGGCAGCATCACATTCTCGAGCGCGGTCAGGTTGGACAGCAGCTGGAAAGACTGGAATACGAAACCGATGGAGCGGCGCCGCAGATCGGCGCGGCCGTCCTCATCGAGACCGAAGATGTCCACCCCGTCGATCATCACCTGGCCGCCAGTCGGGGTATCGAGGCCGGCGAGAATGCCAAGCAGCGTCGTCTTGCCCGATCCGGACGCGCCGACGATGGCGACGGTCTCCCCTGCCTCGATGCTAAACTGCATATCGCGCAGGATCACCAGTTCACCTTCGGGGCTGGGAACGCGCTTTTCGAGATTCGCCACCTCGATGGAGGGCCTCATGGAAGAACCGGACATGCGCAAGAAACTCCTTCTGCTGTTGTCGCTGCTGCTCGTACCGATCGCGGCCTTCGCAGAGCGGCCCCCTGTGATCATGGTGCTGGGCGACAGCCTGGCCGCCGCCTGGGGCATCGATCGCGAGCAGGGCTGGGTAGCCCTGTTGCAGCAGCGCCTCACGAACGAGGGCTTTCCCCATCGGGTGGTCAATGCGAGCGTGAGCGGTGAAACCACCAGCGGGGCGCTGTCGCGCGTCCGCCATGAACTGGATCGTCACCTGCCGACGATCGTCATCCTCGAACTCGGCGGCAACGATGGCCTGCGTGGACTCGATCTGGCGCAAACCCGCGGCAATCTGGCCCGGCTGACGGACACCGCCCAGGCCGCGGGTGCGCGGGTACTGATCGCCGGCATGCAATTACCGCCCAATTACGGCGCCGCCTATGCGTCCGCCTTCCACCGCATGTACGCGGAAGTCGCCACGGAGCACGGCGCAGGATTGATACCGTTCCTTCTGGAAGGACTGGATCATACGCCCCGTCATTTCCAGCCCGACGGCATCCATCCCAGCGCCGAGGCGCAAACGCTCATCCTGAACAATGTCTGGGATGTCCTCAAGGGCGAAGTGACAAGGGAAACGCGACGGATCGAAAGTGAAAGAACGGGGCCTTGAGTCTCGGGAAGCCAGTCTGTCATCTGCCATCCTTGCCCTTGCCCTCGAGGAACTCCCTCACGAACGGCACGGTCAAACGACGCTGCGCGGACAGCGAAGCCCGATCCAGCTGCTCCAGCAGGCCGAAGAGCGCCGACGGTTCGCGCGACTCCCGGCGCATCAGATAGCGCACCACTTCGTCCGGCATTTCCAGCCCCAGGGCGGATGCGCGCAGCTGCAAGGCTTCGGCCAGGGCTTCATCATCCAGGCCATGCAACTGGAAGACGGGCCCCCAGGCCAGCCGGCTGGCCAGGTCGGGCAGCTTAACGCCGAGCCCATGCAGCGGTCGATCGGCGCAGCAGACCAGCCCCGCATGGCGCGCCTTCAACCCGTTGAACAGCGCGAACAGCGCGCGCTCCCACTCATCATGCCCGGCAACGCACTGGAGGTCGTCGACACAGACCACTTCCAGCGTCTCCAGCCCTTCGAGCACCTCGGGCACCAGTCCCGCCTCGCCGAGCGGCACATATGCGGAACGAGCACCGGCGGCGGCCGCCTGATGACAGACTGCCTGCAGCAGATGCGTCCTGCCGGCGCCGCGCGCGCCCCACAGGTAAGTGACGCCATCGCGGGCCCGCTCGCGCAGCCAGGCCACCGCCTCTGCGTCGGCGCCCGGGACGAAGACATCGAAGGTGTTCGCCGGACGCAGCCGGATGCCGAGTGGCAGCTGCGCGTTCACACGCATCCTCGCATTCCCGACCCGACGCGGCCCGACGGCCGGCGCGGAATCAACGGCGCCCGCTGGCGAAGCAAAAGCATCATCCGCGCCGTGCCCGCCAGGCGCGCACACTCCAGGTCCATACATAATCGATTCCGCTTGTCACGGTAGTGACCAGCACCAGCAGGACCAACCAGTCAAGAGCGGCCTCGGGCAGCGCATGGACGCCGGCGGACAGCACCACGGCCAGACCGAGGACGATCTGCGCCACGGTGTTGAGCTTGCTGATCGCCGTCGGCTCCATCTCGTATTCGCCGATGAGCAGGTGAAAGGAAGCGGCGCCGGCCAGGATCAGCAGATCACGGGCGACGACCGCCCCGGTCAGCCACCACGGCAGCAGCCCGAGCCATGCCAGAACGAGGTAGGTGGCGACGAGCAGGAGTTTGTCGGCAAGCGGATCGAGAATGGTGCCGAGGCGACTCTCATAGTGGAAACGTTTGGCGATATAGCCGTCCAGGGCATCGGACACACCCGCGACCGCGAACAGCAGCAGCGCGAGTCCGAACATTTCATTGGCCAGCGCCGCCACCGTGGGCAGCACCAGCAGGATGCGCAGGACGGAAATGATGTTGGGGATGTCGGCTCGGGTCACGGCAGGAGACGGTAGCTGAGAGTCGCGACCTCCGGCTCGCCGGGCACGGAGCCGCGCTCGAGCGGCGTGGCGACCAGCGTCTTGCCGAAGGCAACGGTCCGCGCCAGCGTCTCCGCATCCCCATCGATGCGAACCCGGAACACCGCGCGATCAGCCTCCACGGCGATGACCTTCAGCTCGCGAACCTGGTCCAGGCGCTCCAGATAACGCATCGCGCGGCGATACTCCGGCAGGCTGTCAATGCCGGCGACGACCATGTCCGCGTATGCGCCGCTTCCCTGCGGAGAACTCCTCGCATAGCGCGCGGCCAGCGTGTCGGCGATCGCATCGATGCCGCCAGCGATCGTCATCGGCGCTTCCCCCGCCGGAATCGACCAGTGATCCTCCGCGCCTTCATGGTACAGCGACCAGCGCGCGGACCAGCGTCCATCCCTTTCCCGCAACAACCGGGCCACGGCGACCGCTGCAACCTGGTAGCGGGCGGATGCTTCGGTCACCACCGAGCGGAAATTGCCCCAGACATCGGTGAACGACACATTGCGCCGGTCCTCCAGGTCAAGCAAGGGAAACAGCGCCGGCAAGCCACGCCGCCGCGCCTCATCCTCCAGCGCATCGCGCAGCTCGCCCACATCGTCCGCAGACAGCAGATAGCGCCGATCCCCCTCATCCACCGCCACCCAAAGGAGCGTGGCCGGACGCTCGCGCCCCCATAGAGGGACTCCGGCACGCTGCACCAGGGCATCGACGGCCCGGGCATCGAAACGCACGTGTATCGACTCGGTGTAGGGCGAACCATCGACGGGCGCCAGGGGGGTGTACAGGTACTGCTGGACGTAATTCATGGGCCGCTGGAGCGCGGCGGCGATATCGGGCTCGGCAGTGCTTTCGCGCCGCCCGGTGACCTTGACCAGCACCGCCTCGAATGCGGCGCCGAGGGCGCGGAGGCGCTCGGTTTCGGCCTGACCGGTGACAGGCACCTGGGCCTCGTACAGGTCTTCGACTTCGGCAGCGGCAGCGATGCCCGCAAACAGGGCGATGAGCAGCAGCACGCCCGATGACAGGCGGCGGAATAGCCCAGTTCCCGAATTCGCTCCCATGCGTGGCCCCGGTCGCTCGTCTCCGACAAACGAACGATGATACCGCATGCCGGCCACGCGCGGCCAGCAGCGCGGGTGCCGTCCGCACGATGCATGCGGTATAATCGCGCCTTCCGGGCGCAGCCATTCCCCCAACGATCACACCAAACGGATTCCCGAACGTGAGCGCAAACGACAACAACAGGTCGCCCCTCAGCTATCGTGATGCCGGCGTGGATATCGATGCCGGCAATCGTCTGGTCGAACGCATCAAGCCGATCGCGCGACGCACCTCCCGCCCCGGCGTACTCGGCGGACTCGGCGGCTTCGGCGCGCTGTTCGAACTTCCCCCGGGGCGCTATCGCGAACCCGTGCTGGTATCGGGCACCGATGGCGTCGGCACCAAACTCCGGCTGGCGATCGAACTCGGGCGCCACGACACCATCGGTATCGACCTGGTCGCCATGTGCGTCAACGATCTCGTGGTGCAAGGCGCAGAGCCGCTGTTCTTCCTCGACTACTACGCCACCGGACGTCTCGACGTGGATGTCGCGGCGGCAGTGGTCGAAGGCATCGGCAAGGGCTGCGAACTCGCCGGCGCGGCCCTCGTTGGCGGCGAAACGGCGGAGATGCCCGGCATGTATGCCGACGGGGACTACGATCTCGCCGGCTTCTGCGTCGGCGCCGTGGAGAAGAGTGAGATCATTGACGGCTCGCGCGTGCGCGCTGGCGACGTTCTGATCGGTCTCGCCTCTTCCGGCCCCCACTCCAATGGCTATTCCCTGATACGCCGCATCCTCGAACGCAGCGGCGCGGCCCTGTCCTCCGAGTGCGGCGGCTCGACCCTCGGTGATCTGCTGCTCGCACCCACGCGCATTTACGTGAAGAGCGTGCTCGAAGTGAAGCAGCACGTCGATCTGTGCGCGGTGGCCCATATCACGGGCGGCGGGCTGCTGGAAAACCTTCCCCGCGTCCTGCCGGCGGAAACGAAGGCGATCATCGACAGCGCCTCCTGGCCGCTGCCGGAAATCTTCGCCTGGCTGCAGGCGGAAGGAAAGGTCGAGGCGAACGAGATGTACCGGACCTTCAATTGCGGCATCGGCATGGTCTTGCTCGTGCCCCCGGCGGACGCGACGCGCGCGCTGGAGATATTGGCAGCCGCCGGCGAAACCGCCCACATCATCGGCGAGGTGCAGGCCCGCGGCGCGGAGGAGGCGGATGTCGTCATCCGCTGAACGGCGCCCGCAGGGCCGCTCCGCCACGGCAGGCTCCCCGCTCACGCTGGTCGTTCTGATCTCAGGACGCGGCAGCAATCTGCGCTCCCTCATCGAGGCGACACGCAATGGCGCGGTCGCGGCAACGATCGCCGCCGTGATCAGCGACAAACCCGGCGCTCCCGGTCTCATCCATGCGCGGGACGCCGGCATTCCGGAAATAGTCGTCGACCGCCGCGCCTACCCGAGCCGCGAGGCATTCGAGGCGGCGCTGGGCGCGGCCATCGACGCCACGCGCGCCGAACTGATCGTGCTCGCCGGCTTCATGCGTATCCTCGGCGCCGACTTCGTGCGGGCTTATGAAGGGCGCATGATCAACATCCACCCTTCGCTGCTGCCTGCATTTCCCGGCCTGGACACCCACCAGCGAGCGCTGGCGGCGGCAGCCCCGGAGCATGGCGCCAGCGTCCATTACGTCACTCCCGAGGTGGACGGCGGCCCGGTGATCCTGCAGGCGCGGGTTCCGATCACACCCGGCGACAATCCCGACAGCCTGGCCGCCCGGGTCCTTGCCGAGGAGCATCGCATCTATCCGCTGGTGATCGGATGGATCGCCGAAGGTCGCCTGGCAATGCACGACGGGATGCCATATTTCGATGGACACCCGCTGAACATGCCGCTCGACTACGCCGACATCCGTGCCGGCATCCGCAGCGGAGCGGCTGCCGAGCCGTGAATTCCGCGCGCCGCATCCGCGGATGCCGGAATGCGGCGTGGATGTTTGCAGCCCTGGCGCTGTCCGTCGCGTTCTGGCTTCCGGCCAGCGCCGAAGAATCCGCGCACCGCGGGTTCACCGCCACCTACGAACTGCGCCACAACGCGGCACTTCTTGCCCGCATGGAGCGCCGTCTTCACGTCGACGCCGAGGGCCTGTGGACCTATGAATCACACTCCTCGTCCGCCGGATTCCTGGGACTGCTGCGACGCGACCGCATCATCGAACGCAGCCTGTGGCGCCCCGTCGATGGGCGTCCGCAACCCTTGCACTACGAATACCATCGCACCGGACGCGGCCAGGAGAGACATGTCGTGCTCGATTTCGACTGGACCGCCAACAGCGTGGTCAATGATGTCAACGGCCAGGCCTGGCGCATGGCGCTCCCCGGCCCGGCACAGGACAAATTGCTGTACCAGTACACCCTGACACGGGACCTTCGCGATGGAATCGACCCGCTTCACTACGCCGTCGCCGATGGCGGCGGCCTGAAGGACTATCGCTTCGAAAGGATGGGCACCGAGATCCTGCACACCCGTCTCGGGCCGCTGGAAACGGTGAAACTGCGTCGCATCGACCGCGACGACGGCACAACGATCTGGTGCGCACCCGCGCTCGATTACCTGCCGGTGCGGGTGGAGCAATACCGCGATCGGCGCATGCTCACGCTGACGATAAGCGGGTTGGAACAGGAGCGGAAAGAAGAGAGATGAAAGCGCGAGGCCGGCGGCAATCGGGGTCAGACCCCGGCGCCGGGCCGCGCGAAGCGCCGGGATTCCTTTCAGGCGGACGGGGCGCCTGGCGTCTGGTGGCGGACGGGGTCTGCCCCCTCCCAGGCGTCCGGCTGCGAACACGGTAAGAGAAAGAGGAAAGCCAGCAAGCCACCCGCGGCAGCAAACGCATCGGATCAGAAGCGCCGCAGGCGCACGATCATTTTCAACGTTTCACTTCTCAGGCCCTCGGCAGCGTCACGCCCTTTTGTCCCTGATACTTGCCGCCGCGGTCACGGTAAGAGGTTTCGCACACTTCATCAGACTGGAAAAACAGCATCTGCGCCACGCCTTCGTTGGCGTAGATCTTGGCCGGCAGCGGTGTAGTGTTGGAGAACTCCAGCGTGACGTGCCCTTCCCACTCGGGCTCCAGCGGAGTCACGTTGACGATGATGCCGCAGCGCGCGTAGGTCGACTTGCCCAGGCACACGGTGAGCACGTCGCGCGGGATGCGGAAGTATTCCACGGTGCGGGCGAGCGCGAACGAGTTCGGCGGGATGATGCAGACATCGGAGCGCACATCGACGAAGCTGTTCGAGTCAAAGTTCTTCGGATCTACGACCGCCGAATTGATATTGGTGAAGATCTTGAAGTCTTCCGCACAACGCACGTCGTAGCCGTAGCTCGAGGTACCGAAGGAAATCACCCTGCCACCGGCGTGCTCGCGAACCTGGCGCGGCTCGAACGGCTCGATCATGCCGTGCTTCTCCGCCATCTCACGGATCCAGCGATCGGATTTTATGGACATAAGGACACTCAGGTTTGATGTGAAAAGTGGGAAGTGAGCAGAGGAAAGAGCGAATTTGAAAGATGAAAGCCGGGACTGCATACCCCTTTCGCCGTCATTTTCCCCCGCCGGGCTTTCAGAACGCGCGCCCCTCGACGCGTTCCGCTTTCGTCTTCCATCGTTGCTCTTTGCTCTCAGCTCTGCTGTATCACGATATTCGGGATCTTCGCGCTGTAGTCCTTGGCCTGCAGCGACAACCGGGCCGCGACGCGGCGGGCTATTTCGCGATAGGACGCGGCGATCGCGCCCTCGGGATCGGCAATGACGCTGGGGTGACCACCGTCGGCATTTTCGCGGATGCGGCGGTCCAGGGGCAGGCGCCCGAGCAGTTCGACGCCGTAATCCGCGGCCATGCGCTCGCCGCCGCCCTCGCCGAAGATCGCTTCCTGGTGGCCGCACTGGCTGCACACGTGAATGCTCATGTTCTCCATCACGCCAAGCACCGGGACACGAACCTTCTCGAACATCTTCAGCGCCTTGCGCGCATCCAGCAGGGCGATGTCCTGGGGCGTGGTGACGATCACGGCGCCGCTCACCGGAATGCGCTGCGCGAGCGTGAGCTGGACATCACCGGTCCCCGGCGGCAGGTCGATGACCAGGTAGTCCAGCCCCTGCCAGCGCGTTTCGCGCAGCAGCTGCTCGAGCGCCTGGGTCACCATGGGACCGCGCCAGATCATCGGCGTATCTTCCTCGATCAGGTAGCCGATCGACATGGACTGGATGCCATGGGCGATCACCGGCTCCATCGAGTGACCGTCCCGCGACTCGGGCCGGGTCTGTGCCCCCAGCATGCGGGGCTGGCTGGGGCCATAGATGTCGGCATCGAGGACGCCGACAGTCGCCCCTTCGGCCGCCAGCGCCAGCGCCAGGTTGGCGGTGGTGGTCGACTTGCCTACCCCGCCCTTGCCCGAGGCGACGGCGATGATGTTCTTGACCTGCGGAATGGGCTTCACGCCCTGCTGGACCGCATGGCTGACGATGCGGGGGGTGATGTTCACCTCCACCTCGCCCACCCCGGCAACGGCAGCGATGCGCTGCGACAGGGCCGCCCGCAGCGCCTCCTCGTAACCCCGCATCGGAAAGCCGGGCTCGATGCGCACCCGTACGCGCGTCCCGTCCACGCCGATCTCGCGCACCACCTTGGCCTGAACCAGGTCCGTGCCGAGATAGGGGTCGGTGTAGGTGGCGATTGCCGCCTCGATCTCTTGCTGGGTGATTCCTGACATCGCTGCTGCTTCCTGTGCTCGTTTCCAGCCATTCGGACTTTGCCGCGGCCGGGAGTTATAATAGCGCATTTTTATCCGGAATCTTTCCAAGCCATGGCCGATTCGCCGAGAAAAATACTGGTCACCAGCGCGCTGCCGTACGCCAACGGCGCCATCCACCTGGGCCATCTGGTCGAGTACATCCAGACGGACATCTGGGTTCGTTTCCAGAAAATGCGCGGGCATGAATGCCACTACGTCTGCGCGGATGACACCCACGGCACGCCGGTCATGCTGCGCGCGGAGCAGGAGGGAATCTCCCCGGAAGAGCTGATCGGCCGCATGCAGAAGGAGCACCTGCGCGATTTCACGTCCTTCGGCGTCGGTTTCGATCATTACCACTCCACCAATTCCGATGAGAACCGGGAGCTGTCCCAGGAGATCTATCGTCGCCTGAAGGCGGCCGGCCTGATCGATATCCGCAACATCGAGCAGCTGTATGATCCGGTGCGGGAGATGTTCCTGCCAGATCGCTACATCCGCGGCGAATGCCCGCGCTGTCACGCCCGCGATCAATACGGTGACTCCTGTGAGCAGTGCGGCGCCACGTATTCTCCCACCGAGCTGATCGATCCGGTTTCCGCGATCTCCGGCGCCACGCCGGTGAGGCGCGAGTCCGAACACCACTTCTTCCGTCTCGATGCCTGCCGCGAGTTCCTCGAGGAATGGCTGCGGCACGGCCGGCGGAATGCGCGCGGGAACGGGCAAGCACCGCTGCAGAGCGAGGCTGCCAACAAGATCGAGGAATGGTTCACGAGCGGCTTGCGGGACTGGGACATCTCCCGCGATGCGCCCTATTTCGGCTTCGAGATCCCGGATGCGCCGGGAAAATACCTTTACGTGTGGCTGGATGCTCCCATCGGCTACATGGCGAGCTTCCTCGCCTTCTGCAAGCGCACGGGGATCGACTTCGATGCCTGGTGGCAACCGGACAGCGACGCGGAACTGTGTCACTTCATCGGCAAGGACATCCTCTATTTCCATGCGCTTTTCTGGCCGGCGGTGCTGCATTACTCCGGCCATCGCACGCCGGACCGGATCTGCGTCCACGGCTTCCTGACCGTCAACGGGCAGAAGATGTCCAAGTCGCGCGGCACCTTCATCACCGCGGAAGCCTTCGCCGCCCACGTGGACACCGAGTTCCTGCGCTACTATCTCGCCGCCAAGCTCAGCGACCGCATCGAGGACATCGATCTCAACTTCGATGATTTCCTCGCGCGGGTGAACAGCGACCTGGTCGGCAAGTTCGTCAACATCGCCAGCCGGACGGCCGGCTTCCTGACCTCCCGCTTCGAGGGCCGCCTGGCCGCCACGCTGGAACCGCAGGATCACGAGCTGCTCGCCACGCTGCAGGCCGCCGAACCGGCGATTGCCCGCTGTTACGAGGAGCGCCGCTACGGCGAGGCCATCCGCCAGATCATGGATCTGGCCGATCTTGCCAACGCCTGGATCGCCCGCGAGGAGCCCTGGGCGCGGATCAAGGATCCGGCCGCCGCGCCGCGGGTGCAGCAGGTCTGCACCACCGCCATCAATGTTTTCCGCCTGCTGGCCCTGTACCTGAAGCCCGTCCTGCCGCGCATGGTGGCAAGGATCGAATCCTTCCTGAACGTGCCGCCTCTCCAATGGCTGCACGCGCGTGAACTCCTGGGCGAGGGAACGATCAAACCTTACGAACATCTCGCCCGGCGGGTCGAGCGGCAGCAGATCGACGCCCTGCTGGCGGAAGGAACGGGAGGTACAACCACCGAACAGCCGGCCGCGCCGGCAGCGAAGCAGACCGGGAAGGCGAAGGAGGAAGCCGTCGCCCCGCCCGTGATCGATGCCGCGGAATTCGCCCGGATCGACCTGCGCGTGGCGCTCATCGTGGACGCAAAAGAGGTTCCCGGCGCCGACAAGCTGCTCGAACTCACCCTCGACATCGGGGAAGAGGAAAAGCGCACGGTCTTTGCGGGAATCAAGTCGAAGTACCGCCCCGAACAGCTGATCGGTCGGAGCACGGTCATGGTCGCCAACCTCGCGCCGCGCAAGATGCGCTTCGGCGTCTCGGAAGGCATGGTGCTGGCAGCAGGACCGGGCGGCAGTGATCTGTGGCTCATCCAGCCCGAAGACGGAGCGAAGCCCGGCATGCGCGTCAAGTGAACGGACGGGCCAAACGCAAGGGATCAGAGTAGAATAGGTATTCTGCAGACAGGAATTGCCTTGCCATGACCGAATACGCCCTGATCCTGGTCAGCACCGTTCTGGTGAACAACTTCGTGCTCGTCAAGTTCCTCGGGCTGTGCCCGTTCATGGGCGTGTCGCGCAAGCTCGAGACGGCGACCGGCATGGCGCTCGCCACCACCTTCGTCCTTACGCTGTCTTCGGTATGCAGCTATCTGGCAAACACCTACCTGCTGGCGCCGCTCGGGCTGGAGTACCTGCGCACCATCACCTTCATCCTGGTGATCGCCGCCGTGGTGCAGTTCACCGAGATGGTGATCCACAGGACGAGCCCCCTGCTCTACCAGGTGCTCGGCATCTTCCTGCCACTCATCACTACGAACTGCGCGGTGTTGGGTGTCGCGCTGCTGATCGTTCAGGAGGAAACCGGCTTCATCGAGGCTGCCCTCTACGGCTTTGGCGCCGCGGTCGGCTTTTCCATGGTACTGATCATGTTCGCCGCCATGCGTGAGCGCATCGCGGCCGCCGACGTGCCCGTCGCCTTCCGCGGACCGGCCATCGCACTGGTGACGGCCGGACTCATGTCACTGGCCTTCATGGGCTTTGCCGGCCTGGTGAAAACCTGATGCTGACCGCGGTCCTTGCCCTCAGCGGGCTCGCCCTGGTCTTCGGCCTGAGCCTCGGCTACGCCGCGATCCGCTTCCGTGTCGAGGGGGATCCGCTGGTCGAGAAGATCGATGCGCTGCTGCCCCAGACCCAGTGCGGGCAGTGCGGCTTCCCGGGTTGCCGGCCCTACGCCAGCGCCATCGCCAGCGGCGAGGCCGACATCAACCAGTGTCCGCCGGGTGGTGAGACCACGATCCTCGCGCTCGCCGACCTGCTCGATCGCGATCCGAAGCCGCTCAACCCGGACAATGGCGCGATCAAGCCGAAGACCCTGGCTGTGATCGACGAGCAGCGCTGCATCGGCTGCACGCTGTGCATCCAGGCCTGCCCGGTCGATGCCATCGTAGGCGCCGCCAAGCAGATGCATACCGTCGTCGCCGCGGAGTGCACCGGATGCGATCTGTGTCGCCCGCCATGCCCCGTCGATTGCATCGAGATGGTCCCGGTACAGCAGGACATCCGGACATGGAAGTGGCCATTCCCTGAGCAGAAGACGGCGGAGCACGCGCGGTAATGAGCCTGACCGACGCGGCGCGCCGGCTGTTTCGCGGCGGCGTACATCCCGAGCAGCACAAGGCGGAATCGACCCACACGCCGATCGGTTCGGCCGACATGCCGGAACGCCTGCTGCTCCCCCTGCACCAGCACATCGGCGAACCCGCGGAAGCGCTGTTCGCGCCCGGCGACCGGGTGCTCAAGGGGCAGACGATCGCGCGGGCGAATGGCTACGTCAGCGCGCCGCTCCACGCGCCCACCTCGGGCACGGTGCTCGGGATCGGCGAGCATCCCGTACCCCATCCTTCGGGGCTGGTCGCGCCCTGCATGGTGATCGAACCGGACGGCGAGGACCGCTGGATCGACCATGCCGGGCACGACGATTACGCCAGCATCGATCCGGTCGCGCTGCGCAACATCATTCGCGAAGCCGGCATCGTCGGCCTTGGCGGCGCGGGATTCCCCACCTACATCAAGCTCAACCCGGGGCACCACAAGCCGATCGAGACGCTGATCCTCAACGGCGCCGAGTGCGAGCCCTACATCACCTGCGACGACATGCTGATGCGCGAGCGCGCGGCCGGGATCGTGAGCGGCCTGGCGATCGTCCGTCACGCCCTGCAGGCGAAGGAAGCGCTGATCGGAATCGAGGAAAACAAGCCCGAGGCGATCGCCGCCATGCGCGCTGCTGTCGCGGGCCTGGAAGGCGTACGGGTGGTGCCGGTCCCCACGATCTATCCCGCGGGCGACTCCAAGCTGCTGTCGAGGATACTCACCGGCAAGGAGATCCCCAGCAACAAGCTGAGCGCTCACGTCGGCATCACCTGCGTCAACGTCGGCACGACTTATGCCGTCCATCGCGCCATCGCGCACGGCGAGCCGTTGCTGTCGCGCATCGTCACCGTGACCGGCGGAGCCGTAGCCCAGCCACGCAACCTGGAGACCCTGCTCGGCACGCCCATGGATGCGCTGCTCCGGCAGTGCGGAACACGCATGGCAGCCATCGATCGCCTGATCATGGGCGGACCGATGATGGGCATCGCCCTGCACCGGGCCGATCTGCCCGTCATCAAGACCACCAATTGCGTCCTCGCCGCCGCTGCCGCCGAGTTGCTGCCGCAGCGACCCGCCATGCCCTGTATCCGCTGCGGCGCCTGCTCCGACGCCTGCCCGATGAACCTGTTGCCGCAGCAGCTTTACTGGCACGCCCGCAACAAGGATCTCGACAAGGTGCAGAAGTTCGACCTGTTCGATTGCATCGAATGCGGTGCCTGCTCCTATGTGTGCCCGAGCAACATTCCTCTGGTACAGTACTTCCGCTATGCCAAGGGCGACATCTGGATCCAGGAGAGGGAGAAGGAGAAGGCACAGCTCGCACGCCGACGCCACGATGCACGCCAGGCCCGCATAGAACGGGAGAAGGCGGAGCGCGAAGCCAAGCGTCAGCAGAAGAAAGCTGCGCTCGATGCTGCCTCGGCGCGGGAACGGGCCCAGGCCGAAGCGCAGAGCGCCAGGCAGCGCGCGGAGGAACGGCGCGATGTCGCCATGCAGCAGGTGCAGAAGCAGCGCACCGTGCCCGCTGAAGGCACGGAGCCTGCCGCAACCGAAAAGAATGAAAAGAACCGCGCGGCGGATTGACGCGCGGACGTACCATCGAACCACCATCAGGTAAAGAAGCGAATCATGCCGCTCAAGACGGCGACCTCGCCACACGTCAAAGCACCCGTTACTGTCACTACGCTGATGATCCAGGTCCTCGCCGCCCTGATCCCGGGTGTCGTGGCCTATGTCTGGTTCTTCGGCTGGGGCGTAGTGATCAACATCGCCATCGCGGCGACGGCGGCGGTCGTTTTCGAGGCCGGTATGCTGCGGCTGCGCCGCCAGCCGATCGGGCAGTATCTCGCCGACGGCAGCGCGCTGGTCACTGCCGTACTGCTGGCGCTTGCCATCCCGCCGACCGCACCCTGGTGGGTAACGGTGACTGGCGTCTTCTTCGCCATCGTGGTTGCCAAGCACCTGTATGGGGGACTGGGATACAACCCTTTCAACCCGGCAATGGTCGGTTACGTCGTTCTTCTCATATCCGTCCCGCGCGAAATGACCGCCTGGCTGCCGGTGCAGTCGCTGAGCGAGCATCCGCTCAACTTCACCGAGCATGCCGCCCTTATCTTCACGGGAACGCTGCCTGCCGGCATCACGCTCGATGCCCTGACCGAAGCGACACCGCTCGATGCCCTGCGAACCCATCTCGGGCTAGGCAGCACCGTGAGCGACATCCGGGCGACCTTCGGCCTGGACGAGGAAACCAGCCGGCTGCTCAGCGTGGTGCCGATCTTCGGCATGCTGGGCGGCAAGGGCTGGGAATGGGTCAATGCCGGCTTTCTGCTCGGCGGCCTCTTCCTGATCTGGCGGCGCGTCATCAGCTGGCACATCCCCGCCGGCATGCTCGGCTCGCTGATCGCCATCTCTCTGGTGTTCTATCTCTACGATCCGGCGCACTACGCCTCGCCGATGTTCCATCTGTTCAGCGGCGCAGTGATGCTCGGCGCCTTCTTCATCGCCACCGACCCGGTGACCGCAGCCGCCAGCCCGCGCGGCCGCCTGATCTACGGCGCTGGCATCGGCATCCTCATCTATGTGATCCGCGCCTGGGGCGGATACCCGGACAGCATCGCCTTCGCGGTCCTGCTCATGAACATGAGCGTTCCGCTGATCGATGACTACTTCAAGCCGCGCGTGTTCGGCCACGACAGGGACTAGCCGATGCTGATGCGTCACATGCTGGCCACCGCGGCCCTGCTGACCGGTTTCGCTGTGGCCGGCACCGCGATCGTGGCGGTGACCCGGCACAGCACCAGTGACATCATCGCCGAGAACCAGCGGCAGGAATTGCTGCGCACCCTGAGTGAAGTCGTTCCGCCCGAACTCTACGACAATGATCCGGTGGAGGATGTCATCTCCGTTCGCGACCGGCAAATGCTCGGCAGCAACAAGCCGATCGCCGTGTACCGCGCGCGACGCGATGGCGAACCGGTTGCTGTGATGCTGACGCCGGTGGCGCCGGACGGCTATAGCGGAGACATCGGACTGCTGGTAGCGATCGACTGCGCCAGAGCAACCCTGCTGGGCGTGCGGATATTGTGGCACAAGGAAACGCCGGGGCTCGGCGACTGGATCGAAACGGAGAAATCCGACTGGGTGTACAGCTTCACGGGGCACTCCCTGACCGATCCGGACGAACTCGGCTGGCGGGTGGAGAAGGACGGCGGCATCTTCGATCAGGTGACCGGCGCCACCATCACGCCCCGCGCCATAGTCAAGGCGGTATACAACACCCTACAATACTATCATCGGCACCGGGAAGAACTGCTCCGGCCCGCGCCGGTCGGCAATGGCGGCGCGCCGGGCGAGCCGCCCACAACGACGAACCCACCGTGAGCGAGAGGCACGCCGCATGAGCCAGGCTGATTACGCAAATATCTCTCGTGCCGGTCTGTGGACCAACAATCCCGCGCTGGTCCAGGTACTGGGCCTGTGTCCGCTGCTCGCGGTCAGCAACAACGTCATCAACGGGCTCGGGCTGGGCCTCGCCACGCTGCTCGTGCTGACCATCACCAACGGCCTGGTATCGGCGATCCGCAATCATACGCGGCCGGAGATCCGCATTCCGATCTATGTCCTGGTCATTGCCTGCGTGGTCACCAGCATCGAGCTGGCCATGAACGCCTGGTTCCACGACCTGTACCGCGTCCTCGGCATCTTCATTCCGCTGATCACCACCAACTGCATCGTCATCGCGCGCGCCGAGGCGTTCGCCTCGAAGAATCCGCTGCTGCCTTCGCTGCACGACGGATTCATGATGGGGCTCGGCTTCATGCTGGTGCTGGTCAGCCTGGGCGCGATGCGGGAGCTGGTCGGTTCGGGCACCCTGTTCGCCAACGCGCATCTCATGTTCGGCGAAGGCGCACGCGGCTTCACCATCACTCTGTTCGAGGATTACCAGGGATTTCTGCTGGCTATCCTGCCGCCGGGCGCCTTCATCGCCCTGGGCCTGCTCATCGCGCTGAAGAATGCCATCAACGCGCGTCGTGAACGCCGGGCGCAGGCGGCGCCAGAAGCTGCCCAGGCGCAAGCCGAACCCGGACTGGCCTGATCTGCGGGACATGGATGCCAGGCAGCGGCATGCGCTGCTAGCGCGCCTGCGGGACGCCAACCCCGAACCACGCGGAGAGCTCGACTACGAGTCACCGTTCCAGCTCCTGATCGCGGTCATCCTCTCCGCCCAGGCGACCGACCGCAGTGTCAACAAGGCCACTGCCGGGCTGTTCCAGGCCGCACCCGATGCCGCAGCCATGCTGCGCCTCGGCGAAGAGGGAGTGGCATCCCATATTCGCTCCATCGGCCTGTATCGCACCAAGGCGCGCAATGTCATCGCCACCTGTCGCCTGCTGCTGGAACAGCACGACGGACAGGTGCCACGCGAGCGGGCGGCACTCGAGGCGCTGCCCGGCGTCGGGCGCAAGACCGCCAATGTGGTGCTCAACATCGCCTTCGGGGAGCCGGTGATTGCGGTCGACACCCATGTCTTCCGTGTCGCCAACCGTACCGGACTGGCTCCCGGACGCAATGTGCGGGAAGTCGAAACGCGCCTTGAACGGGAAGTACCCGGCGAGTTCCTGCGCCATGCGCATCACTGGCTGATACTGCACGGCCGCTATGTCTGCCTCGCGCGTCAGCCACGCTGCCCCGCATGCATTCTGCGCGATCTGTGCGAGTATCCACACAAGACCCCCGGAGAAAGTACCGCGAAAGCGGAGGCCGGAGAGACGGTGCCGGCGGCATCCGGCAAGGGAAAAGGCAGACATGTGGCAAGGTCAGGATAGAGATCAGCTTCGCAATACGTTCATGGAGGCCTGGCGCAAGCATCGCGCCGGCCTGCCCATGGAACCTCTCGAGCGCATCATCGCCAGCGTGATCGCACATCATCCCGAGTACCAGCCGGGACTGGAAAGCGGCAGGCTGGCGGAGCGTGACTACCTGCCCGGCGGCGGCGAGAGCAATCCCTTCCTGCACATGGGGCTGCACATCGCGCTGCAGGAGCAGATCGCGACCGACCGCCCCGGCGGCGTGCTCGCGGTCTATCACGCACTCGCCGCAAGCAGCGGAGACGTGCATGAGGCGGAGCATCGCATGATGGAGTGCCTGGCCGCGGTCCTGTGGCAGGCCCAGCGCGACGGTGTCATGCCGGATGAGAGTGTCTATCTTGAGGGACTGCGCGGATTGCTGGGGTGATGAGAGGAAAGAGGAAAGAGAAAAGAAAAAAGAGGAAAGCATATGCCTGCGCCCCGGTCTCCGTGCCGCAGACGCACATCCGCTTTCCTCTTTGAACTTTACTCTTTCCTCTGCCCCCAAAGATGAAACCAAAGACTCCCGCCAGCGCTGAAAGAAATCCCGGCTCTGCCATCATCATCCGCGGAGCCCGTCAGAACAATCTGAAGGGGCTGGATCTCGAACTTCCGCTCGAATCGCTCACCGTGGTCACCGGGGTGAGCGGTTCAGGAAAGTCCTCGCTCGCCTTCGACACAGTGTATGCCGAAGGCCAGCGCCGCTACGTCGAAACCTTTTCGCCCTATGCGCGCCAGTTTCTGGAGCGGATGGACAAGCCACGCGTCGATCGCATCGAAGGCGTGCTGCCTGCGATCGCCATCGACCAGGTCAATCCGGTGCGCACCTCACGCTCCACCGTGGGCACCATGACCGAACTCAACGATCACCTGAAGCTGCTCTACGCTCGCGCCGCGCGTCTGTACTGCCATTGCGGGCGGGAAGTGCGACGCGACGACGCCGAATCGGTATGCCGGCAGTTGAGCGGAATCGCGCCAGTGGATGCGCGGCTGGCCATCACTTTCCCCGTGGCGTTGCCCGCCAGCTTCACCCGCGAGGAAGCAGTCGCCCTGCTCTCGCGCCAGGGCTACACCCGGGTGCGGGAACGCGAAGACGGTGGCCTCGATGTGGTGCAGGACCGGATGCGCGCAGGCGCAGATCGCGATCGCCTGGTGGAGGCACTGGAATCCGCCTTCGAGCGCGGCCAGGGCAGGCTGTGCGTGGACATCGAAAGCCCGGCAGGCAATCGGCAGCTGCACTTCTCACGCGGCCTGCATTGCCCGCAGTGCGACACTTCCTGGCAGGATCCGGTGCCGAATCTTTTCTCGTTCAATTCGCCGATCGGCGCCTGTCCCGAGTGCCGCGGCTTCGGCCGCGTCATCGGCGTCGATTTCGATCTGGTGATTCCCGATCCCGGCAAGAGCATCGCCGACGGCGCCATTCGCCCCTGGCAGACATCCGCCTACCGCGAATGCCAGCAGGATCTGATGCGCTTCGCCCGCCGCCGCGGTATCCGCACAGACATACCGTGGCGGGAGCTCAGTGATGTCGAACGCGAATGGGTCATCGAGGGCGAGGGCGACCGGGAAGATGACGTCTGGGACGACAAGGTCTGGTATGGCGCCCGCCGCTTCTTCGCCTGGCTGGAAAGCAGAAGCTACAAGATGCACATTCGCGTCCTGCTGTCGCGCTATCGCAGCTACACCTCCTGCCCTGCGTGCAAGGGCGCGAGACTGCGGCCCGAAGCGCTGCAATGGCGGCTGCCTGCGCGGCCGGCGGATCGTGGATCCGTTCACGATTCCACTTCCATGCGCGCACCCGAAGACTCATTCAACTTTCACGAGCTGATGACCCTGCCGATCGAGCGCAGCCAGGCGCTGTTCCGCAAGCTCGAACTGCCTGCGCCGCTCGACCAGGCATCCGAAGTACTCCTCGGCGGCATACGCAGCCGCCTCGACTATCTGCTCGAAGTCGGCCTCGGTTATCTAACCCTCGACCGCCAGTCGCGCACACTGTCGGGTGGCGAGGTCCAGCGCATCAATCTGACCACCGCGCTCGGCACCTCACTGGTCAACACGCTGTTCGTTCTCGATGAGCCGAGCATCGGTCTGCACGCGCGCGACGTCGGCCGTCTGATCGCGGTACTCAAGCGGCTGCGCGATGCCGGCAACACGCTGCTGGTGGTGGAGCACGATGCGCAGATCATCCGCGCCGCCGACCGGGTCCTGGAACTGGGACCGGGCCCCGGGGAAGCAGGCGGATCTCTGGTATACCAGGGGACTCCCGCAGGCATGATGAAAGCGCCGGCATCACTCACCGGCCGCTATCTGCGCGCGCCCCGTTCCGCATCACCGGTCGCCGAAAGCACCATCAACCCGCTGGCAGGACCATGGCTGCGCATCACCGGCGCCTGCGCCAACAATCTGCAGGACCTCGATGTCGAGCTGCCGCTTCAGCGCCTCGTCTGCCTCACCGGAGTGAGCGGTTCGGGCAAGTCCACGCTGTTGCGCGACGTCTGCTATCTCGCCCTGCGCAAGCTCAAGGGCCACCCGGATGAACCGCCGGGAGCGCATCGCGAACTGCTCGGGCACGAACACATCGACGAGGTTCTGCTGGTCGATCAATCGCCGATCGGCAAGACCACCCGCTCGAATCCCGCCAGTTACACCGGCGCGCTGAGCGCGATCCGCGCACTGTTCGCCGCCGAACCGCTGGCGCGCGAACGCGGCTATACCGCGGGGACCTTCAGCTTCAATTCAGGCAACGGGCGCTGCCCGGTCTGCGGCGGCAACGGCTTCGAGCATGTCGAAATGCAGTTTCTGAGCGACGTCTACCTGCGCTGCCAGGCATGCGACGGCAAGCGCTATCGCGCCGAGATCCTGGATGTGCGCCTGATCCGCGATGGCGTCGCCCGCTCGATCGCCGACGTGCTGGAGATGACGGTCGCCCAGGCTGCGGACTGGTTCGCTGCCGAGGCGAAGGTGCTGCAGGGGCTGGAGTCCTTGCGCGCCGTGGGGCTCGATTACCTGAGGCTCGGACAGCCCGTCACCACACTATCGGGGGGCGAGGCTCAGCGCCTCAAGCTGGCCGGACACCTCGCCCGCGCGGATGCACCCCGCAGCGGGGCACAGCGCATGCTGTTCCTGCTCGACGAGCCGACCACCGGATTGCACATGGCGGACGTGGAGCGCCTGCTGCTGGCGCTGCGCAGCCTGATGAAACACGGGCACTCGGTGATCGCCATCGAACACAATCTGGACTTCATCGCCGCCGCCGACTGGATCGTCGACCTCGGCCCCGAGGGCGGCGATGCCGGAGGCCGACTGATCTGCGCCGGCACACCGGCCCAGGTGGCGGCCCATCCCGCCAGCCATACCGGCGCCGCCCTGCGCGGCGACCAGGCGCCCGCAGCGAAACGTCCGCGCTCCGCTGGCACACCTCCAGACAGGGCCGCGCGGCGTGGCAAGGGCGATCACATACGCATCCTTCATGCGCGCGAGCACAACCTGAAGAACATCGAAGTGGATATTCCCCGGCATGGCGTCACCGCCATCACCGGCGTTTCCGGCAGCGGCAAGAGCACCGTCGCCTTCGATATCCTGTTCGCCGAAGGTCAGCGACGCTATCTCGAATCGCTCAATGCCTACGCGCGCCAGTTCGTGCAGCCCGCCTCACGCCCCGATGTGGACGCTGTGCTCGGCATCCCGCCGACGGTGGCCATCGAACAGCGCACCAGCCGCGGCGGGCACAAGAGCACCGTCGGCACGCTCACGGAGATCCATCACTTTCTGAGACTGCTGTTCGTGAAGCTCGGCGTCCAGCACTGTCCGGATTGCGAGGTGCCAATCGATGCGCAGAGCGCAGATGAAATCCTTGCGCGAATCATGACGGACTATGGTGGACGCCGCATCCGGCTCTATGCGCCGCTGGTGACTGCCCGCAAGGGCTATTACACCGATCTGGCACGCTGGTATGCCGCGCGCGGTTTCGAGGAATTGCGCGTCGACGGCGAGCATCTGCCGACCTCCCCCTGGCCCCGGCTCGATCGCTTCCGCGAACACGATATCGCCCTTCCCTGCGGCGAACATGCGGTCGAGGCGCGCCTCGAGCGCCAACTGCGCCAGGCCATAGATGAGGCGCTCGTCTATGGCAAGGGTGTGGTGCATGTCATCCCTTCCGGTCGCGGCGCGCGCGAACGGATCTTCTCGACCTTGCGCGCCTGTCCCTGCTGCGGCCGCAGCTTTCCCGAACCCGATCCACGCCTGTTCTCCTACAATTCACGGCACGGCTGGTGTCCGGCGTGTCATGGCAGCGGTCTGGAGGGCGTGACCGGAGAGGATGGCGAGGAAACCGACGACGGCAAGGATGCGGGGCGCATCTGCCGCGGTTGCCAGGGCAGACGCCTCAGACCGGAAGCGCTGGCGGTACGCTTTCAGGGTCTTTCGATCGCGGACCATGCGGCGCTGACGGTAGCCGAATCCGAACACATGTTCTCGCGCCTCAAGCTGCGCGGACGCGAAGCGGAGATCGCCCGCGACATCGTCACCGAACTGCGCGCGCGACTCAGTTTTCTGTCGCGTGTGGGCTTGTCCTATCTGGCCCTGGACCGTGGCGCCCCGAGCCTGTCAGGCGGCGAAGCCCAGCGCATCCGCCTTGCCGCTCAGCTCGGCTCCAACCTGCGTGGCGTCTGCTACATCCTCGACGAACCGACGATCGGCCTTCACCCCCGCGACAATCGCATGCTGCTCGATACGCTCGAGGAACTCGCCACCCGCGACAATACTCTGCTGGTGGTCGAGCACGACGAGGACACCATCCGCCGCGCCAATCACATCATCGATCTCGGCCCCGGCGCGGGCGTGAATGGCGGACGCGTGGTTGCCCAGGGCAGCCTGAAGGCGGTGATGCGCAACCGCGAGTCGCTCACCGGACGCATGCTCGCAAACCCGCTGCGTCACCCCCTGATGCCGCGACGCCCAACAGATCCGACCGCCGGAAATGCGCTACTGCTCGAGAATATCGAACTCAACAATGTGCACGGAGTGGACGCCGCCATTCCGCTCGGTCGCCTGGTGTGCCTTACCGGCGTCTCGGGCAGCGGCAAGAGCACGCTCTTGCGTCACGTCCTGCACGACAACCTGCAGCGTCTGATCGCCGCGCGTAGGGATCGACGCCGGCGTCCCGCGCTGCATGGCTGCGGGTCGTTCTCCGGCTGGGAGGCAGTGGAACGCGTACTGGAAGTGGACCAGACGCCGATAGGCCTCACTCCCCGCTCGTGCCCGGCGACCTACGTCGGTTTCTGGGATGACATCCGTCGCCTGTATGCCGGCACCACGGAGGCGCGCCTGCGCGGTTATGGCCCGGGACGCTTTTCGTTCAACGTGGCCGGAGGGCGTTGCGAGGCATGCGCCGGACAGGGAATGCAGCGCATCGAGATGAGCTTCCTGCCCGGCGTGCGCGTGGACTGCGATGTCTGCGGCGGTTCGCGCTTCTCTGCCGAGACGCTCGCCGTTCACTATCGCGGCCGCAGCATCGGCGATGTGCTGGCGATGAGCGTGGATGAGGCGACGGAATTCTTCGCTCACCATGAAACGATCCACCGGGCGCTCCGCCTGCTGCAGGACGTGGGCCTCGGTTATCTGAGTCTGGGCCAGCCGAGTCCGACGCTCTCCGGCGGTGAAGCCCAGCGCATCAAGCTGGTCACCGAGCTGGCGCGCGTACGAGCCCCGGTCATGGCGCCCGGCGGGCGCCAGCGGTCGCGCAGCGGCGGTGAGCGTCATGCGCTGTACGTGCTCGACGAGCCGACGGTCGGACTGCACATGGCCGATGTGGAGCGGCTGATCCGTGTGCTGCACCGCCTGGTAGAGGGCGGCGCCACGGTGGTCCTGATCGAGCACAACCTCGACGTCATCGCCGAAGCCGACTGGGTGATCGACCTCGGGCCCGAGGGAGGGGACGGCGGTGGTCGCATCGTCGTTGCGGGGGCGCCCGAGCGCGTGGCCCGATCGCGGCGCTCGCATACCGGCACGGCGTTGCGCACGTTCCTCGCCGAACGGAGCACGCAGGCATCCTGAGTCGGCCACCTACGCAACGGGGACGCTGCTGCGGTAGAATCAGGTGCGACTTAGAGAGAAAGCCATGAAACTGAGCGTCGACGAATTCCGGTCCTGGGGAAACAAGCGCATTACCCTGCTTGGCATGTCGGGCGTGGGAAAGACCCGCCTGTCCAATCTGCTGATGAAGGGAGACTGGTTCCACTACTCAGGCGATTACCGCATCGGCACCCGCTATCTGGATGAGCCGATCCTGGACAACATCAAGCAACAGATGATGCAGGTACCGTTCCTGCGTGACCTGCTGCGCTCGGACTCGGTCTACATCAACAACAACATCACCGTGCACAACCTGCAGCCGGTATCGAGCTTTCTGGGCAAGCTCGGCGATCCGCAGCAGGGCGGGCTCGGACTAAGGGAGTTCAAGCGCCGCCAGGAACTGCACCGGCACGCAGAGATCGCGGCCATGAAAGACGTTCCGGAGTTCATCCGCAAGGCGCATGACATATACGGCTACAAGCATTTCATCAACGATGCAGGCGGCAGCATCTGCGAGCTCGACGATCCCGAGGTCATCGATGCCCTGAGCCGTCACACGCTGATTCTCTACATCAAGGCGAGCGAGCGGGACGAACAGGAACTCATCCGCCGCGCGGTGAGCGATCCCAAGCCGCTCTATTACCGCGAAGCCTTTCTCGACGAACAGCTCACCGCCTATCAGGCGGAAAACGGTCTGGAATATGTGGCGATGATTGATCCGAATGACTTCGTGCGCTGGGTCTTCCCGCGCCTGTTCCGCTCGCGCGTGCCGCGCTATCAGCAGATCGCCAGCGACTACGGCTACACCGTCACCACCGAGGAACTCGGCACGGTGCGCGATGAGGGTGATTTTCTCGGCCTCGTCGAACAGGCCGTTGCCCGGAGCGGAAACTGACGTGCCGCTCGTAGCCAGATCCACCCTGCCGACCTTCCAGCGCCTCAAGGAGGAAGGGGCGATCGTGCTGACCGAGCAGGAAGCGCTGCGTCAGGACATTCGCGAGCTGCACATCGGCTTGCTCAACATGATGCCCGACGCGGCCTTGCAGGCCACGGAGCGCCAGTTCTTCCGCCTGGTCGGCGGCAGCAACCAGATCGCTCAGTTCTTCATGCATCCCTTCACCCTGCCGGCGCTCGCCCGCAGCGAGAAGGCACAGCAGTACATCGATACCCACTACGAGACCTTCGAGCGCATCAAGGAGCAGGGGCTGGACGCGCTGATCATCACCGGCGCCAACGTTACCCATCCCGATCTTGCGGCCGAGCCGTTCTGGGAGCCGCTCATCGAAGTGATCGACTGGGCGTCGGAGCACGTGACCTCCATCCTGTGTTCCTGCCTCGCCACGCATGCCGTGCTGCAGTTCCGTCATGGCCAGAAGCGCCGTCCGCTGCCGGCCAAGCGCTGGGGCATCTACCGCCATCACACCGTCGATCGCCAGCATCCGCTGGTCTCCGACGTGAACACGCAGTTCGACGTCCCGCACTCACGCTTCAACAACGTCGGGCGCGACCAGTTCGAGGCCGCGGGGCTCCATATCCTGGCGGAAAGCCGGGAAGCCGGGGTGCATCTCGCGGTCAGCTCGGACCGCTTCCGCTTCATCTACTTCCAGGGACATCCCGAGTACGACACCATCAGTCTGCTCAAGGAGTACAAGCGGGAGGTGAATCTGTATGCCCAGGGACTGCGTGCCGACTACCCGCCGTTTCCGGAGAACTATTTCACCCTGCGTACGCGGGCGATTCTGGAGGAGCATGGCGAGCGTCTGATTGCCGCGCAGCAGGCCGGGCGCACCATCCCCGAATTCCCGGAAGAGCTGGTTCTCGGCACGCTGCACAATACCTGGCGCGATACCGCGGCGGCAGTGATCAACAACTGGATCGGGCGGGTCTACCAGATCACGAACCTGGATCGGCGCCGCCCGTTCAGGGATGATGTGGATCCGCAGGACCCGCTGGGTCTGCTGCGCCAGGAAGGGTGATCAGGCGAAGGAACGGATTTTCGTGCGGATGGATGAGCACCGAGGCCCCGCTTGCGGGGCCTCGATGCGTCAGGTCCTCATTCCGGCCATTCGAGCGTGAAGTCGAAGTTCGCCTGCTGCGGACCGGAACCACAGTCGAAGCTCACCTCGATCCGCCAGTCTCCGCCCATGGAAAACTCGGGGCCGGTTCCACTGTAGACGCCGGAGCGCTGCTCCTCCAGCTGGATCACGACGTCATCCGTGGACATCTCGTGTCCCGGCATGAACTGGCGATAACTCACGCCGCAGGCGCGCACGCTGCGATCCTCGGCATCGCGTATGGCGACCGAAACCGTCGCCGCACGCCCCACCTCGGCCGGCGAAGGACTGGTCTTCAGCATCACCGTATGCTCGCCAGCCTGCACGCGCGGCGCATCGGACCAGCCGCCGCAGCCAGACAGCGCAAAGGCAGCGAGCGCGCCGACGGTCGCGATGCGGGCGATGCGCGCCGCAGCGCCGAACCCGCGCATCACCTGCCCCGTCGCGCCGCGATGCGCATGCGCAGCGCATTCAGCTTGATGAACCCTTCGGCGTCGCGCTGCTGATACTTGCCGGCGTCGTCCTCGAAGGTCGCGATATCGGCATCGAACAGGCTGTCGCCGGCCGAGCGCCGCCCGACCACAGTGACATTGCCCTTGTACAGCTTGAGCCGGACGGTGCCGTTGACGTGCGCCTGGGAGGCGTCGATCATCTCCTGCAGCATCTTTCGCTCCGGACTCCACCAGTAGCCGTTGTACACCAGGCTGGCGTAACGCGGCATCAGCTCATCCTTGAGATGCGCGACTTCGCGATCGAGCGTGATCGACTCGATGGCGCGATGCGCCCTCAGCATCACCGTGCCGGCAGGCGTTTCGTAGCAACCACGCGACTTCATGCCGACGTATCTGTTCTCCACCAGGTCGAGACGGCCGATGCCGTGCGCCGATGCGATCCGGTTGAGCTCGATCATGACCTCGGCCGGCGACACCCGCCTGCCGTCGATCGCAATGACATCCCCGCGCTCGTATTCGAGCTCGATGTACTGCGGCGCATCCGGGGCATCCTCGGGCGCCAGGGTCCACCGCCACATCGACGCCTCGGGTTCCGCCCACGGATCTTCCAGCACGCCGCCTTCATACGAGATGTGCAGCAGATTGGCATCCATGGAATAGGGCGAACCGCCACCGCGGCGCTTCTGTTCGACCGGGATCCCGTGCCGGTCGGCATAGGCAAGCAGCTTTTCACGCGACAGCAGATCCCATTCGCGCCAGGGCGAGATGATGCGGATATCCGGGTTCAGCGCATAGGCGCCGAGCTCGAAGCGCACCTGATCGTTGCCCTTGCCGGTGGCGCCGTGCGAAACGGCATCTGCGCCGGTTTCGGTCGCGATCTCGACCAAACGCTTGGCGATCAGCGGCCGGGCGATGGACGTTCCGAGCAGATACTCGCCCTCGTAGAGCGTGTTGGCGCGGAACATCGGGAACACGTAGTCGCGGGCGAACTCCTCGCGCAGATCCTCGATGAAGATCTCCCGCACGCCCAGCAACTGCGCCTTGGCGCGGGCGGGCTCGACTTCCTCGCCCTGACCGATGTCGGCGGTGAAGGTCACCACTTCGCAGTCGTAGTTCTCCTGCAACCACTTGAGGATGACCGAGGTGTCGAGGCCACCAGAATAAGCGAGAACGACTTTCTTGACCGATGACATAGGGATCGAGCTGCCAGTTAGTGGTTGATGTTCGATGATGTAAGCGCGGCGCGGCTCACGCCTTGCCTTTCGCTTTCGCCTTCTGACTGCGACGCAGACGGGACAGCAGCCTGCGCGCCATGTCGCCGAAGAGCTCGGTCTGGGTCGGATGCGGGTGGATCGCTTCGGCGACCTGTTCCAGCGTCATGTTGCCGGCCACCATCATCACGCCCTCTCCGACCAGGGTGTCCGCATGATCGGCGAGGAAATGAACGCCGATGATGCGATGCGAACGCTGATCGGCAACGATCTTGATCATGCCGTGCGTTTCATTGTTGATCATCGCCTTGGCATCGATGCTCATGGGCGCCTTGACCTCGGCGGCATCGATGCCGGCAGCCTTGGCCTGCTCCACGGACAGACCGACGAAAGCGGCCTGCGGACGAGTAAAGATGACGCCGCAGTCCTTCGCCTGATCGTAGCGGGCCTGTTCTCCAGCAATCGTCTGCGCCGCCACGCGTCCCTGATGGCCGGCGGTATGCGCCAGCATCAGCCCGCCGATCACGTCGCCGACGGCAAAGATATGCGGCACGGAAGTGCGGCAGGATGCATCCACGGTGATGACGCCCTTGTCCGATGCCACGCCGGCCTTGTCGAGCCCCAGCCCGTCAAGCGCGGGACGCTTGCCGGTCGCCATGAGCACGTAGTCCGCGCTCACCGAATGCTTCTTGCCGTCCGCATCCTTCCAGCTCAGCTTCATCTCGCCCGGCTTGCCGCTGATTTCCTCGACCTTGGCCGAGGCGTGGATCTTCAGCCGCGGCTCGGCGGACAGCACTTCGACCAGCGCACGGGCGATCTCGGGTTCGACCTCGGCCAGCACGCGGTCCTGCGCTTCGAACAGCGTCACCTGGCTGCCGAAATCCTGGAAGATCTGCGCCATTTCGAGACCGATGGCGCCGCCACCGACCACCACCAGGCGCTTGGGAACACCCTGCAGGCCCCAGACCGTATCGGAAGTGATGACGCCGCCCGTCGCCAGGCCTTCGCGCGCGCCCGGGATGGGCGGCACGAACGGCGGCGCGCCGGTCGCGACCACCGCGCAACCGAAGCTCAGCGTCTCGGGCTTTCCGCCCTGGCCATACTGCGCGCGCGCATAAGGATCGCTGCTGTTGCCGGAAGTGTCGATGGCCAGCTCATGCGGCCCGCTGAAGCTGGCATAGCCCTGGATCAGCTTGATCTTGACGCCGAGATCGGTCTTCTTCGCCATCTCGCCGCGGGTCTCCAGCACGCTGCGTCGGGTCTTCTCGAGCAGATCCCAGTTCAGCTTGCCGCGGTTCGTCCCCTCGACACCGAGATGCGCGTCTTCAGCGCGATCACGCAGGCGGTCGGCCGCCGCGCGCCAGGCCTTGGAGGGAATGCAGCCGCGCCACAGGCATTCGCCGCCGGGCAGCGGCGCATCGTTGACCATCACCACGCGATAGCCGTGGCCGGCGAGATCGCGCGCACAGTCCTCGCCGCCCGGCCCGCCGCCGATCACGGCCACATCGTAATCCCATTCGCCTTCGGGGATCGCGGGGCCGGTAGCCATCCAGGAATCCGGGCGCTCGATGAGCTGCTTGAGCGTGTTGAGGTAGCGTGCCACGTGCGCGCCATATACCACGCGATGGTCGGCCGTGATGGTCAGTGGCATGCCGTCGGCGCTGGCGGCTCCGATTGCCAGGATCGCCGTGGTGCCGGGCGTCGGAATGGCATCGAAGAAGCTCACGCCAAGCATGCCCATGTTCGAGATCATGAACGTGGGATTGGCATACTCATCAGGCTTGAGGCGACGCTTGCGGGCACGCTCGACCAGATCCTGCCACTGCGCGCCGAGCTCCGCGAGCGACTGCGATTCGCAGCGACGCAGCACCGGCACCACCAGGCCGCCGTCTTCCGCGGTCACCGCCATGCCGATATCGACCTGCTCGCGCTCCACCAGCTTGTCCTCGTGCTGATAGGCCCAGTTCATGCGAGGGTTGTCGGCCATGGCGAGCGCGCAGGCGCGGGCGATGGCGACCGTCATCGAGACACCGTTCGCCTTGGCGGCTCGCGCCAGCGTCTCCGGACGGGCATGCACCGTCACCCGGAACGTCGGCATGGTCATCGAGCGAACCATGTTCTGGCTGACCGCGCGCTCGAGAGAAGTCATCGGACGTCCGTTGCCGGGGACGTCGATGATCTGCTGCCATGGCCCCGGTGCGGCCTGCGCCTGAGTCTGCGGGGCCGATGCGCCCGATGCACCGGCACGCAGCACGTCATCGGCGGTGATCTCGCCAAACGGTCCGCTGCCGGAAAGGCGACCGAGATCGACGCCCTGCTCGCCCGCGAGCCTGCGGGCATACGGCGTCGCCATCTTGCCTTCCGGCTTCGGCGCGGGCACGGCACCGGCACCGGCGCCTGCCGGTGCGGTCCGCGCCTGCGACGAGACGGTCTGACGAGGCTGTACCGCGGGTGCCGGCGCTGCGCTCGCCGGGGTGGCCGGCGCGGCCTCGCCCGGAGCCGCGCTCTCGCGCACGACCTGATCGCTGCTGGCCACCAGATACGCCATCGCCGAACCTACGGCGACCACGCTGTCGACCGGCGCCAGCGGCCCGGACAGGATGCCTTCACGGAAGACCTCCACGTCCATGATGGCCTTGTCGGTTTCCACCGTCGCAACGATATCGCCGCGCTCGATGGTATCGCCGATCTCCTTCTCCCAGCTCACCACCACGCCTTCCTGCATGGTATCGGAGAGCTGCGGCATTACGATGGTATGGGTTGCACCTTCGGGCGCACCACTGCTCGCGGCGGGCGCGGAGGCGTGGGCCTCGGCAACAACCGCTTCGGCCTGGCCGGAAACGCCCTGCTCGCCTGCGCTCTCGCCCGGCTCCTGCGCCACCGCGCCCGGCATATCGCCGTCCTCGCGCACCTGCGAAGCATCGGCCACCAGCAGGGCCATGACCTCACCCACTGGAACGGTGCTGCCGACCGGCGCCAGCGGCCCGGACAGGAAGCCGTCGCGGAAGACTTCCACATCCATGATGGCCTTGTCGGTTTCGACCGTGGCCACGATGTCACCGCGCTCGATCCGGTCGCCGATGTTCTTTTCCCAGCTCACGACGACGCCTTCCTGCATGGTGTCGGACAGCTGGGGCATTTTGATCTGGTAGGCTTCGGACATAGTTTCCCTGCGTGCGAAAGCGAAAAATCGAAAGAGATATCAAGAGAAAGGACGGGGGGAGGAATGCGAAGGCGCGGCAAGCGCCATCACGCCATCCCCGCTCATCCTTTCACTGCGTCTCCCGGCGAGGGGACGCCCCGCCGGGAGAAATCATCAGTGTTTGTTGCGCCGCCGGAACAGCGTCATCGTGCGTTCGACGACCTGGCCGACGTTGGGAATGGCTACCTTCTCGAGCGGACGACTGTAGGGAATGGGTACATTGCGCGCCGAAACCCGCAGCGGCGGCGCATCGAGCTCGAAGAAGCATTCCTCGTTGATGATCGCCATCACTTCGGCGCCGACGCCGACAGGCGCTTCCGCCTCCTCGACGATCACCGCGCGATGGGTCTTCGCCACCGAACGCACGATGCCTGCGCGATCCAGCGGGCTGAGCGAATACAGGTCGATCACCTCGGCATCCACCCCGTGCTCGCGAGCGAGAATCTCGGCCGCCTGCAGGCACCAGTGCACGGACAGATTGTAGCCGAAGAGCGTGACGTCACGTCCCTGACGGCTCACTTCCGAACCCTCCAGGGGATGGAAGAACTCCTCGTCCGGCACCTCGCCGCGCATGTTGTACATGAGCTCGTGCTCGTTGATGAACACGGGATCCTCGCAGCGAACGGCGGACTTCAGCAGTCCGTACGCCTGGCGGGGATTGGAGGGCGTGACCACACGCAGGCCGGCAATGCCCATGAACACCTTCTCCATGCGCGCCGAATGCTGCGCGCCGAGCTGGTGCGCGGTGCCGCCCGGGGAGCGGATCACCACCGGCGCAGTCAGCTGACCGCCTGACATGTAGCGCACCTTGGCCGCCGAGTTGGCGATCTGATCCAGCGCCAGCCAGGCAAAATTGACCGACATGATCTCGATGATCGGACGCACGCCGATGAACGATGCGCCGATGCCAAGACCGGTGTAGCCGTTTTCGGAGATCGGGGTATCGATCACCCGCTCCGGGCCGTACTTCTCGTAAAGTCCCTGCGTCGCCTTGTAGGTACCACCGGCGACACCGATATCCTCACCCATGGCGATCACCAGGGGATCGTTCGTCATTTCCTCGTCATGGGCGCGCCGGATCGCTTCCCAATACATCATCTGCGCCATCAGGCCTTCTCCCCCTTGCCCCTGACCCAGGGATCGTTCTCGGCGAGCACATACTTGTCGACATCCTGCGCGGACGGCAGCGCCGATTCTTCCGCGAACCTCACGATATCGTTCTCGATATGGTCGATGATCTCGCGATCCATCGTCTTGAACTCATCCAAGCTCAATTCATTCTCCTCGATGAGGCGATTGCGCAGGATCGTGATCGGATCGCGCTTGAGCCACTTCTTTTCCTCGTCCTTGGAACGGTAGGCGTTCGAATCGGACATGGAATGGCCGCGATAGCGATAGGTCTGCAGCTCCAGGAAATACGGACCCTGGCCGGAGCGCACATGCTCGACGGCAGCGCTGGCCGCCTTGTGCACGGCCTCGATATCCTGGCCGTCCACCTGGATTCCCGGAATGTTGTAGGCAGCGGCGCGCTTGTACTGGTCGAGCACGGCCGTGGAGCGGTCGATGCGCGTCCCGATGCCATAAAGATTGTTTTCGCACACGAAGAGCGCGGGAAGCTCCCAGACCTTCGCCATGTTGAGCGATTCGTGGAACGTGCCCTGGTTGTTGGCGGCATCCCCGAGGAAGCAGATCGAGATCTCGTCACCGCCCTTCAGCTTGATGCCCTTGGCGATGCCGACCGCGAGCGGGAAGGGTCCGCCGACCAGCGCGTAGCCGCCCATGAAGCGGTGCGCGACATCGAAAATGTGCATGGAACCGCCACGGCCCCGGCTCACGCCGGCCTCCTTGCCGTAGAGCTCCGCCATCACCGCGCGGGGATCGGAACCACACTTGATGGCGTGGATATGATCGCGGTATCCGGTGATGACATAGTCATGCCCCGGACGGGCAGCCTCGAGCACGCCGTGGGCACATGCCTCCTGTCCGGAATAAAGGTGAAGGAATCCACCGATCTTGCGCTCCACATACGCCTCGTAACAACGCTCCTCGAAGCGCCGCGCAAAGAGCATCTCGCGCAGCAAGCGCTTCCTGTCGGCAACGCTGAGCGGGCGGTATCCGTCCTGCCGCGCGCCCTGTGACACATAGCCTGGCATCACGTTCATGGGCTAATCTTCCTAAATAATTCCGGTGCTTCCGGGATCCGGGTTGTCGACTCGACAGGCCGTCGAAAGACACGCCGGGGGACGCATCACGCTGCTGAAGACAGGCTCACGATACTCGTTCACTTCGTGAAAACCACGATCTTCCGCCCGCTGGCGCCGTGCGCTGCATCCCCTGATCACGTTTCCAATGACCCGTTTACTGTTCTGTTTGGTATTGTTGCCCAGTTGAACGCGGCCTCCAAGCAATCAGCCCGGCAACGATCGCGCACGCGTTCGAGGCGCACAAGAACGGGATATGATCCGTTATTTTCCCGTACGAGGTCAATCCAATGCATAAGAGGGAGCCCGGATAACAGATGGCAGCACGTATCGAGCAGCGGACCGCTCCATTGCGCCGCGCGGCGCTGGACACAACCGAAAATCTCATTGTTTTCATGCCGGAAAAGGAACCCCGCGGGATCTGGTCCGAAATTCCGTCGGGGGAGATCCTGCAACGGCGTCTGGCGCGCGCGCGGCGCGAGGGGCCACGCGGCCAGGTGCTCGAAACCGATCTGCCCAACGCCATCGGCACGCGCGTGACGCTGGAAGCACTGCCGGCGGAGATTTCCACCTTCGAACTGCTGTCCAAGGCCCGCGCCCATGTGCAGCGCCACCGCGATCACGGCGCGCGCAGCATCGGCGTCGCCATGCCGGGACTCGTCGAGGCGCTGAGCGCGCGCGTGGTGGACGCCGTCAGTGCCGCCGCGCTGGCCGCCGATGCGCCGATGCCCGACTTCCGCAGTCGTCCCGAGCGCCGCCGCCGCCTCGCCGGCCTGCGGTTTCATGGCGTGTCACAACGCGTCGATCTGGCTCGCACCCGCGCCGAAGCCGAGGGCAACGCGCTCGCACGCGAACTCACCATGTTGCCGCCGAACGAACTCACGCCCCGCCGTTACCGCAGGCGCATCTCCGCGCTGGCGCGCGAGGAAGGCTGGACCATGCGCTTCCTCGACAGCCAGGCGCTGCGCCGCCAGCGCGCCGGCGCGTTCCTCGCGGTGGTCCAGGGCAGCGACACCGACGATGCCGGCATCGTCGAACTGCGCTACCGGCCCGCCACCCGCCGCGCGAACAGCCGCGAGTTGTGCCTGGTGGGCAAGGGGCTGTGCTACGACACGGGCGGGGTCAACCTGAAACCGGCGCGATACATGCAGGGCATGCACGAGGACATGGCGGGCAGCGCCGTGGCGCTCGGAACCCTGCTGGCACTGACCCGACTGCGGGCGCCGTTCCCGATTCGCTGCTGGCTGGCTCTCGCCCAGAATCATATCGGTCCGCGGGCCTACAAGCCGGGAGACGTGGTCACCGCAAGCAATGGCACTACCATTGAAGTGGTGCACACCGATGCGGAAGGCCGCATGGTGCTCGCCGACACGCTCGCCCTCGCCAGCCGTAGCGATCCGGCCCTGATCATCGATTATGCGACGCTCACCGGAAGCTGTATCCAGGCGCTCGGCACCACGTACAGCGGAGCCGTCACCAATCGGGATGCGCTGCGCGAAGACATCGTTCGCGCGGGACGGGCCAGCGGGGAACGAGTGTGGCCCTTCCCATTCGATGCGGATTACGATCGGGGACTGGAAAGCCGCATCGCGGACGTGCGTCAGTGCACGCTGGAGGGCGAAGCCGATCACATCCTTGCCGCGCGCTTCCTGTCCCGCTTCGTTGGCGACAAACCGTGGATTCACATCGACCTGGCGGCCGGCAGCCACAAGGGCGGGCTGGCGCATGTCCCGACCGACACTACGGGATTCGGCGTCCGCTTCACGCTCGATCTGCTGTACGGTCAGCAGGTGCTGCAGGGCGTCAAGTAGGCAGTACCGCGACAGGACGCGTATACTGCCCGACTTCATGGCCGCATCTTTCGAGGCAGAGCAAGGAGCCCGGATCATGACCGAACCGCACCCTCTCACCGCCGCGCAGCGGCAATTCGTCGAATCCCTTCCCTTTCGCAGTCTGCGGACCGAACCATGCCCGCTGGAGGAAGCGCTCGGCCGAGTGCTTGCCCGGCCCGTGGCGGCTCCGGTCGATCTGCCGCCGTATCACCGGGTGATCGTCGAAGGCTACCTGATCCACAGCGAAGACAGCCAGTCAGCCAGCGAAGACAATCCGGTCACATTTCGCGTGGTCGGAACCGTGATGCCGGGAGATCGCGAATGTCCTGCCTTCGGCCGTGGCGAAGCGCTGCAGGTCGCGACCGGCAGCATCGCTCCCGACGGTCCGGTAGCCGTGGCGCGCATGTTCGAGGTGCGCGCGGCGGGCGAGGACCGCATCGCTGTCACCCGCCCCTTTCCGCCGCGCTTCTTCATCGAGGAGCGGGGATGCGATCTGGAAAAGGACGCGGAAGTCGCGCAGGCCGGGCGGATCATCGATGCGCCGCTGATCGGCAGTCTCGCCGCGCTCGGCATCGGGCGAGTGGAGGTGATGGCGCGTCCGCGCGTCACCATCTATGCCTCGGGCAACGAAGTCGTCCCCTACACCGATGTTCCCGCGCCAGGCGAGATCCGTGACAGCAACTCGATCATGCTGGCGGCCGCGGTGCAGGCGGCTGGCGGCATCCCCGAAGTCGCCGGCATCATGCGCGACGATTTCGAGGCCTTCGTTTCGTCGGTGAATGGCGCGCTCTCCCGCAGCGACATGGTGGTGATCTCGGGCGGCACCGCGGTCGGCGGACGCGATTTCATTTCCGACCTGGTGCGCAGCGTCGGCGACCTCGTCGTCGACGGCGTGCCGATGCGTTCCGGACGGCCGCTGATCATGGGTCATGCCGGCATCAAACCGATCGTCTGCGTCGCCGGCCATCCGCCGGAAGCACTGCGCGGCTTCAGACTGTTCGGCGTTGCCGCCATCGATCGCCTGCTCGGGCGCGAAGCGGAGTTGCCCGCGGACGCGTAAGCCATGGACACATTGACCATCACGCGTCCGGACGACTGGCATCTGCATCTCCGCGACGGATCCCTGCTCGCAACCACCGTTCCCGACGCCGCGCTGCGCTTCGGGCGTGCCGTGGTGATGCCCAACCTGCGACCGCCGGTCACCGGCTGGGTGGCGGCGCAAGCCTATCGGGAACGCATTCTCGCCCACGTCCCCGCGGGATCCGGTTTCGAACCGCTGATGGCACTCTACCTCACGGATCGCACCGAACTGGGCGAAATCCAGCGTGCGCGGGAAAAAGGCATCGTGGCGGCGAAGCTCTATCCCGCAGGCGCCACGACGAACTCCGATTCCGGGGTGACCTCGATCGATGCCATCCACCCGGTCCTGGAGGCAATGGAATCGTGCGGACTGCCGCTGCTGATCCACGGCGAAGTCACCGATGCCGATGTCGACGTCTTCGACCGCGAAAGCGTCTTCATCGACCGGATTCTCGATCTCCTTGTCCACAGGTACCGCAACCTGAGGATCGTGCTCGAGCATATCACCACGCGCGCCGCGGTCGAGTTCGTGCGCTCGGCGCCGAAGACCGTGGCGGCGACCATCACGGCGCATCATCTGCTGCTCAATCGCAATGCCATGCTGGCCGGCGGCATCCGTCCGCATCACTACTGCCTGCCGGTACTGAAGCGCGAACGCGACCGCGAGGCATTGCTCGAGGCGGCAACCAGCGGGGAGCCGCGCTTCTTCCTCGGCACCGACAGCGCGCCACACGAACGCCAGACCAAGGAAGCCGCATGCGGCTGCGCCGGCATCTACACCGCGCATGCCGGCATCGAACTCTACGCCGAAGCCTTCGAAGAGGCCGGGGCACTCGATCGCCTGGAAGGCTTCGCCTCGCACTTCGGCGCGGACTTCTACCGGCTGCCGCGCAACCGCGAACGCATCACGCTGCGCCGGGAGGAATGGACGGTGCCGGAAAGTTGCGCGCTCGGGGACGGCAGCCTCGTTCCGCTGCGCGCCGGTGGCCGGATACAGTGGCGCCTGGCCTGACCCGCCTCGCCATCCACTGATCCGGCGCCCCCAAACGTGGGACCATGCGCGATCGTTCATGATCGCGCCGGTCCCGCAGCGGATTCGAGGGCCCATCTTCGCGGTTGGAATGCCGGCTATCTGGATCCGGCCGCGGCGGCGCCGGCGTAGACGCGGAGGTTGCGCGGCTTGATGTAGACCTGCTCGCCCAGCGTCACCGGCGAGCGCAGATAGGCTTCGCGCGCCAGCTCTACTTCCACCAACCCCTCGTCCTCCCCGTCCCGCTGCACCTCGATGCGCACCACCGGTCCCACCGAAAACACGGCGCTCACCTTGCCAGTGGCGATGGAGCCCTCGTTAGCGGAGGAAAGCTCGATTTCATGCGGACGCAGGTGCGCCACAGCCGCATCCGTACCCTCCACCGACAGCGGTGTGCGCACGTCGCCGATCTGGGCCCAGCCATCATGCACCCGGCCCTTGAACAGGTTCACGCTGCCGAGGAAGCGGGAAACGAAGGCCGTGGCCGGCGTCTCGTAAACCTCCTCCGGCGTGCCGATCTGCTCGACCCGGCCCTGGTTCATCACCACCACCCGGTTCGAGACCTCCATCGCCTCTTCCTGGTCATGGGTGACGAACACGCTGGTGACATGGATCTCGTCGTGCAGGCGGCGCAGCCAGCGGCGCAAATCCCTGCGGACGTTGGCATCGAGCGCGCCGAACGGCTCGTCGAGCAGCAGGACCTTGGGCTCGACCGCCAGCGCCCGGGCGAGCGCGATGCGCTGGCGCTGGCCGCCTGAGAGCTGATTGGGAAAGTGGTCGGCCACGTAGCGCAGCTGGACCAGGTCGAGCAGCTCGTGCACGCGGCGACGGATCTCCTCGCGGCTCGGACGTTCGGCGCGTCGCCTGACGGTCAGCCCGAAGGCGATGTTGTCGAACACCGTCATATGGCGGAACAGGGCATAGTGCTGGAAGACGAAACCGACGCGGCGCTCGCGCACATGCCGGTCCGTGGTGTCCTCGCCGTGAAAATGGATACGTCCCGTATCCGGCTGCTCAAGGCCCGCCATGATGCGCAGCAGCGAGGTCTTGCCACATCCGGATGGCCCCAGCAGGGCGACGAGCTCCCCATCCGGAATCTCCAGCGTCACATCCCGCAGCGCATGGTACGCACCGAAATGCTTGTTGACGTTCTCTATCACGATGCTCATGCGTAGGCTCCCTTGGCAGCATTGGTGTCGATCTGTACCTCCTCGACCGGACGGCGATCGCGGACGGACGCCCGCCACTCCACCCAGGTCTTCAGCGCCAGCGTGACCAGCGCCAGCAACGCCAGCAGCGAAGCACAGGAAAAAGCGGCAACGAAGCTGTATTCGTTGTAAAGAATCTCCACGTGCAGCGGCAGCGTGTTGGTCTCACCGCGGATGTGGCCGCTGACCACCGATACCGCGCCAAACTCGCCCATGGCGCGGGCATTGCACAGGATGACGCCGTACAGCAGACCCCACTTGATGTTCGGCAGGGTCACGCGCCAGAAGGTCTGCAGTCCGCTCGCCCCGAGCGTGAGCGAAGCCTCCTCCTCCTGCGTTCCCTGCGCCTGCATCAGCGGAATCAGTTCGCGGGCGACGAAGGGCACGGTGACGAAGATCGTCGCCAGGATGATACCCGGCACCGCGAACACGACGCGGATGTCATGCTCCTGCAGCCAGGGGCCCAGCCATCCCTGCAGGCCGAAGACCAGCACATAGATCAGCCCCGCGATCACCGGCGATACCGAGAACGGCAGATCGATCAGGGTGATCAGGATGCTCTTGCCGCGAAACTCGAACTTGGCGATGGCCCAGGCCGCGCACACGCCGAACACCAGGTTGAGGGGCACCGCGATCGCGGCCGCGAGCAACGTCAGACGGATCGCGGCGAGCGCATCCGGCTCCACGAGCGCGGTGAAGTAGGCGCCGATCCCCTGGCGCAGCGCTTCCGTGAACACGGCCGCCAGCGGCATGACCAGGAACAGTGCCAGGAATACCACCGCCACGAGAATCAGCGTCAGTCGCAGCCAGCGCGGCTCGGTGAGTGTCGTGGAAGAATCGAATCGGTTCGTTTGCATTGGTATCCTCAGCCGTAGCGCCGGCGGCTCCACCACTGGATCAGATTGATGGCGAAAAGCAGCAGGAACGACACCACCAGCATCGCCACTGCGATCGCGGTGGCGCCGGCATAGTCGAACTGCTCGAGCTTGGTGATGATCAGCAGCGGCGTGATCTCCGATACCATCGGCATGTTGCCGGCGATGAAAATGACCGAGCCGTATTCACCAAGCGCACGCGCGAAGGCGAGCGCGAAGCCGGTTAGCAGCGCCGGCCACAGACTCGGCAGCAGCACCCTGATGAAGGTCTGCAGGCGCGTGGCTCCCAGGCTGGCCGCGGCCTCTTCCAGTTCCGCCTCCAACTCCTGCAATACCGGCTGCACGGTGCGCACCACGAACGGCAGACCGATGAATACCAGCGCCACGAAAACGCCAGCGGGAGTAAAGGCAATCTTGATCCCGATCATGTCGAGCCAGCGACCGACCCAACCGTTGGTGGAATAGAGTGACGCCAGGGCGATGCCGGCCACGGCCGTGGGCAGCGCGAACGGCAGATCGATCAGCGCATCGACCATCCTGCGACCCGGAAAGCGATAGCGCACCAGAACCCAGGCCACCAGCAGGCCGAAGATCAGGTTGCACAGCGCGGCCAGTGCCGAGGCGCCGAAAGTGAGCTTGTAGGAAGCGACCACGCGCGGGGCACTGATCGCATCCCAGAACTGCGGCCAGGTCAGCTCCATCGACTTGAAGAAGGTGGCCGAAAGCGGAATGAAAACGATCAGACTCAGATAGAGCAGCGTAAACCCCATGGTGATACCGAACCCGGGCAGTACGCTCTGCTGACGCAATCTGAATGTGCTCACGCGGTCCCTCTCACATATTAAATCCCCTCCCCGCACTGCGCAGGGAGGGAAAACCACCATCACCAGGCATGCCGCGCCGGAGCCGCCGGCACGACGCCCCTCAATGCCCGATCTGATAGATCTGATCGAACACACCACCATCGCCGAAGTGCGTCTTCTGGGCCTTCTGCCAGCCACCGAACACCTCGTCGATGGTCACCAGATTCAGCTCCGGAAAGCGCTCGCGATCCTTGACGCTCGCATGCTGGGGCTCGCGCGGGCGGTAGTAGTGCTTGGCCGCCAGGCGCTGTCCTTCCGGCGAATACAGGAAGTCGAGGTAGGCCTGCGCCACTTCGCGCGTGCCATGCTTGTCGACGTTGCGGTCCACGATCGTCACTGGCGGCTCGGCCAGGATGCTGAGCGAAGGCAGCACGATCTCGAACTTGTCCGGTCCCAGTTCGTTGAGCGCGAGGAACGCCTCGTTCTCCCATGACAGGAACACATCGCCGATGCCGCGCTGCACGAACGTGGTCGTCGAGCCGCGCGCGCCGGAGTCGAGCACCGGCACGTTCTTGTACAGCTTTGCGACGAAGTCGCGAGCGGCGTCCTCGGAGCCATACTTCTGCAGTCCGTAGGCCCAGGCGGCGAGATAGTTCCAGCGCGCGCCACCCGAGGTCTTGGGGTTCGGAGTGATCACCCCGACGCCCGGCTTCACCAGGTCGTCCCAATCCCTGATGTTCTTGGGATTGCCCTTGCGCACCAGGAACACGATGGTGGAGGTGTATGGCGCGCTATTGTGCGGCAGTCGCGACTGCCAATCGGCCGGGATGAGACCCGCCTTCTCGTGGATGGCATCGATGTCATAGGCCAGCGCCAGCGTCACCACGTCGGCCTCCAGTCCGTCGATCACGGCGCGCGCCTGCTTGCCCGCGCCACCGTGGGACTGGCGCACATGGACGTCCTGACCGGACTTTTCCTTCCAGTGCGCGGCGAAGGCCTTGTTGTAGTCGGCGTATAGCTCACGCGTCGGGTCATAGGAGACATTGAGCAAGTCGACGCTTGCCGCATGCACGATCGAAGCGGCGGACAACGCTGCGACGGCGATCAGTGATTTGACCAGTTTCATTCCTTGAACTCCTTTCCGTTCAGAAGCGATAGATGGCGCCGAACGACAGCGCGCTGCCCTTCTCGCCGTTGGCGGCGATCGCCAGATTGTCTCCACGGCCTTCGCGGTACGGCGTGGTGCCGCGGTTGTCGTCGTTGTCCGCGATGGCGTAGTCGAGATACAGGGTTACCGGCTTGGCCAGCGCATACTCGGCGCCGATGGCCGCCAGCGTGGCGTCGGCGTCGGCGCGATCGGCACTCAGCTGGTACCACTGGGCCTTCAGCGCCCAGGCGCTGTCGTGCTTGTAGCGGATGCCGACGCCGTAGACGTCTTCGTCGTTCTGCTCCAGGTTGGCCGAGATCGACTGCCACAGCGCGGTGAGTCGGACTGCGCCGAGATCGTAGTAGCCGGCGATGCGGACCGCGTTCGGGTCATCCTGACCAGGCGCCGCATTGCCGTTCTGCTCGTAGCCGACGCCGACATACAGCGGGCCGCTGGCATAGTTCAGCGCGGCACTCAGCGTGTCGTAGTCGTTGGTAGCGGTGACGCCGTCATCGGGATTGGTCGCGTACTGCAGACTGAACGAGGCCCCGCCGAAATTCGGCGAATCGTAGCCGATGCTGTTGTTGGGCCGCTCGTCGAAGCGGTTCGCCGCAACGGCCGGAGATGCCGGAGCAGTCCCGGTTGCGGCAGTCGCCGCACGGAACGCGGAACCGGCGCGCGTCAGATTGCGGAAATCGCCAACCTGATTGCCGAACAGCTCGACCTTGCGACCGAGCAGCTTCACCGGCGTGTCGAAGCGTCCGGCTCGCACCGTGCCGAATCCGCCCGCGAGACCGACGAATGTGTTGCGGGAGGCCAGCGTTCCCGCATTCGCGCTGTCGGCGCGAAACTCCGACTCGACCTGATAAATCGCCTTCAGGCCATCCTGAATGGGAATGTCCCCCTTGACGCCGATGCGGCTGCGATTGCTCGACACGTTGAGCGCGCTGTCGGCGCCGTTGTCGAGATGATCCAGCGAAACGTTCAGCTGCCCGTAGAGCGTCGGTCCCTTCACTTCCGCCGCATGGACGATGGACCCTGCCCCTGCAACGGCGACGGCAGCGGCAAGCGCGGCCGAAATTCTTATTGCACCTCTCATTTCTTCCTTTCCTCCAGAGCGAGACTGCCGGTGGCCCGGCCCAGCCTTCAAACGTTTGTCGAGACCATCAAAAAAGACCTCCGGTCGTCCGGTCGGAACAAGGGAGACGTCATGAAGAAGAGAACCGCGTACCCGGACCGCCCTGGGCGGACCTGGACTTGCCTGCCGGATCGAGCCGCAGCTTCTCCTTGCGATCGATCTGCAGTACCCGCCCGTCATGAATGATGAATTCAACCGACCCGAAGCGGATCGTTGCCAAGGCCTCGCGCAGTCGCGCTACGGCCTCTTCGGTGCTGCTGTGCTCGTTCATCTGCTTCCTGTGGTTTGCCTGTCGCGTGACACTTCGAGTTACGTTGCCAGCAGGGCCGAATCACCCTGTGGCGCCTTCCCTGGCTGACGACGCTGAGGTCGCTGTTCCCGATCTGGACATTCCAAGGATCGTGCCAAAAATATATCTTTTTGTTTTTATTAGATAAAAAGAAGCCGCGCCGAATGCTGCACTCAATTTTCCGCTTTATTGAACGGATGTTCCGTGTATATTAACGGCTAACCATCATATATAGCGGAAATCTGGTAATGAGCGAGACATTGCTGAAGGTATGGCGGGAAATCGGGCTTCACGATGACATGGACGCGGTGACCGCCGCGGTTTCACACCTGCTGCAGCAGTCCATCCAGTTGATCGGAATCGAAATTCTTGAGTTCGACAAGCGGCGGATGGGGCTGAGACCGATCGCCGCCCAGCCCCGCGACCCTGCCCGCGGCAGCATTGCGCTCAACGGAGAGCAGTTCGGCGCCCTGCTCGATTGGTTCGATCACGAGCGCAGCACCGTGGCGAGCGCCGCCGGCCCCTGGCCGACACCGCTCGCGCCGCTGGAGGAGATCCATGCCACCCGCGACGCGATGCTCGGGGTGATCGCCCGGGACCAGGACGGCGCGCCGCGCGCCATCGCCCTACTGCTGGCTCCGGCAGGCACCCTGCAGCCTGCCAGGGTGCGGTTGCTCGAAAAGCTGTTCGAGCCGCTGGCGGTGGCGCTGGCACAGCACGAGCGGCGCGAGGAACTCGGCAAACTGCGCGCCGCGGCGAGCAAGCGACGGACGGTCGGGGCCATCGATCGCGACCTCACCGCCGACGGCATCGTCGGCAGCGACAGCGGCCTGCGGCCGGTCATGATCCGCATCGACCAGGTTGCGCCCTCCGACAGCTCGGTATTGCTGCTGGGCGAAACCGGCTCCGGCAAGGAGGTGATCGCCCGCGCCATCCATGACCGATCCCTGCGCGTTGCCGCCCCCTTCATCCGCGTCAACTGCGGCGCGCTGCCGCCGGAACTCATCGACTCCGAACTCTTCGGTCACGAAAAGGGCAGCTTCACCGGCGCCGCTGCGCGCCGCAAGGGCTGGTTCGAACAGGCCGATGGCGGCACCCTCTTCCTCGACGAAGTCGGCGAGCTGCCACCGGCGGTGCAGGTCCGCCTGCTGCGCGTGCTGCAGGACGGCAGCCTGACGCGGGTCGGCGGAGAGGAAGCGATCCATGTCGATGTGCGCGTGATCGCGGCCACGCACCGCGATCTCGCCGCGATGGTCCAGGAAGGCGCCTTCCGCGAGGATCTGTGGTATCGCATCGCGGTGTTTCCCATCCTCATCCCGCCGCTGCGCGAACGCCGACAGGACATCCCCGAACTGGCGCGCCACTTCGCGCGACGCGCATCGGCGAAGATCGGCCTGCATCCGCAGATGCCCACCGATGCCGACCTCGCCCTGCTCCAGGACTATGCCTGGCCCGGCAACGTCCGCGAGATGGCCTCGGTAATCGAGCGCGCGGCGATTCTCGGCGAAGGACAGCGTCTCGACGTGGCAGCCGCCCTGGGACTGTCGGTGCCGGCGCGCAGCGGCAGCGGACAGCGCATTGCCGGCACCAGCCAGCGCTTCCCCACGCTCGACCAGGTGATCGTCGATCACATCCAGGCCGCCCTGCAGCTGACCCACGGTCGCGTGGAAGGACGCAAGGGCGCCGCACAGCTGCTCGGCATCAATCCGCATACACTGCGCTCGCGCATGCGCAAATTCGGCATCGATCCTGCGCCCTGGCGAAAGGAAGGGGAGGACTGATGAGAAAGGGGACGCTCCCCTGGCAACAAACGGGAGCGTCCCCTTTCAAGCATCGGGCTTTTCTCCTAACCTAGCCGGCATGAATGAAACCCCTCGAAAAAACGAATCGCACGGCCCCATGGCGACGCGATTCCGCGGCTTTCTGCCGGTGGTCGTCGACGTGGAAGCGGGCGGCTTCAATCCCGCCACCGACGCCTTGCTCGAAGTCGCGGCCGTCCTTCTCGATTTCAACAGTGAAGGCAGGCTGGTGCAGACCGCGACGCACGCTGAGAACGTGCTGCCGTTCCCGGGCGCGCGACTCGATCCGGCCGCGCTGGAATTCACCGGGATCCATGATCCATGGCACCCGTTTCGCGGCGCGCTGGAGGAAGGCGAAGCGCTGCGCAAGGTGTTCGCCGCGGTGCGTGCCGCGGTGCGAAACGCCGGCTGCACACGCGCCATCCTTGTGGGACACAATCCGGGGCTGGATCTGGGCTACATCAACACCGCCGCGACCCGCGCCGGCGTGAAGCGCAACCCGTTCCATCCCTTCAGCACCTTCGATACCGCCACCCTCGCCGGTGTAGCGTATGGTCAGACCGTGCTGGCGCGGGCCGCGCGCAGCGCCGGACTGGAATGGGATGAGTCCCGCGCTCACACTGCGATCTACGATGCGGAAATCACCGCCGCGCTGTTCTGCGAAATCGTCAATCGTTGGGATACGGGGGCCGAAAAGGAAAAGGGGACGCTCCCCTGAAAAGGGGGAGCGTCCCCTTTTGGCACCGGTCAGCGGACGGCGTCGACCATCTTCTTCAGTTCGCCGCTCTCATAGAGCTCGCGCATGATGTCGCAGCCGCCAATCAACTCGCCCTGGATGTAGAGCTGCGGAAAGGTGGGCCAGTTGGCGTACCGTGGCAGATTCTGCCGGATCTCGGGGTCCGCCAGCACGTCGACCGATGCAAAATCGGCATTGCATGCCTGCAGCGCGCGAGCGGCGTAGTTGGAGAAGCCGCACTGCGGCATCTGCGGAGTACCCTTCATATACAGCACGATCGGGTTGCCTTCGATCTGCTGCCTGATCCTGTCCATCACATCCATCGTGCATTACCTCACTGAATTGCGGGGGCTCGCGGCCAAAGCGAATCATAAGGGCAATACCATAGCGGTTCAATCGGACATGCGGCCGCAGACCAGCGATTTCCCGCCATCAAGTATGGGTAACGGCACAAAAAAACCAATCCTTGTAAGCACCTGCGCGCTGTCCTAGAATCGTTTGCATGCCAGAAAAGGGGGCGCTTCCCCCATCACCGGTCAGGCGTGGCGGATACGGCCCGTCGAGGCAGTGAAGGAGGAAGCGCCCTTGGCTTTTTCCGTCCCCGTGACCAAGAGGATTCCGTCATGACCCACAAGCTTCCGGAACTGCCCTATGCCAAGAACGCCCTCGAGCCGCACATGTCGGCAGAGACGCTGGAATATCACTACGGCAAGCACCACCAGACCTATGTCGACAACCTGAACAAGCTGATCAAGGGCACGGAATTCGAGAACCTGCCGCTGGAGGAGATCGTGAAGCGCTCTTCGGGAGGCATGTTCAACAATGCCGCCCAGGTGTGGAATCACACCTTCTTCTGGAACTGCCTCAGCCCGAACGGCGGCGGTGCGCCGAGCGGCAAGCTAGCCGAGGCCATCGACAAGGCATTCGGCTCCTTCGACCAGTTCCGCGAGCGCTTCACCCAGACCGCGCTGACCACCTTCGGCTCCGGTTGGGCGTGGCTGGTGAAGAATGCCGATGGTTCGCTGGACATCGTCAGCACCTCGAACGCGGGCACCCCGATGACCGATGGACGCCAGGCGCTGCTCACCTGCGACGTCTGGGAACACGCCTATTACATCGACTACCGCAACGCACGCGCCAAATTCCTCGAGAACTTCTGGAACATCGTCAACTGGGATTTCGTTTCCAGGAACCTGGGCTGACCCATCCGCCGGCGAAGCGGGCGGCCACCCGGCCTTCCGCTTCCGCCTCCCGGGCAGCACCACGCTGCCGACTTCTTCCCGCAGCGATTCTGGGTATAATCGATGGCTTGTTTTTTTGGGGGCGGGATCCGATCCATGTCTGACCACCTGATGAACACGTATGCACGGCTACCGCTCGCGTTCGAGCGCGGCGAGGGCGTATGGCTCCATGACGCCGAAGGCAGGAGCTGGCTCGATGCGCTGAGCGGCATCGCCGTCTGCGGGCTGGGGCACGCCCACCCCGCGGTCACTGCCGCCATCCGCGAGCAGGCCGGGCGGCTGCTGCACACCTCGAACCTGTACGGCAATCCGCTGCAGGAAAAACTCGCGGACGAACTCACGCGCGTCTCGGGTATGGATCGCGCCTTCTTCGGCAACTCCGGCGCCGAGGCGGTGGAAGCCTCGATCAAGCTCGCCCGCCTGTGGGGACATCGTCGTGACAACCCGCATCCGGCGATCATCGTTGCCGAGAACAGTTTTCATGGGCGCACGCTGGCGACGCTGTCGGCAACCGGCAACCGTCGCGTGCAGGCCGGCTTCGAACCCCTGGTGCAGGGTTTCATCCGCGTACCCTACAACGACATCGAAGCGCTGATGACGGTCGCCCGCAACTCACCCCAGGTGGTGGCGGTGCTGATCGAGCCGATCCAGGGCGAAAGCGGAATCAACCTGCCCGATCCCGCCTGGCTCGATGCGGTGCGCAGCCTGTGCGACGCCAATGACTGGCTGATGATGCTCGACGAGATCCAGACCGGCATGGGCCGCACCGGGCGCTGGTTCGCGTTCCAGCACCATGGCTGGCGGCCGGACGTGATGGCGGTTGCCAAGGGACTCGCCAACGGCGTGCCGATAGGCGCCTGCCTGGCCCGCGGCAAGGCGGCCGAGCTGTTCCAGCCCGGCAATCACGGTTCGACCTTCGGCGGCAACCCGCTGGCCTGCGCGGCGGCGCTGGCAGTGATCCGCACCGTGGAAGAGGAAAACCTCACCGAGCGCGCGGCGGCGCTCGGAGAACGGCTCATCGGCGCCCTGCGCCGCGGACTCGCAGGCGATCCGCGCATCAATGAGATCCGTGGGCGCGGTCTGATGATCGGCATCGAACTCGCCCGCCCCTGCCCCACGCTTGCCCGCGATGCGGCCCTCGAGCACGGCGTCCTGGTCAGCGTGCAGAACGAGCGCGTGGTGCGCCTGCTGCCGGCGCTCATTGCCAGCGAGGCCGAAATCGACGAGATGGCGCGGCGCGTCATCGGCGCGATCACGAGCACCGTCGATCGCCAGCCGGAAGCCCCGCGCAGTGCGGGCGCGGCCGCCCGATGAACGATCGCAGCGCCGGCAACGTGAGGCACTTCCTCGCCCTTCCCGACCTGTCGCCGGGAGAGCTTCGATCCCTGCTGCACCGTGCCATCGAACTCAAGCAGATGCAGCGCAGCGGCAGAAACTACGAACCGCTGCGCAATCGCGTGCTCGGGATGGTATTCGAGAAATCCTCGACCCGCACCCGGGTATCCTTCGAGACCGCCATGATCCAGTTCGGCGGCGGCGCGATCTTCCTGTCGCCGCGGGACACGCAGCTTGGCCGCGGCGAACCCGTCGAAGACACTGCGCGGGTCCTTTCGCGCATGGTCGATGCGGTGATGCTCCGCACCTTCACGCACGAAAGCCAGGAGCGTTTCGCGTCCTGCTCGCAGGCTCCGGTGATCAACGGCCTTTCCGACACCCAGCACCCCTGCCAGCTGCTCGCGGATCTGCAGACCTGGATCGAACTGCGGGGCGAGATCGAGGGTCGCGTGGTAGCGTGGATCGGTGACGGCAACAATATGTGCAATTCCTACATCGATGCTGCGCGCATGCTCGGATTCACGCTGCGCATCGCTTCTCCGCGCGGCTACGAGCCCCGGCTGCCCGAGAACTGCGAGCCCGCGCAGATCACCATACTCGAGGACCCCCATGCGGCGGCCGATGGCGCCGACCTGGTCGTCACTGACGTGTGGGCGAGCATGGGTCAGGAAGACGAGGCCGAAAGCCGCAATGCCGCCTTCCGCCCCTACCAGGTGAACGAGACCCTGATGAGCCGCGCCGCCGCCGATGCCCTCTTCATGCATTGCCTGCCAGCGCATCGCGGCGAGGAAGTGTCGGCGGGAGTCATCGATGGCGCGCAGAGCGTGGTATGGCAGGAGGCGGAGAACAGACTGCATGCCCAGAAGGCGCTGCTCGAATTCCTGCTCGTCGGCACCCCCGCGTGATTCCGTGACAGGCGCGACGCTCCTGTTCCTCCGCCCGGCGTAGACGGGCCATCGAAGATGTCCTCGTCTTTGCTCGAAGCCCGCGACATCGAATGCCGCCACCAGGATCACGTGGCGGTGAATGGCCTCACGCTGCGCCTGGAACGGGAAACCATTGCCTGCCTCCTGGGTCCGAGCGGATGCGGCAAAACCACCGTGCTGCGCGCCATCGCGGGGTTCGAACCGCTCCACCGCGGCACCATTTCCATCAACGGCCGCATCGTTTCCTCACCCGAGATGCGGATCCCGCCCGAGCAGCGCCATATCGGCATGGTATCGCAGGACTACGCCCTCTTCCCCCATCTCACGGTTGAGGACAATGTGGCCTTCGGCCTGCGCCGCGTCTCACGCAGCGAGCGGCGCGCCCGGGTCAATCGCCTGCTGGACCTGGTCGGACTCCAGGGCGCGCAGAACAGGTATCCGCACGAGCTGTCCGGTGGACAGCAGCAGCGGGTGGCTCTGGCGCGCGCCCTGGCGATCGGCCCCGAGTTGCTGCTGCTGGACGAACCGTTCTCCAGCCTGGACGTGGAACTGCGCGAGCGTCTCGGCGCGGAACTTCGCATCATTCTCAAGGAACAGCGCATAACGACGCTCATGGTCACGCATGATCAGCACGAGGCATTCGCACTCAGCGATATGGTCGGCATCATGAGCGCTGGCGAGCTGGTGCAATGGGATACCCCGTTCAACCTGTATCATCAGCCCATCAACCGCTTTGTCGCGGGTTTCATCGGCCACGGAGTGCTGGTGAGGGGAACGCTGGTCGACGCTCGAACCGCGCAGACAGCGATGGGGAGGATACAGGGCTCGCAGCACTACGACTGGCCCGCAGGCAGCGAGGTCGACGTACTGCTGCGCCCCGACGATGTGGTCCCCGATGCCGACGGCCCCCTGCATGGGCGCATCGTCAGGGAGGCATTCAAGGGTGCCGAGATTCTGTATACAGTACGGCTGCGGGACGGAACCGAAGTGCTGTCACTGTTCCCGAGCCACAACCGCCACCAGATGGGCGAGGACGTCAGCCTGAGCCTCGCCGCCGACCATCTGGTGGCGTTCCGCTGCGATCAGGGAACCTGAGCGGCCAGGTACTCCGATACCGCCGAGATCTCGTCGTCGGTGAGCTTCCTGGCGATATCCTTCATCATGCCCGCCGGATCGTTGGCCCGGGTGCCTGCGCGGAAATCGGTCAGCTGCTTCACCAGGTATTCCTTGTGCTGTCCGACCAGGCGCGGGAACTGCGCGATGTTCTCGGACTTGCCGGTACCCTTCGGACCGTGGCAGTTCACACAGCCGTAGACACCGCTCGCGGGAACCCCCTGGTTGTAGATCTTCTCTCCCTGGGAGACCAGCTTCGGATCGGTCGGCATGATGGGCTGCTTGGCGAGTTTCTGCACCTGGAAGAACGCACCGATGTCCTTTGCGTCCTCAACCGAGGCCACGGTCGCGGCCATGCCGGACATGATCTCGTTGTTGGCACGGTGGCCCTGCTGGAAATCACGGAGCTGCTTCACAATGTAGGACGAGTATTGACCTGCCAGCCGGGGGAACATGCCGGCCTCGCTGTTGCCATCCGCCCCGTGACAACCTGCGCACATTGCACCCTTGGCTTCCCCGGCCACCGGATCGCCATCGGCGACAGCCGCATTCGCCATCCCCAGCGCCAGGCCGCAGGAAAAGATCATAACGAGCCACTTCTTCACGTGCATGACCCCCCTCGAATCATGAATTGAAGTCTGAACAACTGTTTTTACGGATTGAGTTCTTATGTCAGGCTCAAACCACAAGTTGCGGAGGATAGCACAATCAACGGCCGCGAAAAATAAAGAGGGCGCAGGGAAAAGAGAAAAGTGGAAAGATGAAAGGAAGCCATCGCAGGAACCCCGCCGGGCGGATGGACTCGCCGCACGGCAGGCGCCGCATCCTCTTTCCGCTACCTCACTCAGCCCCTGCTGCGCGCGCGCTCCAGTACCAGCGCATCCTCAAGTTCGTCCATGCGCTCTTCGAGCGCCGTGAGACGGCCGGTCACGTCATTGCGCCAGGGATCGCCATCGATCGCGGTGCCGGACACCTGGGGCCCACCCGGACCACGCTGCGGGCGATCCATCTCGCCGAGCAACTCACCGGCGACCGCGCGGACATGCGCCGCGGTGAAGGCGCGAATCTCCTCGAGGTAGCCGTAAAGCATCAGGCGGTCGCAGAACGTATTGAGCCGACGCGGCACCCCGCCGGTCTGGGCGTGGATTTCCGCATACGCTTCCTGATCGAAGGCCGGATCTCCCGCCCAGCCCACCAGACGGAGGCGATGCTCGATGTATCCGGGCGTCTCCTCCGGTGACAGCGGTCGCAGACGATAGGTCGCGATCACCCGCTGGCGAAGCTGCTCCATGTCCGGAGCCTGGAGAATCTCCATGAACTCGTCCTGCCCGAGCAGGAAGGTCTGCAGCACGGCCACACCGTTGACCTGGATATTGGACAGCATGCGCAGCTCTTCGAGCGAGCTCTTGGGGATGTTCTGCGCCTCGTCGATGACCAGCAGGACGCGCTCGTTGCGCGCGGCCTTGCGCTGGAAGAAGGTTTCCAGCGATTTGAGCAGGGCCGTCTTGCTCATCTGCTCGTGCGGCAGACCGAAGGAGGCACAGACCATGCGCAACAGGTCGTCTGCATCGAGCTGCGTGGTCACGACCTTCGCCGCCACGATCTGCTGACGGCTGATCATCTGGAACAGCATGTCGACCAGCGTGCTCTTGCCGGTGCCGATGCCGCCGGTGATGACGATGAAACCCTCGCGCTGCTCGAGGCCATAGCGCAGATAGGCGATGGCCCGCTTGTGCCCCTGACTCTCGAAGAAGAAACGGAAATCCGGCGTCAGCCGGAACGGTTTTCCCTGCAGCCTGTAAAACGATTCGTACATTGGACGCCGCCATCCCGGGTATAATTGCCCGTATTGTAAAGCAATAGGGCTGAATCCCGCATGTCGAATCCCGCGCGGCGAGCAAAGATGATCCGCGTCCTGCCGATGGCCGCCTCTCTGGCCCTGATGATGGGGCTCTATCTGATCTCCACCCTGCCCGCGGACCCTGTCCCGCCTTCGCCGCCCCAGGCTCCGGCCCCATGGATCTCCTGGTCCCTGCTCAGCAACCTGGCGCACGTGCCGGCTTATTTCCTGCTGGCCTGGACACTGTTCTTCTCCGTCAACGGCGCTGGCAGCGCCCGCGGCGCAGCCGGGATTTCCTTCGGCATCGCCGTCGCTTACGGCGTCCTGCTGGAGCTGGCTCAGGCTGGCGTCCCGGGACGCTACGCCAGCCTTGGCGATGTCGGCCTGAACAGCCTCGGCGCCGCGGCTGGCGTCATGCTCGCCGCACGCTACGCGGCACGCAAAGCCTGGCGCACCGACGAATCAGGCGGCCAGGAGGACGCAGCGCAAGGCTGAAGGAGTGGCAGCGGCGGCGGCGGAACGGAACGGGGTCAGCCCCCGGCTTGAGGGGGCAGCAAGGGGGTCAGACCCGGGTTTGCAGGGGCGCAAAGCACGGAGATCCTGACCAGCGGCCCGAGACCGCTGCCGTCCAGGTGGCACAAAGGGTCTGACCCCTCCCGAGCGCACTTCCCGGGGTGGCAACCGGGGTCCGACCCCAGCTCGAGAGCGCGTGAAGCGCAACGATCCTGATCAGCGGCCGAGACCGCTGCGGTCCAGGTGGCCATAAAGGGTCTGGGCAGCAACGGGGTCAGACCCGGGTTTGC
>JAVEZY010000007.1:109901-115569 GCA_034002745.1 Gammaproteobacteria bacterium
GGCAACCGGGGTCCGACCCCAGCTCGAGAGCGCGTGAAGCGCAACGATCCTGATCAGCGGCCGAGACCGCTGCGGTCCAGGTGGCCATAAAGGGTCTGGGCAGCAACGGGGTCAGACCCGGGTTTGCAGGCGCGCAAAGCGCGGAGATCCCGACCAGCGACCGAGACCGCTGCCGTCCAGGTGGCACAAAGGGTCTGACCCCTCCCGAGTGCACTTCCCGGGGTGGCAACCGGGGTCCGACCCCAGCTCGAGAGCGCGTGAAGCGCAACGATCCTGATCAGCGGCCGAGACCGCTGCCGTCCAGGTGGCACAAAGGGTCTGACCCCTCCCGAGTGCACTTCCGAGGGGCCGCTGCCACCGAACAGCCTCCCGCTTTCCTCTTTCGATTTTTCAATTCTCACTGTCACCGCGCCAGGCCTTTCGCCACAGATGGGGCAGCAGCAGGCGCGGCGGCATGCGCAGCCAATGGCCGCGCATGTAGAGCAGGTTGCGCGCCACACCGGTAAAGGCCTGATCGCAGCTCGGATGCGATGGCAACATCGCCCGCTCGAGCAGCGCGCTCATCAGGAGGCCGATGACCGGCCCGGGAGCACCGGCTCGCATGGCGGGCTCCAGGTCCTCGTGCGCCGGTTTTCCCAGCAACCGCTGTCTCCAGACCAGCGCGTAATACAGGGGACGGGCAATCCCCAGTGCGATGGCGCGGTCCGCCAGTCGCGCGGGGAAGGCGGGGTCGGCGGAGAAATGGACGATCAGGTCGTCGATGTCGTACAGGTCGCGCAGCCCCCGATCGAACTCTCCGTCACAGAACAGATGGACGATGCTGTGCAGCACCATATCGGCGGGCGCCAGCATGCGCAGGGCGGACCCGTCGCCGACCGGCACCGCCGCTTCGTGCAGCAGGCGAGAATCCAGCGCGTAACGTGAGGTCCGGGGCAGAATGCCATGATGGACATCGATGACCGTCCCCCTGCGGCAATGCCGCAGCGGCGGCAGCTCGTGCATCCATTCGCGGTAGTAGCGCTGGTCGTAGGGGTGCAGCTTCTCCGCCATCCAGCCATGAAGCATCAGGCGCTTCTCCACCTGCTCCAGCGCCGTCTCGGGGACCATGATGTCGATGTCGGCGAACATCCGTCCGATCGCCGGCGGCAGCCCCGCGGCAAGGTAAGCGGCACCCTTGAGCAGGACTACCGGTATACCGCTGTCCTCCAGCGCCGCGCGGATCTGCACGATCTCCCAGCGGGCCGACTGCATCTGCTTGTCGGCGATACGCCTCGCGGCTTCCAGATGATTGCGCGCGGCAAGCGGCACATCCTGCAGGGTTCCCTGCGCCTCGAGGCGCGCCTGCAGGCGCGCCAGTACGCCCGAATTGCGAGCCTGGCGCACCAGCAGACTCCATTCGGCCGGAGTGAATCCAGGGAGGCATTCCGGACTTCGCAGGGCGAGCACTGCGAGCTCTCGGATCAGGCGCTGCCGCATGGACTAGCCCGCCACTTCTCGTGTTTCCGGCGGCTCCAGTCTGTCGAACAGGGCAAGGACATCATCGAGATCGCTGTAGACGAGTTCGTAGCAGTCGCTCGTGCGGACCAGCTGGCCGAGAGAACGAAAGCCGCGTTGTGCGAGCAGAATGTAATTGAAGGCGGTATTCGCGACCTGCATGAACATGCGCCCCTTGCCGCACGCCTTGAAGTGGGTGCGGGCGCCCGCCTCGTAACGCACCGAGACGATCCATCCCGGCATGGCAGGTTCCGCTGCGCGACGCACACTTTCCTCGGGCGGACGCATCAATGCAACGGTGCCCTTGGCGGTATCGCGAAACGGCCGCGAGAACACGGCTTCGGGCAGTCTCTCCTGCAGCACGTCGATGGACCGATTCTTGAGGTTGACCGGCCGGGCAAGACCATGGCAGTGACCATCCTGCAGGTCGATCAGTCCCAGCTCATCCGACAGCAATCTCCAGCCATGGCATGCCAGCGCCGCGCACAGCGTACTCTTGCCCGAGCCCGGCGGGGCGGGAAAGATCAGGGCGCGACCATCCTTCTCGAGGACTGCCGCATGCAGGATCAGATATTGATGGGCATGGCTCGATACGCACCAGTTCAGCCCCCATTCGAGCATGGGAACCGCCTGGTCCGCGGGCAGCGGCTTGAAGGGTACCCAGTCGTCATACCGGAACAGCACCTGCGGCCGCCACCAGCGGCGCAACCCCCGGGGCGGCGCGATGCGCACATCGAAATCGATGAATTCATCCGACTGCCCCAACGGCTGGTCCGCATACAGCAGACCAATATTGTCGGCGATATCGGGGAGTTCGGAGCGGATGCGGCAGGCGAAAGGGCCGGTGCGAATATCCAGCCCATCGCCCTGAAGAGCGGCGCGCAGCTCGGCGTCTGAAAGATCGGCGACTCTCAAGGACAGGGCTCCACCAACCCCAGGCGGGCGAGTTCTTGCAACAGCATCGCAGTGTACTCCGGCGCCTCATCGGCCGCGACTCTGCCATCGGCAACGAGGCTTGAGGACAGCGCGATCGGCGTCTGTGGCCGGGACTGCAGCAGATGCAACAGCGCCGCCGCCGCCTCGTCGATCAAATGAGTATCGCCGGAGCCGCCATGATAGACGACCTGGCCATCGTCACCTTCGAACCACAGCAACTCGTAACCAGGGGCGATACGCCAGCGCTCGGCCTGCTCCATGCCTGTCGAATGCGGAGCGCGTCGCGCCGGCAGACCTCAGTTGTCGAAGGTGTTCTGGATGAAGATGACCACTTCCTCTGCGGTCATCATCGGCGCGCCCGGCGACGGCTGGTAGAAGCCCTGGGTGTTGAGCTGGTACCACATGTCGACCACCGTCGAGGGGGTCATACCGTAATTTGCAATGGTGGACGCATTGAGGAACGCCGCCACGATGTGCGCGCCGAGCTGATAAGGGTCGCTATGCCCCTGCAGCCACAGCACCTGCATCATCGTCTTGCTGCCAAAGAACGAACCGGCGAACGGGCCGCCCTTGGACTGGTGAAACGCCGTGCCATCGCTCTTGTACTCGGTGCAGTTGCCCTTGCTCGATTTGCACGAACCCGGCTTGTACTTCGAGGGCCAGCGCTTGGCGTTGGCCTTCCAGTACCCGGGACTGCGGCCGCCGCAGCTTTGCCGGGTATCGCCCTGGGACAGGTTGCCCGATACCCAGGCGGACGGCGTGCACCAGGCGCCCTTCTTCCAGTCGCCCTTGCCACCGCCCCCCTTGCCGCCGCCGGCGATGGCCGGACGGCTGGCAACGGTCATCACGATCGAGCCGGTCGCCAGCCCGGCGATGAAGCGTCGCCGGCTCGAAGAGGGCGTGGCACCGCCTTCCGCCTGGGCCGCATTGAGCACATCGGACTGCTGGTTCGCTTGTTCTTCCTGGGACATTTGGCTCAACCTGTCTTGCTGCATCGGTTCATTACGTTACGTCTGGCGGATCCAGCGAGCAGCCGATCGAACGGGCATCGATGGCCTGCAATCATACCAAGCCACCGGCTGGGATGCGAGCCAGGCGCCTCGCAGACGAATCTCACACGCACAGGACAATGCACGAATCGGACCACAATTTCTGATAGCGAAAAACCTTTTAACTATCAGACCATTGACAATAAGACACAGAAAGCGCTTGAAAAGGGTGTAAGAAAATCCGTCATGCCCTCCATCACCGCGGCAGCAGATCGGCCTGCGACAGCAGATGGCGGACATAGCGCACCGGAATGGCATAGCTGATCCCGCTCGGCCGACTGGTCGGTTCGCCGCCCTCCTGCACGAAGACCATGTTGACCACGCCGAGCACGGCGCCGCCTTCCGGCTCGAACAACGGGCTGCCGCTGTTGCCGGGATACGCCGTCGCGTCGAGCTGGTAAATCTCGAACGGATCCCGCAGACGCCGCGCGGTGGCCGGCGTGATCTCGCGCGCCGCCCGGGGCGGCATGACGATCCGCGTTATGGCGGAGATGGTGCCGCGATGCGTCGCCGGCACCAGGCCGAGCCGCGTGCCGATAGGAAATCCGGTGAACGCCACCGCCTGACCCTCGTGCGCCGGCGCCGCCTCGCCGAGTTCCAGCGCCGGCAGCGGCGCTCCTTCGAAACGCAACAGGGCGAGATCCCGCGCCACATCGACCGATACGCGCTCGGCCCTGCGCACTTCGCTTTCCCGCCCGCCTTCGCCGACGATGGCGATGACCAGGAATTCGTTGGCGGCGGCATCCAGCGACTCCGGCAGCACATGCTCGTTGGTAATCACATGGTTGCCGTCCGCCACCACGAATCCGGTTCCGAGCAGGCGCGTGCGCGGTGATCGAACCATCTGATGCGTGGCGACGCCGACGATCGAGGGCTTTACGCGCGTCACGGTCTCGACAAGCCCGGCGGCAAACGCCGGGGAAGCGGGCCACAGCGCCGGCGCCAGCAACATCAGCAACATTCCAGGCAGCCCGACACGCCGGAACAGCAGGTGCATTCCGCAGTACATCGTCACCGCCCCCTCTGATCTCTCGCCACTGGAGCGCTCATGCTACGATTCCCTCGCCAGACAGCCGCTATAATCCCAGGCATTGAATTCCACGAGAGAGGATAACGCATTGGCCATGCCGCGACACCCGTCCAGCATTCTCTGTGTAGTCGGCGCGCGGCCGAACTTCATGAAGATCGCACCCATCGTCGCCGCCATTCGCGAAGAAGGCGCCGGATCGATGGAAGCCGTGCTGCTGCACACGGGGCAGCACTACGACGCGGCCATGAACGACCGCTTCTTCAGCGATCTCGGCATTCCGCACCCCGACATCAACCTGGAAGTGGGATCCGCCAGTCACGCGGTGCAGACCGCGGAGATCATGCGCCGCTTCGAGCCGGTCCTGCACGAGCAGCGACCCTCCGCCGTCCTGGTGGTCGGCGACGTCAACTCGACCATCGCCTGCGCGCTGGTGGCGGCGAAGGAAGGCGTACGAGTGATTCATGTCGAAGCGGGGTTGCGCAGCTTCGATCGCGCCATGCCCGAGGAAATCAACCGCGTCCTCACCGACCAGATCTCGGATCTGCTGTTCACCACCGAGCGGCATGCGCGCGACAATCTGGAACGCGAGGGCATCGCCGCCGACCGAATTCACTTCGTCGGCAACGTCATGATCGACACCCTGCGGCGCAACCTCGTGCGCGCGGTCCCCGCCGCCGACACGGTCGCCGCCGCCGGCCTGGCCCTTGCCCGGGGCGCGAATGAAGAAGCGGCGTATGCGGTGGTGACGCTGCACCGCCCCTCCAATGTCGACGACCCCGCCATCCTGGGTGATCTGCTCGGAGCGCTGTGCGAGATCGCGTCCAGCCTGCCCGTGGTATTCCCCATGCATCCACGCACCCGCGCCCGCATCGAGGAGTTCGGCATGCGCTCCATGCTCGACCACCCCGGTCTGCTGGTGCTGCCGCCGGTGGGTTACCTGGAAATGCTCGGACTCGCCCGCGACGCGCGGCTCGTCCTCACCGACTCCGGCGGGCTGCAGGAAGAGACCACGGCGCTCGGCGTGCCCTGCCTCACCCTGCGCAACAATACCGAGCGCCCGATCACCGTGCAGGAAGGGACCAACCAGGTCGTAGGCCAAGATCCCGCCCTGATCCTCGCCGCCTTCCGCGACGTCATGACCACCGGCGGCAAACGCGGC